>CAZRCH010000119.1:0-1730 GCA_964598545.1 uncultured Methanolinea sp. | reverse complement strand
GACAACCGGTACTGGACAGTCGGCGAAGAGGTCGGAGCGGCATGGAGTGCCGGAAAAGACCTGGCCAGAGGGAAATAGGGGCAATGGGTCCGCTCGCCCACCACGCGTGTTTCGGGCCGCGGGATGCGCCAGGGTCCCGGTGACCAGAGATCCCGGCAGGACCTCGGGGGACCGGGCCTCTCAGAGGACCTTATCCCCCTGTTTCGGTCGCGCTCGCGGCAATCAGGGCGGCATGCTCCACACGCGGGGGGGGAGTGGGGCTCCGGGTGGTAAGTAACGTCCCCGATAGAGGCATGCTCCACACGCGGGGGGGGAGTGGCGCGCCCGAAGTGCAGGGGGATACCACGTTATAGTCGTGGTACGCCGATCGTGCCGGCACTGATGTATCTTTTCATATGCATTGACGTCGATGCTTATCCTGCAAAATGGGACATCACAGGAGTTCCTTATGAGCTGGCAGGACCTGGCACTCACGAGCTTCATATTCCTCGCGGGAGTACTGCTCATCCCGCAACTGCTGGACACGATGAACCGTGGCGCCGTGGTCAATTTCTTCTCCGCAAGCCTGACGAGCGTGCTCCTGTTCTGCATCAGTTCTGTCTTTGCGTCGCTTGGCCTCTGGATATCCGTCATTGCACAGTCGTTTGTCGCGGTCGTCTGGGTGTGCCTTGCGTTCTTCTCCCTTCGAAATGTCCGGGACGCCCAGTTTCCTGACAAATCGCTCTTCTTTGTGGCAAGGGATTTCCTTGGGGTCTGGATACTGGGCTCGGCATTCCTGGTCTCAAACGGCGCCCGGAGGCTCCTGAGAAGGGACTGATCCGGGACCGGGAAAAGGGCCCGGGGTTTTCCGTTTTGAACAGGCGGGCGCTTGCTGCAGAAGAGGGGGGAGGTTGCGAATCCGGATGCACACATACGAGGCCGGAAAGAAGCACCCCTCCCGTGCCTGCGCAACCATGTCAAGGGACCCCGGAGCGTGCATTACGAATCCTTGAACACGCAATCCCTCACCATTTAAGAGGTCTTAAGAGAAAAATAGGAAGAGACGCACATGATACCGGAGGGCAGATACTTCTCGGCGTTCTCCTGCGAGGAGTTGGTTGAAAGGAGCAGGGAGGCAATGGCTGTCTCTCCGACACTTGGTATCATCTTCTCCTCGGTGCATCTCGGTATTCCCGAGGTCGCAAGTTCCGCGAGTTCCCTTGGAATACCAATATTTGGAAGCTCCACAGCCGGCGAGATCCTCGGCACAGGTGGTGAGGAGCCGGTGCAGGAGCGGACAGCTGCGTGTTGCTTCATTCCCCTTGATCCCACACTCTTTGCCGTTACCATGATGGAGCGGGGTGATGACTCCAGTTTCGAACTTGGGGCAGGGATCGGTCGATGGGGCCGTGAGAGATTTGATGACCCGGCGTTCATCATTGCGATTGCAGGGCTGAAAAACGACGGGGAAGCCATTGTCAGGGGGATACTCTCCGTTACCCCTCCCGGCACACCCCTCTATGGGGGCCTTGCGGGGGATGATGGAAAAATGGAGGAGACCTTCGTCTTCTCGCGGGCGGGCTGCACATCGGATGGCGCAGTGGCCATGGTCCTCGACCGCTCACGGGTTGATATCTCCGGCATCGTCACCAGCGGCTGGACGGGGGTCGGCATGGCGATGACCGTCACATCGTCGGAAGGCAATGTCCTCCACACCCTGAACAACCGCCCGGCGACAAAGGTCCTCCAGG
>CAZRCH010000118.1:0-1759 GCA_964598545.1 uncultured Methanolinea sp. | reverse complement strand
GGAAAGACCATCAGCAGCGGGATGCGTCTCACGACGCTGCTTCGGGGTGTCAGGAGGGTGGCACGGACCACGAATATCGAGGGGGTCCTGCTCGGCTCCTGCACCCTCGGGGCGAACCGCACTGATCTCCTTGCCACCCTGAAGACCTCCCCCATCGCCTGGATCTTCGGGTATGCCTGCGAGATCGACTGGATCCCGAGCACGCTCATCGACCTCTCCATCCTCGAGCATGCCATGGCGCTCAAGAAAGAGGACCTCCGGAGCAGGACAAAGATCGTCGGGGCGTTCTCATACGCGCTATCCAGGTTTAGCGGCGAGTTTCCCATCTGTAAGGAGGAGAACCGGTCCGTACCCCTGAAGTATGCCATCTCACTTCTTGCCAAGCCGCGGAAGCCCCACGCGGTGCCCGAAGACCTGACCAGGGCGCTCCTTGGGTCCCTTGGGTGGGACACCCCCTGATCCCGGAAGGACGGCCCATGCCCCGGCGAGAACGGTCATCGATATGACTATTGCCGCCCTTCCTCTAGGGAGTTCGTCAGGTACATCGGGCTCTCCGCGAATGTAAGTAAAGATTTAGGAACCCCGGGCCCATTATGCAGGGAGCAGTCATCCCGCACCCCTCTTCGTGATACACGCTGCGTGGGGAAGCCCCGGAGCGATCCTGGATAGGTATGCAAAGATCGCTCAACCTCAAGTCACCCACATGGCAAAGCGACGAGGCGTATAAGAGAGAGGGCGCCTGCTACTCACTGTGTTTCCCCTGCCGTTCCCAGAGCACTTCGCCCTGGTACATGATGCGGGTGATGCGGTGATACGGGATGGGAGACGACTCCGGTCCTTCCCCGATCTCCATGTACTGCGAATCGAGGGCATGGATTCTCTCTCCGGGAACGCATGACTCGTTTCCCGGCGCCCCCCTGTCGATGTAACAGACCTGGACGTTGGAAAAAACGAATGCCGGGTCATGGTAGCACCGGAGTAGGATCTCGCGGCTCTTCCTCACCGCTCCTCCCACCCGTGGATCACCATGCACGAAGGGTAAGCCCGGTCGTGGAAGACCTGGGTTGTCGCCACCCGGATGTCCGCATAAGTGTCCTTCATTGGGTTGTTTCCGGAGTTGGTGTTTCGGTCCCAGCAGGGGAAGTTGCTGCTCGTCACCTCGAGCCTGATGCGGTGCCCCTTCCGGATCTGCGCCGCCGTGCTCCCGCCGTCGATGCGGAAATCATCGACAATTCCCGGAGAGAGAAGGTGCGGATGCTCCAGCGAGTCCCGGAACTTCGCACGGAGGATGCCGGATGTGAGGTTGATCGCCCTCCCATCCGGGAACACATCCACCAGCTTCACGCAGAAGTCGGTGTCTGGGACATCTGTGGCAGCAAAGAGCCGCACGGATACGCTCCCCGCAATGCAGAAGGGCGTTTCCAGGGGGGCCATGGTGTACACGAGCACCTGGTTGATCGCCTCCACCATCCGCTGGTCGGCAGGCCCCATGGGGGTGATGCCGGGAATGCAGCAGGACTGCCCTCCGAGACTTGGGACCGGGTCCCTGGGGTTGTAAACGTAGACATCGGGGGCCTCGTCCCCCGGCAACTCGCGGGTGAGGGCCCCGTCGCCCGAAAGGGAGTTCGCCCTCCCACCGCTGTGGAGGTAAAGGGTCACGGGTTCTGCCTTTGCCGGGGGCCAGGAGGCGTCATCTCTCCATCTGTTCTCGCCAAGCATGAAATAGCGGACCCGCGGCTCTTCCATGATGCCGTTCCCG
>CAZRCH010000117.1:0-1783 GCA_964598545.1 uncultured Methanolinea sp. | reverse complement strand
CCTGGAAGCAAAGAAATTCTACGATCGTGCAATGGCACTGTATAACGGCTATTAAAACCACTTTTTTTCCTCGGTTTGGAGAGAATCCGCCCGTAACCTGGAACATATCAAGGGTTGCGATCATGGGAGATCATGAAAAGAGCGGGAATAATTTTTTTAGAGTTCAACCTCGTTTGATAGAGGGGGAGTTCCCTCTATTGCAATATTCATTGAAAAAAGAGGATCCAGGTCCGGTTTAATCACCCTTGAGAAGCTGTCTCAACTCCTGGAAATACTCCTTCCAGAGGTGGCGCAGGTCGGTATTGATTGATTTCAATTCCTCCCGGTCCCTCTCATTCAGCGCAGTTTCAAGCGGGTCGTGCATTGCACTGATCTCGCGTAAAGTCGCCGACATGTCGTCTGTGTCGTATCCATAACGTTCCAGCGCCTCGATAGTATCTCCCGCCGCCTCGATATGGTACTCGTAATCATTGAGACGGTGCTGTGCATGGATGTTCCAGAGTTCATCTTTGAGGCCCGGATCTATTGCTCCTTCTCCCAGCCCGGCCAGTTTCCCACCGGCAGCAGATGCGGCAGCCGGCAGTGCAAGCAGCCCGACAAGGCAGAACAAAAGACCGGCAATCAGTAACGGTCGTCTTGTCATGGTTCCCTCCTGCTTCCCGGATATGCACCTGGCATATCCGATTGTAAAATAATATTAACAAATAGACATATATAACTTGCTATTTGCAATTCATACTAGGCATAGTGCAATCATTACCTGCAATCTCTCCTCATGAGTGTAACGGTTCAATAACTCTACACAGGAGAATTATAACGTTCACTCGCCCTGCTCATCCGGGCAGGTCAGGTTGAAGATATCCTCGACGGTGGTATGAAAATAGCAGGCAATCTTCCAGGCAAGCGGCAGGGAAGGATCATACTTCCCTGTCTCGATGGCCTGGATGGTCTGCCGTGTCACCCCGATATGGGAAGCAAGGGCTTCCTGGGTGAGATCGTGCATGGCGCGGTAGACCTTTATCCTGTTCTTCATCTTCTTCACTCCCCGTACTGTTTCCGGTAGTAAAAGAACAGGAGGATGAATACGATAACCATCCCTGCATTGACCAGGAGAAGGCCAATTCCAAAAATGCCGAGCCGGCGGAGTTCCGGGTTGAGACGCCCCGCTGATCCCTCGATAATCATCCAGAGCGAAAATGCGAGGAGGGCAATCCAGCTGATCTGGAGGGTGGAAAACGCAGTCCTCTCCCTGATCTTCTGGACCCTCTCATCCTCGATAATCTCTTCGACATACAGGCGAGCAAGGTATATTACCGCGATCCCAAGGAACAGTCCCACCACGAACGGGAGCGGAGTACCGCTTCCGAGCGCCCAGAGGAAGAGGATGAACTCAAGGATTGCGATGAGGGAGGTGATAAGATAAAACGCATGTTTCCTCATATGGTCCCCCGGTCTTACTCAGTAGTGCTCCCGCCTGCTCTTTTTTGTTTCCCCAGTGGGCATTTCTCAAACGTTCTGGCGCTTCTTCAACTCATCGAGGCTGTACGTCGTTTCATCACGAAGCTTGGCCACCACGGCAAGGTCATGGAGGTCTTGCGGGAGTTTTTCTTATTCCTCCATGGGAAGAATCACCGCGCCATCAGCGCGAACACACCCCATCCAACGTATTCACGCGTGTAGGTGGCGTAGCGTGTTGGTTCCAAACTCAGTGTGGCTCTCACCTCTTTTGCGAACTCGTCGTCGGGATTCGCGTCGAGCCATCGGCGCATGGTGAGCCACTTGG
>CAZRCH010000116.1:0-1863 GCA_964598545.1 uncultured Methanolinea sp. | reverse complement strand
GCCCCCGCCACTGTGGCATCCCCTGAGTCCGATAGGGCCAGTGCTGGGAGGTGCAGAAAAAAGAGAGAGAGAGAGAGGGGAGGAGGCTCTATTCCTCAACGACCGCCGGTCGCGATGCCTGGGACGACCGGGTGGAAGGGATCTTCCTGCTCTGGACAGGCAGGCGGAAGGCGCGCAGGATACTTTCCGGCTTCATCATGGATCCGATGGCCAACGGGCTCCCGCTTCCCTTCCGTTGGGCTCTCATCAGGTTGTAGGTCGCCCCTGAAAATACCAGTGCGGTGATCATGAAGAGGATAAGCCCAAAAAGGGTGGCAATGCCTGCAACGGTCAGGACACGGGTTCCTGGGACGAGCATCGCGGCACCGGTGATATACATGGGCCAGTAGATCATTACCGCGTATCGGGTAAACTCCCTCGGACTCCATATGGACCGCTCCCTCCCCTCCTCGTCCCCAACCGGGAACCTATCGATCATCAACCCCATGTGCACCAGCACGAGACTGGAGAAGAGGGAGAAGATACCCCCGAATATCACTCCAAAGAACAGTATCTCATTCACGATTGTCTGCCTCCATTACATTTCCATGGCAGGCGTTCCTATATAAAGTATTCTTTATGTAATACATAGGTAAAACAAGCATGAATTGGTATTTCATAGGTAATTCTTTAATTTTCGCAGCTTTTTTATATGAAGGAACTCCATTTCATTAGGAATGGTGGATAGGGGTAACAACAAAAGGGGAGAGCGGGTGGCAATTTCCTACAAAATGCCCCCAAATATCTACGAAAAAGTGAATAAGCTGGTATATGAAGAGAAAAAGTTTTCAACCGTCTCTGACTGTATCACCCAAGCATTAATATATTTCGTCGACAATCAGAACGATGTGGGACAGTTCAAAGAGAACCTCCATGATTACCTCGCGTCCGAGGAAGGGAGGGATTTCATGAAGAAGATCATGAAAGACCTCCTGGTGGATGTGCTGACTGCCCAGCAGAAGATCGCTGCCGAGGAGCGCAGGTAATACCTAAAGATTTCAATTAAAACCACCCCGTCCCGCCAATCGCTCATTCTGTCTCAATTACCCCTCATATTCACCCGGCTCATAACCCCCCCTACTCATTCATCAATCCACCCATTAGGTGTAGTATCCCGGGGTCACTTTCTCTGGAGAAGAATGTTCTTGTCCCATCCCGGACCACTCCTTTTCTCATGGAAGACTTCCCCTCTCCTGCCATGATGAGACAGGCCCTCGGGAAAGAACCGGCCGACGCGCTGTTCAAAAATGCGTGCGTATACGATCCATTCACCTGCAACTGGATGAATACGGATATTGCAGTTGCTTCAGGAAAGGTCGTGGGCCTGGGTCGTCATTACAGGGCCAGGGAAATTACCGACCTGAAAGGAAGAAAGGTGGTCCCGGGCCTGATCGATGCCCACGTGCATATCGAGAGCTCCCTCCTCGTCCCGGCCGAGTATGCACGGGTGGTGGCGATGCACGGCACCACAACCGTCGTGGCCGATCCCCACGAGATAGCAAACGTCTGCGGCAAGGCGGGAATCGATTACATGCTCCGTGAACGAAAAGGCCTTCCCATCGATATATTCATCATGCTTCCTTCCTGTGTGCCGGCCACTCCCCTTGACAGGGGGGGAGCAGAACTGACTGCGGAGGACCTCTCGGAGTTCATCGGGCGTGAGGGAGTGCTGGGCCTTGGAGAAGTGATGAATGTCCCCGGTGTGCTGGAGCGGGACGAAGGGATTTTCGGGAAACTTGCGCTCTGCTCCATTCGGGACGGACACGCGCCGCTCCTCTCTGGAGAATCCCTCAATGCCTACATCCTTGCAGGGCTGCAGAGCGA
>CAZRCH010000115.1:0-2036 GCA_964598545.1 uncultured Methanolinea sp. | reverse complement strand
TTATCACCCTTTTTTCTCCACTTAGATTCTTGGGAATTCACATGAGCAGACCGGTATTACTCGACTTTTATGCTGACTGGTGCGGGCCGTGCAGGCGGCAGGGGCCTATCCTCGAGGAGTTGAAAAAGAAGATGGGCGACAAGGTGGACATCAGGAAGATCGATGTCGACCAGCACATGGAGATGGCAAACAAATACGGCATCCGGGTGGTCCCGACCCTCATCATCGAGAAGGATGGGAAGGTGATGCACAGCCTCGAAGGGGTCACCAGTGCCGAGACGCTCGAATCCATGCTCTCACGCCTGGTGGATTAGATGAAAGTCGGCATCGTAGGGGGAACCGGCGACATCGGCGAGGGGATCGCCATGCGCCTCTCGTCCCGCCATGACGTGGTCATCGGGTCCAGGGAGGAGGAGAAGGCAGCCCAGAGCAGCGCCTGCTGCCTGGACATGCTCACAAAGCGGGGTCTTCCCTGCAGCTGCCAGGGCCATACGAACCAGGAGGCGGTGGACAGGTCCGACGTGGTGATCCTCGCGATACCCTTCAAACATGTCGAACCCACCCTCGCGACACTGAAGGGACTTTCGGGAAAGATCGTGATATCCCCTGTCAACCCGATGGAGAAGCGTGAGTATTTCATGTTCGTCCCGCCACCGGAAGGTTCTGCGGCGATGCTGATCAAGAGGCTGATCCCCCCCGATGCACGCCTCTGCACTGCCTTCAACACCGTTGCCGCGAACAAGTGGCGGGCGCTTGACGAGCAACTTGATCTGGCCATCCCGGTCTGCGGGGATGACCCGGACGCAAAGGCGGTCGTCATGGAGCTGATCAACAGTGTCCCCCGCGTCAGGGCATACAATGCCGGCCCCCTTGCCGCTTCATGCATGGTCGAGTGCCTGACCCCCCTGCTCCTCAATATCGCCCGCTTCAACAAGATGCGGGACGTCGGGATCCAGTTCAGATAACCACCTTTTCCTGCGCACTTACTCCCGCTATGAACCAGGCAAAAGAGTTCCAGAGGATTGGAGAGCGGCTCCGGCAGGAGGGGTTGGTGGGCGCAAATTTCGGGAACATGAGTGTCAGGGATGGTGCAGGGTTCCTGATCACCCGCAACGGTGCGTTCCTGGACTGCCCGAAAGAACTGGTTCACGTTTCCCTCGCGGGATCAGTCCCGCCGGAGGTATCAAGCGAATACCGCCTGCACAGGGAGGTATACCGGCTCACCCGGCACCTTGCGGTAGTCCACGCCCATCCCCCGCACGCAGTCGCGATCTCACTTCACAGGGATTGCATCATTCCTGTCGACAGCGAGGGCGAGATGTTCTGCTCCTCCATTCCGGTGGTCACTGGCCCGCCGGGGAGCATGGAGATGGCGGAGCGTGCGGCGTCCGCCCTGAAAGACGGGGTGGCCGTCATCGTCAGGGGGCATGGGACGTTCTGCGGCGCACGATCGCTCGAAGAGGGCTACGTCCTCACCTCAATTGTTGAGCACAGCTGCCGGGTGCTGCTGCTCTCGCGGGTGAAGTGAGATACGCCTCCTCGTATCCTGAACGAGGAATCAAAGAGAATAAGACATGGGAATGCAGAGTGTTAGGCAGAACGGGGCATGAGATAGCCATGACAGGGATTGAAGAGAAGATCTCCAGGCTCCCGCCGGAACTCCAGAGAGAGGTTGAGGATTACATCGATTTTCTGCTCAGACGCAATCCCCTTCCCCTGGCAGAAGAGCAGGTCCCGGGTTTTCTCTCGCATCCTCCTGCAACTGCTCCCCTGAATCCGATCATCCTTGCCAACGAGATTCCCTTCCGCAGGGATCAGGATATCCTTCCGGGCTACCGGGACCTTGGACAACTTGCGGGTACCGAAGGAGATCCCCGTGTGGGAACAGAACCCCCTGTGAATATAAAAAAGACACAGGCAACGGATCCTGGCACGAGACTCCTGGAATGGATTGATTAAAAGGATCGCGCCAGGCTCATGTATCATCGAAGGCTTGCCGGGGGCTGCCGCCCCTCGACCCCGCCGTGACCTCCGGT
>CAZRCH010000114.1:0-2183 GCA_964598545.1 uncultured Methanolinea sp. | reverse complement strand
CAGTCCCACGAGCGTGGCTGCGCCGTCAAGGACCGCGAGCGAGAGTATTGCAGGGACTGAAACTGCCGATTCAAAGATGAGCACGCAGAAGAGAGCGCTTGCGGTGAAATAGAAGGCTCCTTTCCCAGGGTATTCGCCGTCGCGCTCAAGATTCCGGATAAGGAGGGAGACGAGCGGGATGCAGTATCCCCGCAACACCCCTTCGGCGAGGATGAAGCCGACAAATATCGAGGCCGCGAGAAGGAGGACCATCAGGTCTTTTGGGAGGACATATGCCAGTGCGGCAATCCCCACACCAAAGAACATGTGGACAATCTTCCGGGAAGGCTCGTGCATGCCCAGAGTATGGGTATCCTGGACCATTAACTGGTCGGATTGCGATCCTTCACCACGGGTGGAGAGGTTGATGAGCAAAAGGGGCTTCTATATTACATACAATGACAGGGGCAGGCGACCTTCCGTTCGGGGGAGATGAAGATGTCATCACCGAACCCCTTTCGGTATATAGGATTCCCGTCATACGCAGCACCGGGGAGTTCTGGACCGCCAGGCAGCGGCAGGGCTCATCCCTCCACGAGGTCTCCTACCGCGGCTGCTTCAAGCCGCAGCTGCCGTCCTACTTCATCAACCTCCTGACAAAGCCTGGTGACCTGGTCTATGACCCCTTCAGCGGGAGGGGGACCACCGTCATCGAGGCAGGCCTGCTGGGAAGGGCTGTTGCGGCAAACGATGCCAACCCCCTCTCGCGCCTCCTCACACGCCCCCGCTTCTTTCTGCCTGACCCAGCCTCGGTGAAGTCGAGGCTCGATGCGATACCCATTGACAATGATGCGGTGGCTGAAATGGACCTCTCCATGTTCTATCACCCAGGGACAGAGGCGGAGATCGTCTCTCTTCGCAATTACCTGCTCGACAGGGAGGGGGAGGGGGACCTCGACCACCTCGATGAATGGATACGCATGGTCGCGACCAACAGGCTGACGGGCCACTCGAGCGGCTTCTTTTCTGTCTACACACTTCCGCCAAACCAGGCAGTCTCACCCACCCGGCAGGAACGGATTAACCAAAAGAGGAACCAGGTACCGCCATACCGGGACACCCGGGTCCTGATCCTGAAAAAGACACTATCGCTCCTGAAGGGCGTGAGCAAAATCCAGCAGGATCACCTGCGGAAGGCGGGGGAGCACGCCCTCTTCCTCTCGGGTGACTCGCACCGGACGCCCGCGATCGGTGACGGCACTGTCAAGCTCACCGTCACCTCCCCTCCGTTCCTCGACGTGGTCCAGTATTCATCCGACAACTG
Source organism: uncultured Methanolinea sp. (assembly GCA_964598545.1). Taxonomy (GTDB): domain Archaea; phylum Halobacteriota; class Methanomicrobia; order Methanomicrobiales; family Methanospirillaceae; genus Methanolinea_A. The sequence goes on along the minus strand of CAZRCH010000114.1, from coordinate 880 downwards.
GCTCCGGTGCTGGTTCAATGGGATAGATCCCGGGGCGGTCGAAAAGAGCCTCACCGTCACCCGCTCGCTCGCCGAGTGGAGGCGGGTGATGCAGCAGACGCTTTACGAACTCTTCCGTGTCACGAGCGCCGGGGGCCACGTTGCCTTCGAGGTTGGCGAGGTGAGGGGAGGTAGTGTCCTGCTCGATGAGACCGTGGTGCCGCTCGGAGTCCGGGCCGGGTTCACGTGCGAGGGTATACTTGTGAACCTGCAGGACTTCACCAAGACCTCCCACATATGGGGAATCGGAAATAACGCTCACGGGACCAACACCAACAGGATCGTGGTCTTTAAAAAAGAGAGGTGAGATAATTCACTCAAATCTCGCCACGTAATCGTAGGCCTCGAGTGCCGCCTTTGCCCCCTCTCCGGCGGCAGTGATGATCTGCTTGGTCCTGATGTTCGTCACGTCCCCGGCCGCAAAGACCCCGGGAACGCTCGTGTGGCAGTTGATGTCGATCTCGATCTCCTTCTGGTCATTGAGGTGCAGGAACCCCTCGAGGAAATCGGTGTTCGGGATCCAGCCTACCTCCGCGAAGACCCCGTCAAGGGAAATCGTGGTCTCCTTTCCGGATTCACGGTCTTTTATCGTGATGCCATTGAGCATGGCGTTCCCGTGCAGCGCCGCGACCGTGTGGTGGAGGTAGGTCCGGATGTTTTCCTGCTGCTCATACTGCTTCACATAAGCCTCGTCTGCTTTTATCGTGCTCCTGACGACGAGGTGGACCTCCCGTGCAATCCTGCTCATCTCGATCGCGGTCTGGAGGGCCGAGTTCCCGCCGCCGACCACGGCGACCACCTTGTCCCGGAAGAGCGGGCCGTCGCAGGTTGAGCAGACGGA
>CAZRCH010000113.1:0-2211 GCA_964598545.1 uncultured Methanolinea sp. | reverse complement strand
AGATCAAGGGACTCGGTGACAGGATGTATCTCCCTGCCTTCGAGACCAAGCCGACTGTCTTCGTGCACATTGACCGGCACCAGGTCCTGATGGTCGTCAAGTACTACACGGAGACCCGGAGGAGGGCTGCGATCAAGAGCAAGATAGTCGGAGAGATCTTGCGGGTCATCCCGGGCGTCCAGGACGTCCAGCGGTAGGGTGACCCGGATTGCATCACATTATGAAGAAGAAAGGAGCAGTCTATCCCGTGCAACTGGCCCCAGAAAAGAGAAGGAGGGAATACTTGGATGAACGGCGAAACGCTCGGGTTGAGTGAGGCGTTGCGGCTGGTCCTAAACCACATCGCGCCGCTTCCCCGAGAAGACGTTTCGCTTGTCGAGAGCGTCGGGCGTATCGCTGCATCTGACCTCTATTCCCTCATCGACTCCCCATCGGTTGATACATCCCGGAAAGATGGGTATGCAGTCGTGTCCGGAGATGTGGCCGGTGCAACGCAGGAACACCCTGCGAGGCTCAGGGTGCTCGGAGTGATGGCCGCAGGGGGTACACACGGAATCGAGATCTCGCCCGGGATGGCAGTAAGGATACTGACAGGCGCCCGCATCCCGGCAGGCGCAAGTGGCGTCGTCTCCGACGAATATGCAAGGAGGGAGGAAAACCTGGTGGTGATAGAGAACTCAGCAGAACCTGGAAATATTCTGCCCATGGGAAGCGACGTTTCAGCGGCAATGTGCGTTCTCAGGAGAGGCCAGAAGATCACCCCCCTCATTGCAGGCCTCCTCGCCGTTGCCGGGCACAGCACCGTTCCCGTCTTCCAGAGCCCTGTCGTCGGGATCCTCGGGACCGGAGATGAGATCACCGCCCCGGGCCAGCCTCTCCCGGAAGGAAAGCTCTATGCAAGCAACATCATCACTCTCGCAGGGTGGTGCAGGAAATACGGGATGACGACGGATCTCGCGATAACAACAGACGACCTCTCTGCCATCCGCACCACTCTGCAGGACATGTCCGCACACACTGATGCTATTCTCACCAGCGGAGGGGCCTGGAAGGGCGACCGCGACATGGTGGCCCGGGTGCTCGAAGAGATAGGGTGGAGGAAGGTGTTCCACCGGATCCGTATCGGGCCGGGAAAGGCGGTGGGATTCGGCGTGCTTGACAGAATACCGGTCTTCGTGCTCCCCGGCGGACCACCCTCCAATGCGAACGCCTTCCTGCAGATCGCGCTCCCCGGACTTCTCGCGCTTGCCGGCCATCCGGCCCCCGGCCTGCCCCGGATAAAGGCAATGCTTGCCGCTCCTCTCCAGAAGGGCGATCGTGAGTGGACCGATTTCTTCTTCGGCACCCTCTCGTTTGACGACGGCATGCCTGTCTTCCATCCCCAGAAAAAGCGCAGCCGCCTAGCGACCATCGCCGGTGCCACGGCGATCGCATCGATCCCCGAGGGATTCGACCACCTCACGGAGGGGTCGATCGTCGAGGTGCAGGTGCTCGGTTAGGGAACGCAGTCCGCCAGCGGCTGCGGGTGTTTAGGCCTCCCGCTCACCCTTCTTCCGGCATGTATCTCCTGATCTCGTCGATATAGTCCTGCAGTTTCGCGCGATATACATCGAGGATCATCTGTGCACTCCTCCCGGCATTGCAGGAACAGGCGGGAAGCCCGATTGCCCGGATCTCTTCAGGGTGGATCTCATCCCCGCCGTACACCCGGTCAATCGCGGAATGAGTCGCTGACATCCATCCGACCACGTCGTAATATTCAGGGCCATCCCCGGTGTTCCTGATCGTCTTCATGGCACCGATCCTCTCCTCGAGGAGGGCAACCGCTTCTTCTGGGTGTACCTTGAGACAGGGCATTCCTGTATCAATCCTCCGACATGAGTTCAGTGGGAAAAGTGAAAAAAGTTATGAGACCGTGGGAGAAGTGAAATACTCCTTTCCGGCTGAAACTGAAGTAAATAATCCTCGTGATACATGTAATCTGCCCGGAATGCCTGAAGCATTATCCGGGTTGAGTAAAGAGCAAACCAGGAGAGCGATATCCAGGAGAAAAAAGAACACTTCCTCCCGGTAAGAGGAAACCCCATTTTCCTGCACAGAATGTTTGAAATCAGGCTTTGTGAAAAAAAGGTGTGTCCTTCTCTCACCGTATATACACGTTACGGGACGTGGTGCTCCTTCCGTTGGCGTTCTCCACCGAAAGCGATACCG
>CAZRCH010000112.1:0-2330 GCA_964598545.1 uncultured Methanolinea sp. | reverse complement strand
TGGTCTACTGGATCAACCATGGCCACGACGAGGACAGCGAGCTGACCGAGGAGATCCTCGGTGAGATCTACGCAGGGGAGACCTCTTTTTCGACCTCATCGCTCGATGACGAGTGGGAGCAGGCCGATCTCACGGTGGTCCACCTGGCAAGCGAGAACGCAGAGTACGAGTTCAACCGCGATGGCCTCTCGGCCGGAAAGCCGCAGGGCGGATATGCGGGCATTGACCGGCATGACGTGACCGACAGCATCCGCAAAGGGAGGGACTCGGACCTCACGTACGACAATTCCGGGCGGTTCTACAAGATCATGCTGGCAACCCTTGCCGTCCGGTATCCCGGGAGCGACGCCGGGAGCCTGAAGGTCACCTCGGCACCCGCAGGAGCAATAATCTTCATCGACGGCGAGGAGCAGGAAGAGGTGACCAATACCACTATCCCTGACGTCCCGCAGGGGTACCACATCGTCACGGTGGAGAAGGAAGGATACAGGGACCCTGGCCCGCAGCAGGTGACCGTCCAGACTGGAAAGACAGCGACTGTCCACTTCACCCTCCAGCAGGGGAGGGGGACCCTCTCGGTTGCAACCGAGCCGCCCGGAGCCGAAGTCCTGATCGACGGGGTGAAGCAGACTGCGCTCACTCCCTGCGTGATCCCTGATGTCCCCGCCGGGTACCGGGAGGTGACGATCAGGCTGTCGGGGTACCAGGACTGGAAGGAGACGGTGGAAGTCATCGACGGGCAGACGATCTCGATCGACGAGGAACTGGTGCCAGGGGGCCGTGCGGGGTCATCGTCAGGCGATGATTCCACGGGAGTCAACACAGGATTCTCAGGGTACGTTGGGTCGGCCCTGACGCTGTATCGGCAGGGGACGCTGAACGGCACGTTCTTCTCGACGGTTGCAGGCGATTATACGGGAATGATCCCATCCGGAAAGCAGCATGTCTATACATTGCCGGATGCCGTGCCTGCAGAAGGGGAGATTGCCCTCTCGCGGCTCTACCTCTACACCACCTGGAGTCATGATATGATGAAGCGGGAAGGGTTGCCTGCAATGCCGACGGTCTCATGGAACGGAAAAGTGCTGAAGGCGGATGCAACCTACACTGACAGGAAGGGCGACGGGGTCTATGACTACCCTGTCCAGACCTTTGCCTACGACCTGAAGGAAGTGATTCATCCCGGCGAAGAAGGCAAGGTGACAGTCATGAACAGCGGCGGGAGTGGCCGGGAATTTGCCGCGTACGGGGTCATGCTGATTGTCCTTCAGAAAGACCCTGCCGCCCCCGAGATCATGTACTGGATCTGCGAAGGATCAGATGTCGTTTTTGCAGATCCGCGTTTTGGCACGACTGCCGAGGATGCCCGCACCAGGGCAGAGTTTGCCGGGAACGTGGAGAAGGACGGAATAGGCGAGGCGACACTCTACCTGGTCAGCACTGCGGCGTCCGGGGAGGGAGGTGACCAGCACGTTGCCATTTTCAACGACGGCGAGTACTACAACCCGCTCACAGGAGGGTCGTCCGGTGTCAGTGTCGCAGCGCTCGATGTCCTCCCCTGGCTCGAGCGGTCCAGAAACCGGCTTGAGATCGCAAGCCTCCCGGTATCGGGGGCGGGTGACTACATGGAGAACCGGAACGCCGTGCTGGTGCTTACCCGCGGAGGGCCATTGGTAGCCGGTGATCCTTATGCTCCGGAGCCTGGAGCCACCCGTACGCCGGGGAGCACCCTGCCAGCAGTCTCCACTCAGGGAAGCACGGAGCAGGAGACGCTGACTGAACCGGGAGAAACAATGCTTCGTTCCTCCGGACACCTCATTCCTCCACCGAAGGAGGCCGGATTTCCGGGGAATATCGTGGAATGGCTCTTTGCGAGGGTATTTGAGATCTTTGGGATCCACAGGTCTCCTTCCCACGAGGTAACGCCGACGGGAGCACCCGTACTCGGGGATGATTGGGAGACCGAAGGGGTTATTCACGAAGCGAATGTGGGGAATCCCGCGTTCTATGAGCCCGGACCGGCCATCATGACGGGAGAGGGAGATATTCGGGATCCTTCCGGAGTCACGGAAGCACTCACAGAAGGGACTTTCGTCGCGGGAGAGGATGATGCAGCACCGGGCTCCCCACAACGCTCACAGGAGAAGGCTGTCACGGGCGGAATCTTCATCGATTCCTATCCGCGGGGGGCCGATATCTTCATCGACGGGAGGAAGGTGCCTGCAAAGACGCCGTTTGTGGCCAATTGGCTGAAAGGTGGGATGCACAGCATAAAGCTCGAGATGGAGTCATTCACCTTCACTCCCGAGAGCAGGCAGGTCTGGGTCACA
>CAZRCH010000111.1:0-2474 GCA_964598545.1 uncultured Methanolinea sp. | reverse complement strand
CAGCGATTTTCATCCATTGATATTCCCTTCAGTCCAGCGTGTGGACGACGAGGCCGGAGAGGAGCTTTGGCTCGAACCAGGTGGACTTCGGGGGCATGATCCCCCCGGCATCCGCGATCTCGATCACGGTCCCGACCCCCACCGGCTGCATCGAGAATGCCACCGCATACCCCCCGTTCCTCACCATGGCCTCGAGGTCCGCGACGGGCCGGGCACCCCCGAGATAATGGAGGCGGGGGTCTCCTCTCGGGTCGGTGATGCCGAGGATCCCGGTGAGCACCTCCCGCTGGAGGACAGAGACATCCAGCGCCTCGATCCGGTCCATGCCCCCCTCGCGCGGGAGGCCGCACTCGTACCACGTCCCTTCGAGGAACATGTGGATGACGTGGAAGTCTGCCGGTGCGAAATGCCCGGGCTGGATGTGAAACGCCCTCGTGTCCACTTCTCTGCAGGGGATGACCGAGAAGGACCTTTTCAGCCGGTCCATGAACTCCCGGGGGGAAAGTCCCGAGAGGTCTGAGACGATGCGGCTGTACCCGTGGATCTTTACGCGGTCGTGCGCAAAGATCACCCCGAGAAACCGTGTCGCCTCGGGGGTGAGCCTCCCCTCCACCTTCCGCATCAAACAGACGTTCACCGCGGACTTGGCGCGGTGGTGACCGTCGGCGATATAGAGCCGGGGGACCGCACGGAAGATCCGCTCAAGCGAGGAGAGATCCGCGTCACCGGTGATGCACTTCACCTGGTGAACCGTGCCGTCATCCCACCTCACCCCGGCGTCTTCTTTTCCGAGCCTGTTCCAGAGCGCCTCCAGGAATCCGTGCGTGTCGTTCCTGTCCTCGAAGAGGAGCACCACGGGCCCGCTGTGCGCGTTCACCGCGTCGATGTGCCGTGTCCGGTCCTCTTCCTTGTCGTACCGGGTCAGCTCGTGCCGCCGGATGGCGTTCTCCTCGTAGTCCCTGACAGAGACCGTGCACCCGAGCCCCAGGAAGTCGTTCCCGTTCCCGGTCACCCGGTAGAGGTACATTGCAGGAGCATTGTCCTGCACGAGAAGGCCCCTTGCCCTGAACTCGCCAAACACCTCGCGAGCCCTGGCATACACCGAGGCATCGTCTGGCGGAACGCCGGGGAGCTCGGCGTCGGGCCTGCTTACCCGGAGGAAGCTTGACCGGTTCTTCCGGATGCATGCAGCCGCCTCTTCCGTGGTCACGACGTCGTAGGGGACCGCGGCGACCAGGGGGGCAGCACCGGCCGGGGGGCGTACCGCGGGGAAAGGAAAAATATCCACCATTTCTCCCTCTATCATTCTCCCTGGCAGTATATTATAGCAATGAAGACCATAGTGTGAAGACGGCAGACCTCCATGCTTCCCGAGATCACGATTCGACGGGCGAGGGCAGGTGACATCGACCGGATCGCCCTGATCGAGCAGGAGTCGTTCCTCGACCCCTGGAAGGCGGCGGTCTTCGCAGAGGCCCTCTCCTACTTCCCCGAGAGTTTCTTTGTTGCCACCGCAAGCTGCGAGGTGGTGGGCTTCGTGCTCGGGGGCCTCGAGGACACGGGGGAGGAGATCTACGGGCACATCTGCAACCTCGCGGTCACCCCTGCATGGAGAAAGCGGGGGATCGCGAGGAGACTCGTCGAGCGGGTGGAGCAGCGGTTCGCGGTGGAGCTTGCAACCGGCGTGCAGCTCGAAGTCCGGGTCTCCAACCTGCCTGCGCAGCAGTTTTACCGCCGGCTCGGTTATCGCCCGGCCCTTCGGTTCGCAGGCTACTACGCGAACGGAGAGGACGCGATTGTCATGATGAAGTGGTTCCGCTAGAGATCCCCGGTCAGCGGCCCAGCGACTTGTGGGCCCGCGCCAGGTGCTGGGCGGCGAGTGCGCCCAGGAGCGAGAGTTCCCCGGCAAGGACGCCCGCGGCGAGTATCTCGGCAAACTTCCGTGCGTTCGAACCCGGGGGGTCCCCGCCCCCCGCGACACCCAGCAGCGCCAGGCACTCAGCCTGTGTCTCCACCCCGGTCCCGCCGCCGACCGTGCCGACGGGAAGGTCAGGGAGGGATACTGCAACGTACAGCCCTCTCTCCCCCTCATCGACCGTGGTAATCGCCATGCTCCCCTCGGTGACGTGCGCCGGGTCCTGCCCGCAGGCGATGAACATCGCCGCCACGACGTTCGCGGCGTGGGCATTGAACCCGAGCGACCCCGCTGCTGCGGACCCGACCAGGTTCTTACGCCGGTTCACCTCTGCCATCGTGCGGGCGTCGGTCTTGAAGACCGAGGCGATCAGCGCATCATCAAGCCACACTCCGGCACAGACACTCCTCCCCCGACCCCGGACCACGTTCACCGCGGCCGGCTTCTTGTCGGTGCAGAGGTTTCCCGAGAGGGCGACGAGGTGGGCCCCGGTCGCGCTGCTGATCAGTTCCGCGGCCTTCTCGCTCCCGATGGTGACCATGTTCATCCCCATGGCGTC
>CAZRCH010000110.1:0-2569 GCA_964598545.1 uncultured Methanolinea sp. | reverse complement strand
GTGCGAGGGTGGTGGGAGATGTCATGGGGAAGTACCATCCTCACGGCGATGCCTCTATTTACGACACCATCGTCAAGATGGCGCAACCCTTCTCGTATCGACACACGCTCGTTGAAGGGCAGGGAAATTTCGGGTCTGTTGATGGCGATGCGGCGGCGGCGCAGAGGTATACCGAAGTCCGGCTCAGGCCATATGCAGAGGCGCTCCTCCAGGATATTGAGAAGGAGACCGTGCCGCTCGTCCCAAACTACGATGAATCCCTCACCGAGCCAGTTGTCCTTCCCGCAAAAATCCCGAATCTCCTGGTGAATGGCACCGATGGCATCGCAGTCGGGATGGCAACAAAAATGCCCCCGCACAACCTGCATGAAGTCTGTGCTGCAGTCGTGGCATACCTCGATAATCCTGCAATCACCGTTGAGGACCTGATGGCTTCGATGCCCGCTCCTGATTTCCCGACAGGGGGAATCCTGATGGGGGTCGAGGGAGTAAGAAACATCTACACGAACGGGCAGGGACGCCTCGTGGTTCGCGGCGTGGCGACAATCGAGGAACCAAAGAGCGGTTCCCGGAACCCCCGCATCATTGTCTCCGAACTTCCCTACCAGGTCAACAAGGCGCAGTGGATCACTGCCATTGCGGACATGGTGAAGAACAAGAGGATCGAGGGGATCTCCGACATCCGCGACGAGTCCGACAAGGAGGGCATCCGCGTCGTGTTCGATCTCAAGAAAGACGCGATTCCCTCTGTTGTGCTCAACAACCTCTACAAGAACACCCAGCTCGAGTCGAGTTTCTGGGCGATCAACTATGCAATTGTCGAGAACCAGCCAAGGCTCCTGAATCTCCCCGAGCTGCTCGATCATTTTGTCAGGCACAGGATCGAGATCATCACGAAGCGATCGGAATTCGACCTCAAAAAAGCCCTCGAGAAGGTCCATATACTAAACGGCCTTCTCATCGCGCTTGCCAGGATCGACGACGTGATCGCTGCGATCAGGGCGTCCGAGACGGTCGAGGAGGCACGAAATGCTCTCATCTCCAGGTTCGGGCTCGACGAGCCGCAGGCAAATGCCATCCTCCAGATGCAGCTCCGCCGCCTTGCCGCCCTTGAACAGAGAAAGATAATCGACGAGAAGGCAGGGCTTGAGACAGAGATCGCCCGGCTCCAGCACATCCTGTCAAGCGAGGAGACCATCAAGGCGGAGATCCGGCGCGAGACGATGGAGGTCTCGGAGAAATTCGGGGATTCCCGGAGGACCCAGATATCCTTGAACCTTGGGGATATCTCAAACGAGGACCTGATCGAGGACAAGACCGTCCTTGTCTCCATCACGACGGCGAACTATATCAAGCGGACCGACATCGATGTGTACAGGAAGCAGAGGCGGGGCGGGCACGGCATCACGGGAATGACCACGAAGGAGGACGACGTTGTCGATTCGGTCTTTGCAGCGAGCCTCAAGGATTATCTCCTCTGCTTTACCGATACCGGCCGCGTATACTGGCTGAAAGTCTACCAGATCCCCGAGACCAGCAGGACGGCAAAGGGAAAACCCATCGTCAACCTCCTCAACCTCAAGGATGAAGTGGTGACCACGGTCATCCCGATCCGGGAGTTCCGCGAAGACCAGTTCCTCCTGTTTGCGACAAAACTCGGGCAGGTCATCAAGATACCGTTAAAAGAGTTCTCGTTCCCCCGATCCGTGGGAACCAATGCCATCAAACTGCGTGGTTCCGACCAGCTGGTCGAGGTCATCCTCACCGACGGGAGCAAGGAGATCATCCTGACGAGCCGTTTCGGCCAGAGCCTCAGGTTCCACGAGGAGACCGTGCGGACTGTGGGGCGGACAGCTCAGGGTGTCAGGGGGATGAAGCTGAAGGGCGGCGATACGGTCGTTGCGGTCACGCTTGTGGAGAAGGATCACCTTCTCACGATCTCCGACGTCGGGTTCGGCAAGAGGACCGAATTCGATGAGTTCCGCGGCCATGGCAGGGGAACGATGGGGGTCCGGAACATCCAGCTCGAGAGAGATGCAGTCGTGATCGCATCGTGTGCGGTGCTCGACACCGATGAGATCATGGTGATGACGGCATCCGGTGTTGTGATCCGGATCCACGTCAACGAGATACGCGTCATCGGGCGCGGAACAAAGGGCGTCAAGATCATGCGGCTCGATGAAAACGACCGGATCGTGGGTATAGCGATTGTGCCGCAGGAAGATGAGAGCGGGCAGAACGGAGCGGAAACCGGGACTTTTGCACCTGGTGACGAGTAGATCCTCTTTCATTCTCCCCACTCTCACCCCTTCTCGTCATATTCCACGATTCCCACCTCGGGAAATATTTCCAGATCAAAAACTGCAGACTCCCAATTCCCGGATGAGATTCCCTGATCCACCCCCCCTTGCCCACAACTGGGGGCCGGCAGGCTCAAACTGCACCCGCTCCATCACATTCATCCCTTCCCGCTCCCACCTCTCCCCGATGTACCGGACTACCTTTAACCTCTCCACGAGCGGAGAGGGGGAGATCGTGGATATCACCTCCCAGGTCAGGGAGGCGATCA
>CAZRCH010000109.1:0-2662 GCA_964598545.1 uncultured Methanolinea sp. | reverse complement strand
GAAGGCAATGTCCTCCACACCCTGAACAACCGCCCGGCGACAAAGGTCCTCCAGGAGTACCTGAATGCCGGTGAAGACGACCTCGTAGAAACCGCGATCATGTTTCCCCTCCTTGTCCAGAGGCCGGACGGCACCGTGGTCCTGCGCACCTGCCTCTCGGCCGACTTTTCCCGGGGGTCAATGATATTTGCAGGTTCAATCCCCAGGGGAGCCCAGGTACGGTTCTCGAGTTCATTCGGATACGAAACAATTGAGAAATCAATCAGGGATATCACGTCGTTCCATGCCACCCGGCCGGATGCAGACCTTGTAATCGCGTTCTCCTGCATGGCCAGGCACTGGGCAGCAGGCACTATGGTGGGAGACGAGATCGCTGCGGCACTGCGCTTGTGGAAGAGGCCGCTCGTGGGATTTTTCACCTACGGTGAGATCGGCCAGGGCCACGTCGGACAGTGTGATTTTCATAACGAGAGTCTCTGCCTGGTGCTGCTCACAGTGAACCCTCCCGCGCCATGAGAGAATTCGAAGCGGTGAAGAAAGAGATTTCGCGGCTCCTTGGGCAGATACCTGATACCGAGAGAAAGAAGCTCGCCGAAACCCTGGAACGGCTGGAGAGCCGCATCCATCTTTTGGAGCATAACTACAACCGGGCCATCCGCGACCGTGCCGCCGTCCACTCGCTCCTCAACAGGACGTCACGCGAGTTGCTCGAGCGATACCAGACAATATTTGAGTTCTCGGGGACCGCAATGGCAGTGATCGAGGAGGATGGGACCATCTCTCTCGTCAACACGCACTTCGAGAGACTTTTCGGGTACACGCGTGAGGAGGTGGAGTGGAAGAAGAAATTCCCGGAATTCCTTGACGAGAGCGTGAAGGAGTATATCGTCGGGTTCCACCAAAGACGCCTTTCAGGAGACGAGACCGTTCCCCATTACTATGAGGCGAAGGTCCTGACAAGGAACGGCAGCACCAGGGAAGTCTCCTTCAGCGTCGGCCTCTTCCCAGGAACCGGGAGGATCATCACGTCCATCCTTGACATTGAGGAGCGAAAACGGGCTGAGAAAGCGGTAGAGAGCGCACAGAAGAAGATCGCCATCCTCAATTCGATCACACGGCACGATATCCACAACCAGCTGACCCCCCTCTACCTTCAGATCGATATGGCCCTGATGCATACACAAGACCCGGTATTGAGGGAGTCACTCCAGAAGATCGAGCGCATCGGGCAGAACATCCAGGAACAGATAGAGTTCATGAAACTTTACCAGGATGTTGGCGTAAAATCCCCCATATGGCAGCGGGTGGCAGACGTTATCCGCACCGCGACCGCGGGAATTCCCCTTGACGGGATATCCCAGGAGATTGACGTGGGCGAACTTGAGATCTATGCCGACCCTCTCCTCCAGAAAGTCTTCTACAACCTGGTGGAAAATGCCATCAGGCATGGGGGGAACCTGACTCATATCAGGTTCTCTGTCGAGGAGGATCCAAACGGGGTTGCCATCATCTGCGTCGATGATGGGACAGGGGTGCCCGCTAAAGAGAAGGAGCACATCTTCGAGAGGACTTTTTTCAAACACACGGGGTTCGGGCTCTTTCTCATCAGGGAGATCCTCTCCATCACCGGGATCGGGATCAGGGAGACAGGGGTGCCGGGAGAAGGCGCCCGGTTCGAGATCCTCGTCCCCCGCGGGATGTTCAGGGGCACCCTGCCAAACAACCGAATAGAAAGAGCCCCTAGTGATCTGGCACCATGAGCAAGTATTCCCTGACCGGCAATCTAAGAGATGCGGCCTTCCAGCGGGGCGCAGACCTCTTCGGGGTGGCGGACGCGTCCTGTTTTCTCTCACCCGACTACCAGGGGAACCGCCCGCAGGAGATCATGCCAGGCGTCACCTCGGTCGTCGTGCTCGGGGTCTCGGTACCGCGGGGAGCCTTCTCGACGCTCCCAAAGGGGAGGGGGGAGTACACGAACACGCTGATGGCCGGGACCGCGACGCTCCGGGTGATCGCCTTCTTCCTCGCACGTCAGATCGAGCGGGAGGGGTACCTTGCGACCATTGTCCCCACCGAGGGGAGCGAGTTTGGGTACTGGTACGCGGACCGCTCTACCCTGAAAGCCGACCTCTCGCTCAAGTATGCCGCGTACCATGCCGGGCTCGGCTCGTTCGGCATGAATCACCTCCTTATCCACCCGGACTACGGCGCCCGGGTCCGGATGACCGGCATCCTCACCGATGCGCCGCTCGAGGCAGACTCTCCGGGGGTGGCCCCGTTCCTCCACCCGCAGTGCGAGGGATGCGGGAAATGTGCGGAGATCTGCCCCGCAGGCGCAATCTCCCGGGACGGCTCTATCGACCGCGAGCGGTGCGCTGACTACATGTTCCGGGAACTCGGGGGGCTCCGGTGCGGGATGTGCATCAGGGTCTGCCCGCTCTGATGGGAGAGTCCACACCTCTGCCAGTCAGTGCTCAACGAGTTCTGCATCAATCCACCCGGGCCGGGAACCCCGCTGCCTCCACCACCTGATCAGTGAGCCGCCGAGGGATACCACGCCTGCTCCCATGAGAAAGATGCCCACGAGGCGGACGACGAGTGACGCGGTAAAGGCGGCGTGGAAGAGGAAGAGGAGCCCGAGGACCGCAAGGACCGCACCGCC
>CAZRCH010000108.1:0-2668 GCA_964598545.1 uncultured Methanolinea sp. | reverse complement strand
TGACCTTCCCTGACGTACTTTTACCGCTACACCGTAATTAAATACCAGCATCTCCTGCCCCGACAGGACAGCGGCCCCCGTCGCGAGCAGTTCGTCGTCGCGTGTCACCACCAGCACCTCGTCTCCGCTCCGTATGGTGGGATCGGCCGCGATCACATGCTTGCAGAATGCATTCTTCCCCTTCAGGATGAACTCGGCTACCTCCGGGACGATACAGACCCGGTAGGCCGGAGGGGGGAGCACGTGGTGGAGCCTGGAGGCTCCTGCCATACCAAGGGTGAGCCTCCCGTCCGATGCCCGCAGGGTGGCGAGGCGCGACCCCTTCCAGGTTATCTGGCGGACCCTCCCGGTCCTCGAGAAGATGAACCCGCAATCGTCAGGAAACAGGGCCTTCCCCGCGTCCCTCCCGAACTGGAAATCAGCGATGACCCTGGCCCTCTGCACACAGCTGTCCCGCGATGATCTGGTTGATTCTCTTGACAAAGTGATCCTCCGATTCCTTTGGTATGAATGCTCCTGCTGCGATGCGATGCCCGCCACCGGCCCCGCCGACCTCGGCAGAAGCGGTGTTGAGTGCCTGCTGCAGGTCGATTCCCCGCGCCACCGCCCGCTCTGTGGTCCGCATAGAGACCTTGGTGAGACAGGGGTCTTCCGGCTGCTCCACCATCACGAGGATGGGCTTCTCCATGTTCAGGCGTGAGAGCGCCATCCCGGCGCCGATGCCGACGATGGTGTCCGGGTAGCGGTTTCCCACGTGGATCCACTGGAGGTGGGAGAGCTCCTTTACCCCTGTGTCAAGGATATACTCGAGGAGCTCCCTGATGACGGCCCGATGATTGTTCAGCATGTGTTCGGCCTCCCGGAACGCCGGTCCCCTGTCCCCCCGGCAGATAGCGCTTGCTACCGATGGCCGGGTCCACCTCCCGCAGGCATTCAGGAGCGTGGCAAACTCCTGGGCATTCCGGAGCGGCGTCCGTGTGGCTTCGCCCGGGAAGAGATAGCTCTCTGAGAAGAGCCGGTCGGCCCGTTCGCCGCAGGCGATGATCTGCTGGACAAGTGAACTTGTCACCAGGCGTTTGTCGTCGGGCGAGAGTTCCTCCCACACCCGCCAGCGCTTCTCTGGGGTCTGGAGTTCGATCCCGAGCCTCTGCAGGAACCGTAGCGCGCCGTTCACGTTGTTGGTGATTCCCGCGATGAAGGGGTCGTCATTGTAGGCAAGGCAGACGTGGAGCGGCCGGGTGGACGTGCCGTAACAGTTCAGGTCACGGGATATGACCTCGATGCATCCGGCCGCTGCTCCCTCGAGCGCGATATCCCTTGCCGGCCCCACCAGCCCGCAGTCCTCCCTTGCCATCATGTCTCCCACGTTGCCCACCACCGCGAGCCGGGAGAGATCGACGTTTCCAGGGTCCATCTCCCTGGCCACGAGGTAAGCCACCCCTGCGGCGCTCATCTTGGAGAAGCCGTGGTGGAGACAGTTGACCTGCGGGTACGATCTCCCTGCAGGCTGGCTGACATGGTGGTCCACGATCAGCACCTCATCCTCGCGAAGGCCCCCCTCCACGAGGAGGTTCTGCTGGCCTGCCCCCAGGTCGCAGAATATCTTGAAGGTGTCATCCTGCGGGACCTGCCGCATGGTCATGGGCTCAAGCTGCCTGACATACACGGATCTCGGACGGATCCCCGCCCGGGAGAGGGCTTCTGCAAGGATGGCCTCGCTGGCGATGCCATCGGCATCGATATGGGAGATGATGGTCACCTCTTCGTGGGAGAGGATCTCACGTGCCGCTGACCGGGCATCATCGCAGAGACTCATTGCGATAGTAATGGGGTATCCAGGAGAAAAAGGGTGGGGATGGGACAGGTGGCGGGCATGCCGGGTCCCTTCGTATGACACCGTGTGCGATATTTCATATCTCAAGGGGGCGATATGCTGGTAGAATCCGGTCGCAGGGCCGGGAGTCGTGATCAATGGTCGGAAGAGAATGCCGGGAGTTCCGGGAGCAGGGGATCATATCCGCCGCGAGAATGCGGTCGGTGGATGAGAACGCCGTGGCACTCGGGGTCTCATCACTCCAGTTGATGGAGTCGGCCGGAAAAGCCCTCGCCGACCTTGTCCGGTCGTTTCACTCAGACCCGGTCCTGATCCTCTGCGGGAAGGGGAACAACGGTGGGGACGGGATGGTCGCAGCCCGCCACCTGCAGGATCTCGAGGTCTGCGTGATATACCTTGAGGACAGCGGCAGGAGCCCGGACTGCGACCACCATCTGAAGGTCCTCTCATCATGTCCCGTGGACCTCGCACCTGTCCGGTGCCCTGAAGACGTCGCCGCTCTCGGGAGGCATTTCCAGGAAGCGGGCTGCATCGTGGATGCGCTGCTCGGCACCGGAAGCTCAGGGACGCCGCGAGAGCCGATCAGGTCCCTTGTGGAGGCTGCACAAAGGACATCCGCCATGAAAGTCTCCGCGGACGTTCCCACCCCCGGGTTTGTCCCCGACCACATCCTTGCCTTCCACCGCCCCAAGGTGGAGGGATCGCTCGTTGCGGATATCGGCATACCTCTCGATGCCGAGATCACTGTCGGCCCAGGGGACCTCACCGTCATGCTACGAAAGGACCCGGGTGCGCACAAGGGTGCCGGGGGTGAGGTGCTCGTGGTCGGCGGGG
>CAZRCH010000107.1:0-2783 GCA_964598545.1 uncultured Methanolinea sp. | reverse complement strand
GGCTGGGTGGCGAGCGGCCCCGTTGTCGCAGGGACCTGCGTGGACAAAGTCGTTCCCGGGATTACACTATTATTCTCCGATACGTCAGGGGTCTTTCCAGCCGGCGAGGTGCACCCTGCACACGCAAAGAAGAAGAACAGTATCACCACAAGGACAAGATACTTCATTGCAAGGCGACCTTGTTATCCAAGAGTAAAAAGTTTCTGGATGATGCCTTTCTCTTTCGTGGAAAACTCCTTGTTCTCGTTGTGTCCGGGGTGACGGTGGACACAGCATCTCCAGACACTACAAAATCCCGTGCAAGGATGAACATCTGGATACCTCCTTCGATTCCTGCCTGAAACTCCCTGCACGAACGAATCACCTCCTATCTTCATGGCACACATATCCGCAAGGCACAACATGCCTCTCATCGAAAATATTCACTGATGACTCGCTTCCACCCTATTGTCCTCATCCTCACTTTCATGCTTGCCCTCCTCTTCGCCGGCTCAGGCTGCCTGCAGGAGAGGCACCACACCGCAGTCCTGGAAAGCCCCCGTCATTCCCTCATGCAGCAGCTCCTTGGAGCAGTGACCGGCACCACGCAGGACACCCTCGATGCCCTCGACATCGCGGTTTCAGGTTCCGCCGGCGCGATCGTGACTTCCGGCCTCTTTGGGCCTGCAACGGATGATATCCTCACAGACCTGGTGTCGTTCCATCCTGCCGTCATCAGCGCGATCACCTATGACTCAAACGGGACCGTGCGTGCCGCCGAGCCCGCGACTGCCAGGGTGTTGGTCGGCCAAAGCCTTCTTGACCAGGAGCAGGTGCGGCAGGCCGTCGCGACCAGAAAACCTTTGATGAGCGAATACTTTACGCTCGCCCAAGGTGGGGACGGTGTTGCGATCGCTTATCCGGTCTTCTCCCGCGACGGGGAGTTCCTTGGCGTCGTCAGCACCACTTTCTCACCGCGTGCACTGATCGCACCTGCTGCAGACGAGGCGATGGCGTATGCACCCTTCATCTTCAACGTCGCCCAGGCAGACGGGCGCATCCTCTTCCATCCTGACCCTGCCCTTGTTGGGAAGGCGACCTTCAACGAGACGACGTTTGCCCGCTTCCCCGGGATACTCGATCTCGCCCACCGGTACTCGACCGAACGCTCCGGGTATGCGACGTTCTCGTTCTACCGGACCGGGTCGGACGTGGTGGTCGAGAAGGAGACCTTCTGGGATACGGTTTCGCTGCATGGGACCGAGTGGAGAGTGATGGTGATAGCAGAGAGAGGGCAGGTATGAGAATGGCTGATGTTTCACACTGTTCGCCGGTCCAAAAGGAGGGAAATCCTTGAAACCATTCCACGAATGCATGGACGAATAACGGACACAGGTGGAGAGAGGAGTGATAAAGGAGGCGTACCGGGGACTGATGGAATACCTCATGGGTTTGAGAACCCGTTTCCAGAAAGAGTTCCCGGAATACATCGTGTCCGGAAACCTGTATCCTGGCTACATGGATATGACATATTTTTCTGTGGTCCCGGATACGTTCAGGCGGCGAAAACTCAAGGTTGGAACCGTGTTCCTCCACGGAACCTGCAGTTTCGAGGCCTGGCTGGCAGGCTCAAATACACAGGTCCAGGCTCACTACTGGAAGATGTTCCAGGAGAGCGGATGGAACAAGGTACCGCATGCCGGAAACGATTCGGGGCGCTGATTCCATCCTCGAGCACACGCTGGCGGAACGCCCCGGTTTTCCCGATCTGCATTCGCTGACTATGCAGATAGAGAATAAGACACGGGAATTTATCAGGGATATCGTAGATTTCCTGGAACGTACAGAGGGACATAATAAGGCCCGTTGAGCACACCCACTTTTTTGCCTGGATGAGTGTGTCCCCGGGCATGAGGGCCAGGTTGAGGCCAGTATTATCTATCCAACAGTATTTATCCAATCACATACACTATGCCCCATATGAACCCGCTCCGAATCCTCCTTCTCCTGGGCTTTCTCGCGCTCATCCTACTCCCGGTATCGGCGGGGCACCCGATAGAGAACGTGACCATCGTGCCGGATAAAGAATCCTATCCGGCGGGAACACCTTTGTCTCTCTCCGCGACAATCCGGATCATCCCCCCTGGCCCGACAACGACCTTCGTTGAGTGGGACGAACTTGTCCTCGGCACCGAACTGGAAAACCCGCATTGGGATGTTGTCGCCATCGCGGACCTGTACAGGGTGGAAGTTCCGCATGCGGAAGGGCAGGTCGTGAGAGTGCCAGGGTACCTCCTCTCCTACAGTGTTGACCGGCAGGTGTCCGTCAGCATCAGCCTTGAGGGAACAGTGCCGTATACGACGGAACCACGACCATTTGTCGTTTTCTCGGTTGACGAGCAGAACGACCGTGGGGTCTCGGTCTACGGCCCTGCCGATACGATCACCCGTACTGCCCTCCCCTCCGCACAGAAACAACCAGTTTCCACAATGCAGCCATCGGCAAACGTAGCGGCATCGCCGCTTTTCATTCTGGTCGCGCTGGCAGGGGGACTCGTGATTCTCTGGTGTAAAAGGCGCTGAAACGGGAGGGCCGGGTCGGGGATAGACGAGGTTATATGTATCTGCTGCGTCTGTCGTTGATGCCTGAATGTGGGCTAATCCAGCTATCCCCCCCTCAACTTCCCCATCCACTCAATCCGCCGCCTGCACCGGAAGCAGAACTCCGGACCCTTCCGATCGGTGTCCGCGATCGAGTTGGAGAAGAACATCACGCAGCCGGGATGCTCGCAGTGCGGGAGACC
>CAZRCH010000106.1:0-2817 GCA_964598545.1 uncultured Methanolinea sp. | reverse complement strand
CATACTATCGCGTAACCTGGAGAATATGCGCAAAGAGGTGAAATCCCTTCTCCACGGTCTCACCTGCTGCTATAGGAAAAGAAAACAGGAAATCACGGCGATCGCCATACCTCCTCGGCAGAAGAGGGGCGAAGAGTACCTGCTTCATTGATCTTCACGCCGTCTCTATCTTCGATGCATCTTCAAGGCCGAGCGCCTTGATCGAGGCCTCGCGCATCTTGAACTTCTGGATCTTCCCGGTGATGCTCATCGGGAACTCGTTGACGAACAACACATACCGCGGGATCTTGTAGTGGGCAATCTTCCCGCGGCAGAACTCCTTGACCTCCTCCTCGGTAAGATTGTGCCCGTTCTCGGCCATAACCCAGGCGCAGAGCTCTTCCCCGTACTTGGCATCCGGCACGCCGACGACGTACACGTCTGCAATCTTCGGGTGGTGGTGCAGGAACTCCTCGATCTCCCTCGGGTAGATGTTCTCGCCGCCGCGGATGACCATGTCCTTTAAGCGGCCCACGATCTTCACGTACCCCTCCTCGTCGATGGTCCCGAGGTCCCCGGTGTGGTTCCAGCGGTTCTCGTCGAGCGTGGCATTGGTGGCGCTCGGGTTGTGGTAGTAGCACTTCATCACGCAGTAGCCGCGTGCGCATATCTCCCCGATCTCGCCCCGGGGCACGATCTTCCCGCTTTTTGGATCGATGATCTTGATCTCGGTGTGGGGAAAGACACGTCCCACCGTCGAGACACGGCGTTCCAGCGGGTCCTTTGTCGTGGTCATCGTCACACCGGGGGCGGTCTCGGTCTGCCCGTAGACGATGACGATCTCGGACATGTTCATCTTCCGGTTGACCTCCTTCATCACCTCTATCGGGCAGGGGGATCCGGCCATGATACCGGTGCGAAGCGTCTTCATCGAGTACTTCGGGAAGTCGGGGTGCGAGAGCTCGGCGATAAACATCGTGGGGACCCCGTGCAGGGCGGTGCAACGCTCCTTCTCGATGGTCTGCAACACCTCCAGGGCATCGAAGGTGGGGGACGGCAGGACCATCGTGCTCCCGTGGGTCATGCAGGCGATGTTCGAGAGGACCATCCCGAAGCAGTGGTAGAACGGGACCGGGATGCAGAGCCGGTCCTTCTCTGAAAAGTTCATCCCCTCCCCTATGATGTACCCGTTGTTGAGGATGCTGTGGTGGGAGAGGACGACGCCCTTGGGAAAGCCCGTGGTCCCGCTGGTGTACATGATGTTGATGGGATCGTCGAAGTCAAGCGACTCTTCCCTTGCCACGAGCTCGTCCTTGCTCACCTCCTGGCCTCGGGAGATGATCTGCGACCAGGAGAACATCCCCTTCTGCGGTTCATCGCCCATGAAGATGACATTCTTCAGGAACGGAAACTTCTCGGTCTCCAGGTGACCGGGGCGCGAGGTGTCGACTTCCGGGCATGCCTCGCGGAACATCCCCACATAGTCGGAGGTCTTGAACCGGCCCTGGACGATCACGGTCTGGATCTCGGCCTGCTTGAGGACATATTCGAGCTCGTAGGTGCGGTAGGCAGGGTTGATGTTCACCATGATTGCCCCGATCCTGGCAGTGGCGCACTGGGTAAGGACCCACTCGGCATGGTTCATGGCCCATATCCCCACGCGATCTCCCTTCTCCACCCCGATCGCCATCAGGCCCCTGGCGAGGTCGTTCACCCTCCCGAGGAATTCTCCGTACGTGTAGCGGATCCCCTGGTGCACCGAGACCAGCGCATCGGTCCGGGGATACTTCCGGGCTATCCGGTTCAGCATCTCACCTATCGTGTACCCGAGCAGCGGATAGGTTGAAGTCCCGCAATCATAGCTGCCTGCATCCATCCTAAAGTGGTGAGTCACGGGATCTTATATCCTCACCGGATCAACAGCATAACCATTAAATCGGCATAAAGCGACCTCATAGAGTCACGGGGTCGTGGCCTAGTCCGGAATGGCGACGGGCTCCAGCGGTCTTTCGCGTCGTGTGAATGATGAACAATGGGTCTCCTGAATTGGTGATGATCCGTTGGAGCACTGACGCATGTCGGAGAGACCCGTCGATCGTGAGTTCAAATCTCACCGACCCCACATTTTCTGCACTCCAATCTTCCTATCAGCGACACTTTCAACCGTGAAACGCGATTTGATGACATTGTTTCATGTGGCCCGCGGCACAACACTCACCTGGGATGCGAAATGACAAATGACAGGTTAGAACGAGGAAAAGCACAGTTGAACACAATGCATGGTGCGAGTGTCGATTTAATGCTCGACAACCTGGCAGGAATCGCTCCCGACCTCGGCAGGTTCACGGTCGAGTTTCCCTACGGCGATATCCTCTGCAGGCCCGGCCTTGACATAAAATCGCGACAGATTGCAACGGTCGCCGCCCTCACTGCGCTCGGCAACGCACCCGTCCAGCTGAACGCCCATATCTCCATGGCGCTGAACGTCGGGTGTACGAGGGAGGAGATCGTCGAGGTCATCACCCAGATGGCCGTCTATGCAGGGTTTCCTGCCGCACTGAACGGCATGGCGGTAGCAAAGGAAGTCTTTTCGGCAAGAGACCGGGAAGAGACGAAGTGAAACGAGGAAGAGTCGGATCACGTCCCCTGAAGAGGTTCCGGACAATTCCATCATTTTCGCGTTTTCGCAGCACGGGCGGGTCTTCAATCCGGCTGCCTGATCTCCGGGGCGAAAGAAAACCGGGAGCGCCCCTCCTTACCCCGGGATTCCGACCATTACAAGATTTATCATATAATGCAGCCACATATTACACAGGAGTCGTGGCAATTTTATGTACC
>CAZRCH010000105.1:0-2838 GCA_964598545.1 uncultured Methanolinea sp. | reverse complement strand
ACCTGGTAGCAGGGCACAAGGTCTACGTCCAGGCCGTCGATGCTCGCATTGATGTACGGGTGCTCGGCGTACTTCTCCCGGAACCTCCCGGACTCGGCGTGTGCCACCTCCCGGGCAAGGGACAGCCCCTGCAACTCGAGTTCCTCCCTTGGAAGCGAGGGGTCAAAGAGGAGGAAGATGTCGAGGTCCCGGTCGCCGTGGATCCAGGTGCCCCGCGCAACTGATCCCACCATCATGGCGGTTGCCTTCCCGGACCTCTCCACGCGGGAGAGGATCCTCTCCGCCACTTCGTGGATATGTCGGGTCTCTTCGGCGGCGGGCCGGATTGCAAAGAGTACTTCCTCTTCAAGAGCGGTCCGGGTCAAAAGCGCACTTCCTTCACGTCCTCGTATACGGGACCCCGGGGAGTCAGGGTACTCCGCTTCAGGACAAAGCCCGGCACCACTCCCTCGCCAAAGTCTCTCTCCCTGAATGGCTTCACGCATTCCAGGAGATCGGGGTGGAACTCTTTTACCCGTGCCACCGTGGCATGGGGACGGAACGCGCGGGGCTCCTTTTTTACCCCGAGGGGAGCGAGCATGTCCTCGATCTGCGCATGCAGGAGGCCGCACTTCCCACCGTCATCAATGTGTGCCCAAATCACCCTGGGCTGGCGCGGGTTGTTCCCACCGATGCCACGCACATGAAGCGGGAACGGGTCAGCCTTCACCTGGCCGAGCACCTCTCCAATTTTCCTCGTGTGGGATTCGGGCACGTCCCCGATGAACTTGAGGGTGATATGGATGATGTCCGGGTCCACCAGGGTGAGGCGTGCACGGCTCGTCTTCAGGGCGTCCTGGACCAAAGAAAGCGCCTCTCTCACCTCTCCCGGAAGTTCCACGGCCACAAAGAGCCTGTCCATCAGCCTGGCTCCCGCGCAGGCATCCCGTCGCGGACCATTGTGTGGTTCATCATCTATCACGCGTTAAATGTGCTTTTTTTTGCAAAAATTCTCAATTCTTAAGGTATAATTACTGTCAGATCAACAAATATTTTTTCACAGAAGAGCTATCATTGAAACAGATCCAAACCGGGGGGACACCTTTGAGCAGACAAAACGACCTGATTATATATACACTGGAATTCTGTCCGAATTGCGATACCCTGAAGCATTTCCTGAAAGAGAAGGCAGTGCCGTTCCAGGAGCGGGATCTTTCTACCGCCGAATCGCTCACCGAACTTCGTATAAATGGTGTCTTTGTCTCCGAAGCCCCGGTCCTCCAGAGGGATACCCGGTTCCTCACGTCTGTTGAGATGTTCTCCCAGGGGGCAATAAGAGAGGAGCAGGTCATCCCCTTCATCGAGGGTGAATGATGCCCACCCGCGATACGCGCCAGTCCACTCTTGACGGGGTCTTCATCCCCAGCATGCCGCCTGTCAGGACTTCCGACGGGCATATCCTGGAATGGGACAGGCAGCGGATCGTGCGCCAGATCCTCGAGGAGACCACGCTTGTCTCCACCTTTTACGGCTACGAGAGCGCATCGGAGGAGATGGCCCAGGAGATTGCGCGGCTCGTCGAGGAGCGCATCAAGTCGATGAACCTTCGCACGCTGAGCGGGCCCCTCATCCGGGAGATCATGAATATCACCCTCCTTGAGAAGGGAATGGTGCAGTACAGGAACGTCTGCACGAGGGTGGGGACACCGGTCTTTGACGCGCACCTGATCGATGTCGGGCGCGGTTTCGAGGCCAAGGACAATGCCAACCTCCAGGAGAATGCCGAGACATCTCACAAGAAGAAGGCAGACAAGATCAGCAAGGAGCAGTACCTCCTGCAGCTGCCCCCGCACCTCGCGGATCACCACCTCTCGGGCGATATCCACATCCACGACCTGGAATACTTTGGTACAAGGCCTTTTTGCATCGATGGCGCGACGCATATCCCCGCTGTCATCGCGGGCAGGCATCAGGTAATCAGGCCTGATGACTTTCCCTACGATGGAGATGTCCACGTGCCTGGCGATCTCTCTCTCCTCTCGCAGAAGGGATTCAGGAAAGTCCGCAAACTCACCAGGCGGCCTGTAAGGGGAGAACGGCTGCTGAAGATCAGGACCAGGTCGGGAAGGGCTCTTCGGGTAACGGGGGAACACCGCATCCCTGTCAACGAAGGGGGGATGAAGGTCGTCCGTGCAGATACCCTGAACGTTGGAGACAAGCTCTTTTCCCTCCCAGAGAATCGCGAGATCAGGGGGGAACCGGTCTCCTCAATTCACCTCCTCCACGAACTGGTCACGCGGGTACCCCCTGATCACCTCAGGAATGTGTATGTCAGGGGGGCAGGGGAGATCTTTTCACGCCTGCACGAAGAGGGGATGAAGTACAGCGAGATCTCCCGGAAACTCGGGGTGCCCCACCGGAAGCAGTGGTACATCCGGGGGATAATGCCTGTTGCAGTCTTCCATCGCCTCTGCGAGAGGTTCGACATTACTGACCTCTCCGGCATCAGGGTCGGTGCTGCCGGAAGCGAACATGACCTCCCCCTGGAGTTGCCGATCGATCCATCCCTTGTACGGCTCCTAGGTTATTTCGTTGCAGAGGGGAACTACAACGTGAGTGATGGAAAGCATTACAACCTTGTCATCACCGAGAACCATCAGTCGTCGGCAATCATCGCTGACGCCCATGCTTCCCTGCAGTGCTGCGCCACGAAGACAGGAGGGGCAACCGCCCCAACCGAGATTTACGGCGTTCCAGTCACGCGGCCAAGGGCTATGCAGGTGTATATGTCTGGCAAGCTCCTCTGGCTCCTCTTCCGTTACGTGTTCGGCGTCCCGGAAAACGCCGTGAACAAGCGCC
>CAZRCH010000104.1:0-2876 GCA_964598545.1 uncultured Methanolinea sp. | reverse complement strand
GCGGGAAGACGGTCACCCAGCAGCAGCTCGCAAAGTGGAGCGATGCCGAGATCGTCGTCTACATCGGGTGCGGTGAGCGCGGCAACGAGATGACAGAGGTGCTGACTGAGTTCCCGGAACTCGAGGACCCGAAGTCAGGAAAGCCCCTGATGGAGCGGACCGTGCTCATTGCCAACACCAGCAACATGCCGGTGGCTGCCCGTGAAGCGTCGGTGTATACCGGGATCACCATCGCCGAGTATTTCAGGGACATGGGGTACGATGTCTCGCTGATGGCCGATTCCACCTCCCGCTGGGCGGAAGCAATGCGTGAGATCTCCTCCCGTCTCGAGGAGATGCCTGGTGAAGAAGGATACCCCGCATACCTGGCAGCGCGTCTCTCCGAGTTCTACGAGAGGGCCGGGAGGGTAAAGACCCTTGCCGGGGGAATGGGATCGGTATCGGTCATCGGTGCGGTCTCGCCTCCCGGTGGTGACTTCTCCGAGCCGGTCACCCAGAACACGCTCCGTATCGTGAAGGTCTTCTGGGCCCTTGACGCAAAGCTCTCCCAGCGCCGGCATTTCCCGGCAATCAACTGGCTCAACTCCTACTCGCTCTATATTGACAGCCTGCACGACTGGTATGACAGGGAAGTGTCTCCGGAGTGGAACACCATCCGGTCATGGGCCATGGAGATCCTCCAGAAGGAGGCTGAACTCCAGGAGATCGTGCAGCTTGTGGGATCGGATGCACTTCCCGAGGCAGAGCAGATCACGATCGAGGTGGCCAGGATGATCCGTGAGATCTTCCTGCAGCAGAACGCCTACGACGCGGTGGACACCTTCTGCGACATGAAGAAGCAGTATGACATGATGAAAGCCATCCGCCAGTACTCTGACCTCGCGTATGCGGCACAGAGCGCCGGGGTGACCCCGCAGCAGATCGTCTCTGTCACGTCCAAGAACGAGCTGCCCCAGATCAAGTTCATCAAGGACTACAAGCCTGCGCTGGACAAGATCCAGGCCGAAATGGACGCAGAATTCAATGCACTGAGGTCGGCGGCATGAAAGAATACAGAACCATCACCCAGATCGCCGGTCCCCTCGTCTTCGTAGAGAAGACGGAACCGGTAGGGTACGGCGAACTGGTCAACATCGTGCTCTTTGACGGCTCCACAAAGCGGGGCCAGGTCCTCGATACCAGCGACGAGCTCGTGGTTGTCCAGGTCTTCGAGACCACTGCAGGAATCGGAAAGGACAGCGGGATCCGCTTCACCGGCGAGACGATCAAGATGCCGGTCGGGCGGGACATGCTGGGCCGCATCCTCTCGGGAGGCGGAAAACCGATTGACGGCGGACCAGAGATCGTGCCCGAGAAGCGCCTTGACATCACCGGGGCCGCCATCAACCCCTACGCCAGGGGTTCCCCGAACGACTTTATCCAGACCGGCATCTCCACGATTGACGGTACTAATACCCTTGTCAGAGGGCAGAAGCTTCCGATCTTCTCTGGTGCAGGACTCCCCCACAACCAGATCGCCCTCCAGATTGCCAGGCAGTCCAAGGTTCCCGGCTCAAAAGAGGCCTTCGCCGTCGTCTTTGCCGCGATGGGAATCACCAAGGAGGAGGCAAACTACTTCATGCAGGACTTCGAGAGGACGGGAGCACTCGAGCGTGCCGTCGTCTTCCTCAATCTTGCAGACGACCCCGCAGTCGAGCGTATCATCACTCCGAGGCTTGCACTGACGACCGCCGAGTACCTCGCGTTCGACCTTGGCATGCACGTCCTGGTCATCCTGACCGACATGACCAACTACTGCGAGGCGCTCCGGCAGATCGGTGCGGCCCGCGAAGAGGTGCCAGGCCGACGTGGCTATCCCGGATACATGTACACCGACCTTGCCGGCATCTACGAGCGTGCAGGGATTGTGAAGGGCAAGAAGGGCTCCATCACGCAGTTCCCTATCCTCACGATGCCTGGGGACGATATCACGCATCCAATCCCCGACCTCACCGGATACATCACAGAGGGCCAGATCGTGGTGAGCAGGGAACTGCACAGGAAAGGCATCTATCCACCCATCAACGTCCTGCCATCCCTTTCACGCCTTATGAACCTCGGTATCGGAACGGGGCATACCCGCGAGGACCATAAAAAGGTCTCCGACCAGATGTACGCTGCATACGCCGAGGGCAACGACCTCCGCGGCCTGGTGGCGATCGTCGGAAAAGACGCCCTCTCCGAACGTGACCGGATGTTCCTTGAGTTTGCCGACATCTTCGAGGGCCGGTTTGTGCGGCAGGGGTACAACGAGGACCGCACGATTGAGGACACTCTCAACCTTGGCTGGAACCTCCTCTCGACTCTGCCGGTCGAGCAGCTGGTGCGTATCGACCGCGACCTTATCAACAAGTACCACCCCAAGTTCACGAAAGCCGGAAAGGCTGAGGGGTAAAGGCCTATGGCACTCCGAGACATCAAGCCCACCAGGTCCGAGCTGATCAACCTGAAAAAGAGGATTGCCCTCTCAGAGAGAGGGTACAAGATCCTCAAGATGAAGCGGGACGGGCTTATCCTGGAGTTCTTCAAAGTGCTCGAACAGGCAAAGAACACGCGGGGCGACCTCAATGAACGGTATGAGAGCGCCCAGGCCATGATGGCAGTCGCAAATACCGTGGAAGGAGCAATCGGTGTCAAGGCGGCGGCGTTCTCTGTCCAGCAGGAGCCTGACATCAAAGTGGCCAGCAAGAACATCATGGGCGTCGTGGTCCCCGAGATAGAGTCCTCGAAAGTGCGGAAAGGCTTAAACGAGCGGGGCTATGGAATTCTCGGGACCACCTCTGTCATTGACGAGACGGCGCTCTCGTTCGAGGAGCTGGTGGAGTCGATCATCCGGA
>CAZRCH010000103.1:0-2915 GCA_964598545.1 uncultured Methanolinea sp. | reverse complement strand
TTTGCGGATGTGGACCCTGATACCTTCAATCTCTCTGTCGGGAGTGTCCAGGAGTTGCTCTCCCTGAGGACACACGCGGTCATCGGCGTCCACCTGTTCGGCCAGCCCTGCGAGGTGAGACCGCTGCGTGAACTCTGTGATGAGAGAGGGATCCCCTTCATTGAGGACGCCGCACAGGCCCACGGTGCCGAGTATCATGGAAGGAGAGTGGGGGGACTGGGGACCGCGGGGTGCTTCTCTTTTTACCCGACTAAGAACATGACCTCCGGGGAAGGGGGCATGGTGACACTTGACGACGATGTCCTGGCACGGAGGATACGCATGTTCATCAACCACGGCCAGGAGGAGAAGTACCTCCACACCTGCCTTGGGTACAACTTCCGCATGTCAGATATCGCTGCTTCGATCGGGAAAGAGCAGTTGAAGAAGGTCGACGGGTTCAATCGGCAGAGGAGGGAGATCGCTTCATACTATGATTCCCACCTCTACAGAGAGGGAATCGTCACCCCCGCGGTTGCGGCGGGCATGATCCACGTCTATCACCAGTACGTGATCAAGTTGACCGGGGAGTTCCCTCTCAGCCGCGACGAGCTTGCGACCTACCTGAAGGATAAGGGGATAGGCACTGCGGTGCATTACCCCGTCCCCCTTCACCGGCAGCCCGTGTTCTCAGGGTTTGCCGGGAGTGCCGGGTGCCCCGTGGCAGACGAGCTTGCGGGAACGGTGCTCAGCCTCCCGGTGCACCCGCAGGTCACGGATGACGAACGTGCGTACATATGCCGCGTGATACAGGAGATGCCCTGAAATGGACGTAGGGGTGATAGGGGTCGGGCTGATGGGAAGAAACCACGTGCGGGTTTATTCGGAGCTGAAACAGGCAGGCACTGTGTATCTCTACGACCTCAACCACGAGGCGGCCATGGGGGTCGCCCTTGCCTTCGAGGCGACTCCCTGCGACTCGCTCGGCGACCTCCTGAGATCGGTCGACGCGGTGAGCGTGTGCGTCCCCACCCCGTATCACAAGGCAACGGGAGCGCAGGTGATCTCGGCTGGAGTGCACATGCTGATCGAAAAGCCGATCTGTGCAACGGAGAAGGAGGCGCGAGAGCTCCTCTCCCTCATTGACGGGGACACGATTGTGGGAGTCGGGCACATCGAGCGGTTCAATCCCATAGTAGGAGAGATCCGCCGGATCATCCGAAAGCCCCTCTTCGTGGAGATGAACCGGCACAACCCTGCCTCGTCCCGACCGATGGAGTCCTCGGTGATCGAGGACCTGATGATCCATGACCTTGACATCCTCCAGCACGTCCTCTTTTCCGACGGGTACGATCTCTCCGCCGCCGGGAGTCTTGACGCGGCGTCCGCCCTCTTCCGTTTCGATTCCACCTCGGCATTTGTCTCGGCGAGCAGGAAATCGTCCAAGAAGATCCGGAGGATCTATATCGAGGAAGAGGAGCTCACGCTCGAGGGGGATTTCATGAACCAGGAGGTCTTCACCTATTACAAGCCCGAGCATTACCGAGTCGAGAACGAGCGGTATGTCCAGGAGAACATCATCGAGAAGGTGATGGTGAACAAGGTCGAGCCGCTCAAGGTGGAGCTTTCGACCTTCCTCGACTGTGTAAAGAGGGGGGTGCCGTTCCCGGTCACCCCGGAGCAGGCGATTAGGAACCTTGCCCTTTGCGAGAAGATCAAGTCGAGTCTCCAGGGGAGGTAGATGGCAAGGGGACTGGCGGAAGCCTTTCTGAAGAGGGGGCCAATCCGGACTATCGGGGTGGTGGGAATGGGGTACGTGGGCATTCCCGCCGCCGCACTCTTTGCAGACGTCCCTCAGTACCAAAAGGTGTATGGGTTCCAGCGGGACTCTGCCACATCCGGCTACAAGATCGCCATGCTGAACCGTGGTGAGAGCCCGCTCGGCGGTGACGAGCCCGGTCTTGCCGCCCTGGTCCAAAAAGTCGTTGCTGCAGGGAAGTTTTCCTGCACCTCCGACTTTTCACGTATCTCCCAGTGCGATGCGGTCACCATCGCGATCCAGACGCCGTTTCGGGATCCTGGGGACCTCCTGCCCGACTTTTCTGCCCTCCACGAGGGTATCCGCCTCACGGGAAGGCACCTATCAGAGGGTACGCTCGTGGTGCTTGAATCCACAGTCACGCCCGGGACTACGGCCGGCACCGCCCGCCGGATCCTCGAAGAGGAGTCGGGGATGGTCGCGGGGAAGGATTTCGGCCTCGCCCATGCCCCCGAGCGGGTGATGGTCGGGAGGCTGATTCGGAACCTGCAGGAGCACGACCGGATCATCGGGGGAATCGACGACGCGAGCACGGCGCGGGCATGCGATCTCTACTCCCCGATACTCGTGAAAGGCCGGATCATCCCGATGTCCGCCACCGCCGCCGAGGTGGAAAAGACCGCCGAGAACACGTTCCGCGACCTGCAGATCGCGGCCGCGAACCAGCTCGCCCTCTATTGCGAGGCCATGGGCGTGAACTTTTACGATGTCAGGGAAGGGATCGTGTCCCTGAAAGAGGAGGGAGTGACACGGGCAATCCTCTGGCCCGGCGCAGGCGTCGGCGGGCATTGCCTCACCAAGGACACCCACCACCTGGAACGTGGAGTGAAGGTTCTGGGCGCCGACCTTGATTGGCCGGAGGGCGAACGGTCCCTGTTCCTCTCGGCCCGGGCGATCAACGACTTCATGCCAACGCATATGCTCCACCTCACCCGTGACGGGCTGGCAAGAGCGGGGAAGGGGGTGGCGGGATCCAGGGTTGCCGTCCTCGGCTGGGCGTTTATCGCGGACTCCGACGATGCCAGGAACACGCCGTCGGAGGTATTCAGGGATCTCGTCGTTGCGGAGGGGGCAGAGGTGAGCGTGCACGACCCCTGGGTGGAGGAGTACCCCGGCG
>CAZRCH010000102.1:0-3242 GCA_964598545.1 uncultured Methanolinea sp. | reverse complement strand
TCTCCTACATCGACGAGATGAGCGGGGGCGAGCTCCAGAAGATCGCCATCGCCCGTGCTATCGTCCAGGAGCCAAAAGTCCTCCTCCTTGACGAACCGACGAGCAACCTTGACCTGAAGAACCAGGTCAATATCCTCTCAATCATCGCCCGGATCGTCCGCGAGCACCACATCGCAGCCGTGATGACGATGCACGACCTCAATCAGGCGCTCCGGTTCGCCGACCGGTTCATCTTCCTCAAGGGCGGCCGGGTCTACTCGCAAGGCGGCCACGAGGTGGTAAGTCCTGCCGTGATCGAAGAGGTGTACGGCCTCCCGGTGGTCATCGGCGAGCTCGGCGGTGTCCGCTGCGTGGTCCCTGCAGGGCAGGCGTGCGAAGTGCTGAATGATTGAAGTCCTATCCCCACCATACAGGTAGATATCCATGTGCGAAAACCAGGAAGGAACCCATTTCCACTCACATTACCCATCGTTTGAAGAATGTGTCGCGTTTCACGGCCATTCCTGTCCGGGGCTTGCAACCGGGTACCGGGTTGCGACGGCCGCGATGAGGACGCTTCGGGTCGCGAGGCCCTATGACGAGGAGCTCGTCTGTGTCGCAGAGACCAATGCCTGCGGCGTGGACGCGATCCAGATGGTGACCGGCTGCACTGCAGGCAAGGGCAACCTCGTCATCCACGATTATGGCAAGCACGCGTTCTCCTTCTTCTCCCGGGAGAGCGGGCGTGCGATCCGCGTCCTTGTCTCCCGGTCCGATATGCCGGAACGGTCCGCAATGGACGATCTCCGGAAGAAGGTCTTCTCGGGCAATGCATCGAGAGAAGAGGAGGCGAAATTCAGGTCGCTGATGCAGGCGGCAACTGACCGCATCCTCTCGGCCACGGAGGACTCCCTCCTGCATATCCGCGAGATCCCCGCACAGCCGCCCGGGAAAGCCCGGATCTTTGCGACCGTCACCTGCGCCTGCTGCGGGGAGCCGGTCGCAGATGCAAGGACGCGGGTGGTCGACGGCTCGCGGGTCTGCATCCCCTGCGCCGAATCCCGTGTGCCGGGCGGGGAGCACCGTTCTTCATGAAGATCGAGCTCCACCCCATCGGGTACGTCCGGTCCCCCTACAGGGAGAGGCAGGACGCTCCCCGGCAGGGGAGGCTCTCGGACGCGGTCTCGGAGATCGTGATCGACCCCGTATACGAGCCAGGGCTCTTCCGGGTCGCTGAGAAGACCCACCTCTTTGTCCTCTGCTGGTTCGACCGTGCGGACCGCTCTAGGCTCCGGGTGACGCCGCCAAAAAACCCGGTCGAGCACGGGGTGTTTGCCACCCGGTCGCCGGACAGGCCGAACCCCGTCTCGCTCTCGGTCGTCGACCTCCTAGGGATAAAGGGGTGCGTCCTTTCCGTCCGGGGCCTGGATGCCCTCGACGGCACACCGGTCATCGATATCAAGCCGTTTGCAAGGGATATCGATGTCCCCGGCGGTGACTGAAAAAGGAATGGAAATAGAGTCAATTTTACTGACAGTCCCGCTCCACAATGACGACGAAAGATGTGGGATGATCACCTCACTCAACTCCTGGTGAAAAAGGGAGGGCTGTCGGCCTCATGTCCTGGTGCGTCCACCTCTGCCCCCCCTCAAGGGGAGCACTGGCGGCGGTTCGATGACTCAATGGGTATGCAGAAAAAACTCAATTCAGCTCCCCACACAAAACAGCGAGGAGATAAGAAAGAGAGTCCTTCCTCCGGCGGCTCCCGGTCTCTGTGCATTCCTGGGCGTTCACGAAGACTGCGGGTCCATGCCCGCGTCTCCTTCCCCTTCCTCGGGCATCAGGAGCCAGGCCGCGATGTACACTATCACGCCGATCCCGACAGAGAGGAGGGTGAGGACCACCCAGAGAATCCGGATGATGACCGGGTCGATCTCGAAGTAGTTCCCGATTCCCCCACAGACTCCCCCGAGCAGCTTCCCTTCCTTCATCCGCACAAGCCGTTTCATGGAGAATACACCGCCCCCGGCAGGGAAAAACCTTCCTTTTCTCCCAAACCTGCATATCCCCCCGGGTCGAACAGTACCCCTGCATGGCCTACTTCTGCCAGCAATGCGGGGAGTGCTGCAGCGTGATGGGGCAGGTCTTCTCCATCGTCCGGCAACTCGGCGAGTTCCGCTACATTCTCCGGAACGAGTACACCGGCGACACCCGGGAAGTGGAGGTGGCCCCCCCGCTTCGCCGGCTCTTCCTGGTGTCCGAGGTCCCCGTACACTGGCAGGACCCCTGCCCGTTTCTCCGGATGGATGAGGCCGGGGGGCTCTCGTTCTGCACCGTGCACCTGACGCGGCCCGATGTCTGCCGGGAGTACCAGTGCTGGCGGGTCCTTGTCCTTGACAATGAGGGGCGCAGGGTCGCCCGGGTCATGGAGAAGCGGTATCTCTGCCTCGAGGACGAGAGTCTCCGCGGGAAGTGGGAGGAGTTCCGGGAGTCCCTCGATCACCTTGACGACAGCGACTGGGACGAGGCCGTCATCTTTTTCTTCCGGGGTCTCGGGTTCCACATTCGTGTATGAACGGTCAAGTGAGTTTTGCGGCTCCCTGTCAACGGGAGCGGTGCGCCTCGGCAGTTCCTGCCGATAATACCGCAAAATCGTGCAGCATGGAGCGTTACGGCTCCCGCCTGCCCGCTGGATTTATGTACCTTCATAGGTGAGATGTAATCATTCAAGGGAATGCAGCGGTGATAAAAGTGGAAGAGAAGAGGCAATCTTCTGAATCGGGCAACACTGTCCTGAATGAATGCGGGTACCATGAAACTGAGAAGATCATGCTGGTCCGCCGGATAAGCCGCCTGGTATTCCTTCTCGCGGTGCTTGGCTCCGGCATTCTTGCGGTCGCGCTCTTTCTGTATGGTTTTTTGGTCACGATTGGAAGTCTCGTCTATGCCGTCACCCACTTTTCCATGGAACTCGAGGCCATGAAGGAGGTGATGGCAATGTCTATCGAGATCATCGACCTCTTCCTGGTCGCGACGGTCTTCTATATCATCTCGCTCGGGTTCTACGAGCTCTTCATCTCGAAGGCCCCGCTCCCCGGGTGGCTCAAGATATGCGACCTCGACGACCTGAAGGACAAGCTGCTCGGCCTCGTCGTGATCGCGCTTGCCGTCCTCTTCCTCGGCGAGGCGCTGACGTGGACCGGGGCTGCCGACATCCTCGGGTATGGTCTTGGCACTGCCGCAACGATCATCGCGATATCGCT
>CAZRCH010000101.1:0-3305 GCA_964598545.1 uncultured Methanolinea sp. | reverse complement strand
GTCTTTGACCCGAGCCGCGGGGTGAAGGAGAACGTGGTGGTCCTCGACCTCAAGTCGCTATACCCGATGGCCATGATGACTATCAACGCTTCTCCCGAGACGAAGGATTCGCAGGGGGAGCTCCGCGCCCCGAATGGAGTGAGATTTAAAAAAGACCCCGACGGCCTCACCAGGAGCATCATCAGCGACCTCCTCGTGGAGCGGGACGAGAAGAAGGCCACGAGGAACCGGTACGAGTTCGGTTCCCCGGAGTATGTCCTCTATGATATGCAGCAGAATGTCCTCAAGGTGATCATGAACACGTACTACGGGGTCAGCGGGTATACCCGGTTCCGCCTCTTTGACAGGGAGATCGGGGCTGCCATCACATCAGTGGGGCGTGCCATCATCGAGCACACGAGAAGGGTGATCGAGTCTCTCGGCTCGCACGTCATCTACGGGGACACCGACTCCTGCATGGTGGCGCTTCCCGGTCTCGACCGCGAGACGACTATAAAAAAGGCGAGGGATATCGAGGCGGCACTGAACGCGAGTTATGCAGACTTCGCGCGAACGGAACTGAACGCCGAGACCCATTACTTCTCCATCAAGTTCGAGAAGGTATACACGCGGTTTTTCCAGGCCGGGAAGAAAAAACGGTATGCGGGGCACCTCGTCTGGAAGGAGGGCACCACAGTCGACGAGATCGATATCGTCGGCTTTGAGATACGGAGGAGCGACTATCCCCTGGTCACGAAAGTCGTGCAGCGGAGGGTGATGGAACTGATCCTCCGCGGGGAAGGGTACGACGCAGTCAAGAAGTACCTGGGGGCAGTGATCCGTGACTTCCGGGCAGGGAAGTATACCCTTGACGAGATCGGCATCCCGGGTGGGATCGGAAAAGACCTTTCGGATTACCAGACGGACGACGCCCACGTCAGGGGTGCAAAGTATGCAAACCTGCATCTCGGGATGGAGTTTGCCAAGGGGAGCAAGCCGAAGAGGGTGTACATCAAAACGGTGACTTCGAAATTCCAGAAGACGGACGTCCTCTGCTTCGAATACGGGGATCAGGTACCCCCGGAGTTCCAGGTGGACTGGGAGATGATGATGGAGAAGACGGTGAAGCAACCGATCTCACGGATTATCGAGGCGCTTGGCTGGGAATGGGCCGACATCGATCCCTCGCGGACGACACTCGCACAGTGGGGGATCGGTTGAGGCAACTATTCGCCTCCGGGAGTCTCATGGGTGGCCGGTGCAAGGGGTCCGATTCTCAGTGAACTGTTATCCAGTTCCCTGCCATCGGGTGACCGGATGACCATGCTGACTGTATATTCCGATTGTGCTCTCCGCGGAACCTCGAGGATGATATGGTCCTCTGTCGTGACGCGGGAGATCCTCTGGTCTTGCCGATCGATCAGGATATTGCCGTCCTCGGCCACGCTCCAGCTTGCAAAGCAGGTCTCCACGTTCCCGCCGACAGGGATGAGATGGATGATGATGCGGTCCTCGAAACCCTCCACAACGCTCCGGAAAAAGACATCCTGGCCTGGCGAGACCACATGCTCAACGTCATGTGTGTGAAAGCTTGCGGCAAGGAGAGCGATGCCTCCGGCAGCAAGAATGACTGCTATTGCGAGTATTGTCTTTTGTATCGGTGTCATACTGCAGGGATTGGCCTGAAATAAGAAGAAATTTACCAGGGTTGTCAATTTTTTCGCAACCTATCATGGTCTTTCGCAGTGAGGACATCTTTCAATACCCAATACGGCAACCTACAAGCAGAAAAGGTGATCCGGATACCATCAATCCCGAGAATTGTCATTGCCGGGACACACAGCGGGTGCGGGAAGACCACGGTCGCACGCGGGATCATGGAGGCGCTGACCCGCAGGGGATACTCGGTCCAGCCATTCAAGGCGGGCCCCGACTTCATCGACCCGACTCACCATTCGGCGATATGCCGGCGGGTTTCACGCAACCTCGATGCATTCATGATGGGGGAGGACGGGGTAGTGGAAACCTTCAGACGTGCATCAGCAGGCGCGGATATCGCGGTCATCGAGGGAGTGATGGGAATGTACGACGGCGTGGACGGGGGCGACCTCGCGAGCACCGCCCACGTGATGCGCATCCTCTCGGCACCTGCACTCCTGGTCGCGGATGCCCGGGGGATGTCCCGGAGCGTCCACGCCCTTGTGAAAGGATTCCTCGAGTTCGAGCCGGGATTGAGGATCGGGGGGGTGGTCTTCAACCGGATCGGGAGCCCACGGCACCGGGAGTTGATCGACTGCGGCCGGACTGTCCCTGCCATAGGGTATCTTCCAAGGACGCCAGGCCTCGAGATAGGGAGCCGACACCTGGGCCTTGCGATGGCACACGAGACTGCACCCACCGCAGGTCTCGGTGAGTTGATGGAGGAGCATTGCGATGTCGACCAGGTGATAAGGATTGCCGGGGAAGCTCCATTTCTCCCTGCAGACAACGCAGATGAGCAGAAGGGAAGTGCCCGGGCAAGGATAGGTATTGCCAGGGACGAGGCATTCTGCTTTTACTACCAGGACAACCTCGACCTCCTCGAACGCTCCGGGGCAAGGCTCGAACCATTCTCGCCTCTCAGGGACGAATTCCCTGATGTGGATGCGATATATATTGGAGGAGGGTACCCTGAGCTCCATGCGGCCTTTCTGGAATCCTCATCCTGCCGGAACCGTATTGTGAAGGCTGCATCGGATGGAATGCCCGTCTATGCCGAGTGCGGGGGACTCCTCTACCTCTGCGAATCTCTTGAAACCGACAGGCCTTACAGGATGGCAGGCCTTCTGCCGGCGGATGCCTGGATGACCGGAAAGGTTCAGGCTCTTGGGTACTCGGACGGTTCCTGGTCAGGCGGGCCCGCTCTCGCACCGTCGTCCGGCCGTATCCTCGGTCACGAGTTCCATTATTCACGGGTCGAATGCCGTCAGGACGCCAGGTTTGCCATCACTCTGACCCGCGGCAGGGGAATTGCGAACGGAAAGGACGGACTGTATGCCGGCGAAACCCTTGCGGCCTACACCCATGCCTACTTCCCGGCGGCATTCGCAAGGTCATTCGTAAAGGCAGCGTCTGCCTACCGCAGGACCTGAATGTGCTGTCTCTTTTGATGTCTTGCGCTTTCCACAGATCGAAAACCGGCGGGTGGTACGGATGCGAGGTGCGCATTTGATTATACCCGAAGAAGAGAACTCATTCAGAGGAGATTAAAAGACAATGCAGTCATTACGGAGTGACGAGGTGAAGAGAGGGTACCAGAGGGCGCCGAACCGGGCGCTTCTCCGGTC
>CAZRCH010000100.1:0-3411 GCA_964598545.1 uncultured Methanolinea sp. | reverse complement strand
GTACGACTCGAGGAAGAACCCGCGGTCGTCGCCGAAGACGCGGGGCTCGATCAGCTGTGCGCCCGAAAGAGAGGTCGGGATGGGAGTGAACTTGCCAGAAGCCATATCTTATCCTTGCCCCGGAGTTTCCGTATCATTCTCTGCAAGCTCTGCCAGGTACCGCCCGTACTCCGTGTTCTTCAGGCCGTCCGCGAGTGCCCGGAGCTGGTCCTTCCCGATGAACCCCTGCCGGTACGCGATCTCCTCGATGCAGGCCACGTAGAGCCCCTGCCGCTTCTGGATGGTCTCGATGTAGTTTCCGGCCTCGAGGAGCGAGTCGTGGGTCCCGGCGTCGAGCCACGCCATCCCCCGGCCGAAGACCAGCACGAAGAGCTCGCCTCTCTTCATGTACTCCCTGTTCAGGTCGGTGATCTCGAGCTCCCCCCTGGCAGAGGGTGAGATGGACCTGGCAATTCCGACCACCCGGTTGTCGTAGAAGTACAGCCCGGGGACCGCGTAATGCGACCTCGGTTTTGCCGGCTTCTCCTCGATCGAGATGGCCTGCCCGTCAGGCCCCACCTCCACCACGCCGTACGGCCGGGGGTCCCGGACCCAGTACCCGAATATGGTGGCGCCCCTCTTCTGTGCAGCCGCCTTCCTGAGCAGTTCCGAGAAGTGCTGTCCGTAGAAGATGTTGTCCCCGAGGACAAGCGCCACGGCATCGGTGCCGATGAATTTTTCCCCGACGATGAAGGCCTCCGCGAGGCCTCCGGGCTTTTCCTGGACGGCGTACGAGAACGAGAGCCCGACCTGGCTCCCGTCCCCCAGGAGTTCCCGGTAGAGGGGGACATCCCTCGCCGTGGAGATGATCAGGATCTCGCGGATGCCGGAGAGCATCAGGACCGAGAGCGGGTAGTAGATGAGGGGCTTGTCGTACACCGGGAGGAGGTGCTTTGAGACAGACTTCGTGATGGGGTAGAGGCGGGTTCCGAACCCGCCGGCGAGGATGATGCCTTTCATGGGAATTCGCTGCTATTGAGGTCTGGCCGGAGGTGTTTTATAGGTTGTTGCGGGGAGGGTGTGACAGTGGTCAACTGGGGCTATATTCCCCGTTTTTATACCTTCTCGCTGTGTTGTGTGGGGGACTGAATTGAGGTTACTCCCTTGCATACCTATTCAGTTATCGAACAGCCTCCGTGACGCCCTATCAAGGGCGGCTGCGTGAATCGCGTATGGGGGTCTGGGCGGTAGATAGCCCCCATAAAATGTACATGGTTCGTCGATCCTGCCCATGCCAGATAGCGAAGAACCATTTTTTTTATGCAGTGTGGTGGCAGGCACACCCTTCTTTCTCAGACAGACTCTCGGGGAAACCATTCCCCACAAAAAAGGCGCAATCGGCCTGAAGACCGAGAAAATATGGAAATTCATGTATCATGCATGAGGGATTATCAGGGAGTAAGATCCATCCGCTGCACCCACAGCGTGCAAGTGAAGGACTCGTAAGTGAAGCCCTGGTCCTCCCTAGTGGATTCTTTCCAGGAGTGCTTCGAGTTCCGGGTCAAGAAGGTCTTCATGCGTCCATCCGGGAGGGTACCATGTGACCGCAGATCCCGCATCTCCTTCATAACCACAGACACCATCCCTCGGCGAGTTGCTGATCACCTGGATGCACCAGGGGTCATGATCGGAGTTTACCACACACCTTCGGCAGAGATGGGTGCAGGATTCTCGATCCTCATCACTCGGCCGGAACTCTGCCGGACTCCCGCATATATCGCAGGATACTTTGGGAAGGTTGTTCCTCGCAAGGAGGCAGAGGGTACCCTTTGGGGGGGAGGCAGGATGGGTATCGATAACATGCAGGTCAAGGGTGGTCGTAGAACCAAAATCGTATTCATAGAGGAATTGCACACCAGGGGAGAGTACGCGGGAGAGAGGGATCTCCATGTCCATCTCGCCACACTCCGCGCTGCGTGTGAACCTCTGGTCCTGGATGGTAAATTCACTGAGGTGACCGCAGCATTCAACCCAGACGTCCCGGATAAGCGAGTCGAGGGTGGCAAGGGAGCAGGACTTGTGGGCAAGCAGGAGGAGCCAGTACGATCCCATCCGGTGCCCCTGCACCGCAATGAGAAGGGCAGGGGTCTGTCCCCTGTGCCAGTCCTGTGAATCGAGGCACTCCCTGGCGTGTGAAACGGCATCCTTCTTCTTTATCGTCTTCCTGCAAAGCAGGCAGGTACCTTGAGGACCCGGAGGTGGCACCTCTTGAATATTGTCCCCACCTATGATAATGAATTGGAAATTTTTTCAACTGTCCTGTGTCTCGGTCTTCTGTATCCAGGGTTTTTTAGGGGAAGATAGGCTGTAGTGAGTGTGTTTCGATCAATATCCATCTTTTTCACGATGGATTTATTGTGCATCATGGCATTTTTCTATTTCAGATGGGTTGAGAGTCGCCTTCCCATTCTTATACGGGTGGATCGTGAATACATGATTGAATACGGGAGAAATATCCTGGGAAAGGGTCTCCAGATCTTTGAACCGGTTATTGTGGGATTTCCATCCCGGGAGAGGATGCACCAGGAGGATTATCCCGGCGTGAGGATCGGGGACAGCGCAGTTCTCAGATCTGGCACGATCATCTATTGCGAGGTCGAGATTGGTGATCATTTCCAGTGCGGACACAACGTGCTGATTCGTGAAAGAATGCGAATCGGAAGGAATACCTCAGTCGGGTCCTCTTCCGTGATCGAGGGATACGGAAGTATCGGGGATGAGGTCCGCATCCAGAGCATGGTGTTCGTGCCCACTCACACGGAGATTGGAGACCATGTCTTCATCGGGCCGGCTGCAGTCCTGACAAACGATCGCTACCCTCCCAACGGGAAACCTGAACTGAAAGGCCCTGTGATCGGGAATTTCGCGGTCATCGGAGCCCATTCGACAATCCTGCCGGGTGTCCGGATAGGGGAGGGGGCGGCGGTTGCGGCTGGAGCGGTGGTTACGAGGGACGTTCCTGCCGGGAAGATGGCGGTGGGAGTCCCGGCCACTTTTCGGGACCTTCCCTTTGAAATGAGGAGGAGAAAGAATTGATCCCTGTGGGAAGACCCTGCCTCGGCCGGGAGGAGGAGGAAGCAGTGACACGAGTGCTCCGGTCCGGTATGCTTGCACAGGGCTCCGAAGTTGCCGGTTTTGAGGATCAGTTTGCACGGTATTGTGGGGCACGGCATGCGGTAGGTGTGAATTCCGGTACCGCGGCACTCCATGCCGCCCTCGCGGCGCTGGGGATCGGCCCCGGCCACGAGGTGATCGTCCCCGCGTTCACTTTTTTTGCCACGGGTTCGGCAGTATGCATGTGCGGAGCAAGGCCGGTCTTTGCGGATGTGGACCCTGATACCTTCAATCTCTCTGTCGGGAGTGTCCAGGAGT
>CAZRCH010000099.1:0-3431 GCA_964598545.1 uncultured Methanolinea sp. | reverse complement strand
GAACGACTTTGTCCACGCAGGTCCCTGCGACAACGGGGCCGCTCGCCACCCAGCCCGGGACTCCCCCAGGAAACGCCTCATCTGGTTCGGGCCATGGAGGAGGACCATCAGCCACCGGTATGACACCCGGAACCTCCACTCCCGCTCACGCGAACGCAACCCCCTCAAGGACAATAATCACCCCCGCATCCTCGCCATCAATCTCACCCACGCCCCCCTCTCCTCCTCCCGTGAGCATTGTCATCCCAGTGCCCCCTGTGCTTCCTGTTACGACACTGGTGCCCCCCTCGTTGACAACTCCCGCCACTCCGTCCCCTGTGGCGACTGCGGCTCTGCCAACCCCTGTCCCTCCGATCTCCCCCCTCACCACACCCGTCACCCCGCCGCTCCCGCTTCCCCCTGCCAACCAGACCACGATTCCCACCCCGATCTCACCAACGACGAGACCGACATAGCGGTTGCAGGTTGTTCCTGGCACCCCCGGTAATATATCACAGGGCATTTTGTCTCTTCCCAGGGTCACTGACTGGATGCTTCGTTGATACAGGTTACGGCTGTAACGGGGGCTCTCGCAACTCATCTAAGGACATCCAGGGGGGGTGGCTCATCTGGTTCAGTCCTGAATGATCCGCAGGGCTCCCCTGTGTGCTATTCACCAGTGACTCCGATCAATACGTGGCGACGCCGTGGCCCGTCGAATTCACAGAAGTAGACCCCCTGCCAGGTGCCGAGTGCAAGCCGTCCTTCGATGACCGGGACCGTGACAGTGAAGCCCACCAGGGATGCCTTGATGTGGGCATCGGAATTCCCCTCTGCGTGCCGGTAATCGCTCGTCGCCGGGACCAGCCGGGCGAGGCCGGCGAGGATGTCGCGGGCAACATCAGGGTCGGCGTTCTCGTTGATAGTGAGGCCGGCCGTTGTATGCGGCATGGACACGTAACAGATCCCGGTTTTGATACCTATCTTCGCCACCTCCGACGAAACGGCCCCTGTGATGTCCAAAAACTGGGTCCTCGCGCTGGTCGGAACCTCAACCTGTGTCCACTTCATGTGCTCACCCCGTGATTCTTATCCCGTGAATCCTTCCGCATCTGCATCCGCTGGTACTTCTCAAGCATGACGCCCACGGCATGGTACACCGGGTTGACCGGGACATCCACAAAGTAGCGTGCGTCCTTTTCCATCCATCCTTTCTCTGCCCAGTAGGCTCGATCTGCGGGAAACACGTCGTCCAACTCGTCGAACGTCGCACGGAGGCCGTGAAAGACGATGACATCCATAAACCTGGGTTTTAGAGGGGACTTCCTCTGGAGTGCCGAATGGAATGCCTCGGCAGCTTCCCGTAGTGTCCGGTCGTTCTCCTGTTGCCGGGAGCCAATGATGAATTCCTCGAATATCCCCGCATTTCCGGCCACTTCGAACCCCCACATGTGCACCACTGATTCCAGGTACTTCAGCACGTCGCTGATTCCCACTGCCCCAGCGGTGGAAAGAATCAGCGCCTTCTTCCCGAAGAACCGGGGGCGGTGCATGATGTAGGAATGGCGGTCGATGAAGACCTTCATCAGCCCCGTGACCTGCAATGCATAGACGGGCGATGCGAAGATCACTCCGTCGGCATCATGCATCCTCCGGGTGAGGCCAGCAGCATCGTCCTTTACCGGACAGAACTCCTCGCCCTGCACAATGCAGTTCGCACACCCCCGGCACTGTTCGAGGTGGAGGTCCCGCAGCATGATGTATTCCCAGTCGATTTGGGCCTTCTCCTGCATTATTTCCCGGATGCGTTCCGCGGCTTGGTACGTGTTCCCTTTCCGGGGGCTGCCCATGATGACGAGAACTTTCATATGAATGATGAGAGGTGTGGGGAGCCTGGAATATTAAAGGTGACAGGATTGCAGGTGTATTTCGGCCTGAAGGAGTGAGTATACCCATTAGCCACATCGCCGTACCAGGAAACGAGGGTATTTGGGGAAGACCTCGCGAAAAGATCCAATGGAAGGACATGAATATCCTCATTTTTTTTAGATCTTTACGACCAGACTCTCTTTTCGGAGTTGCAACCGAATAGTATGATATGCCGCGATACTGCCGTAAAATTCACTCCGTGAGTTCTTCGATTGAACACTCAAAATGGCCCGGAATCACCATGCATAGTTCATGACATCGCTCCATTCCCTGAACTCCCCTTTGCGGTCCTGTGACCATATCGTAGGAGAGAAAGAGTAGCAGATGCTGCCCCGGGCCGGCATGCCGGGTTTCCGAGCGGAGCGTTGATCAGGGATGTCGACGAAGTAGATGAGAGTGATCACCGGAGGATCACGGGCCTTTCAGGTCATCCCCATCCGCTTTATCCGGGAGAACTCCGCCTGAACAATCGTGGCAGAGCTGACATGCCCGGGATGATGAAGGCAGCGCAGGACACGTATCCAGGGGTGGCTGATGGAGGGATTCTGGATCCTCCGGCGGGAATCGTATGGAGAGGGATCATACCATGGCGTTCATTCACAGGAAGAATGCGGTAGTCTCCTGGACAGGAGGAAAGGACGGGTGCTTTGCGTGCCTGAAAGCGATTTCGGAAGGGTACCGGATCACTCATCTCCTGCACTTTACGAATGTGAAGAAGAGGGGTTCCCACGAATTGAACCCGGGCATCATCAGGGTTCAGTCCGAGGTTATGGGGATCCCCCTCGTGCAGAAGGACTTCTTCTCTTACGAGGAGGAGTTCAAGAAGGCCATCCGGGATCTGAGAGTCCGGGGTGAGCGGATTGACGCTGCGGTATTCGGGCACATCGAGACCCACAGGAACCTGGTCGACCGGATCTGCGGCGAGCTGGATCTCGAACTGGTCATGCCGCTCTGGAAGCAGGATTCAAAGAGACTCCCAAGAGAGATGATCGCGTCCGGGCTTGAGATCCTGGTGGTCAGCGCGAGAGGGGACCTGATGGGGGAGGAGTGGCTCGGCCGGAGAATCGACGGGGAGTTCATCGGAGACCTGGAAAGGCTGGACGCCTCCATCGATCACTGCGGGGAGAACGGGGAATTCCACACCCTTGTCACCGACGCCCCATTGTTTGGGAAGAAGATCCATATCACCGGGGCCAGTCGTATATTCCAGGACGGCTACTGGTACCTCGACATCGACGGGTGGACGTTGCAGGAAAAAGGGGCAGCCAGGTAAACCGATATCGAAGATGTGAGACGATCCGCCTCGTTTCTTCACCCTGGTTGACGATGATCAGTGCCTCGGGAAGGAAACCGCTGTGAGATTGTTCTCTTTCGGATCAGGGCCGTTCTCTCTCCAGAATGGCATTTGCAGAAGTGTGCATGCCCTTTATTAGCGAGAGGGTGCAACCTCCTTGAGATCCAAACTTGACAGAAACATGCACCCTCCTTCTCAAATTCAGGAACCTTCCCGGCCTCCTCCTGTT
>CAZRCH010000098.1:0-3634 GCA_964598545.1 uncultured Methanolinea sp. | reverse complement strand
TTTTGGGGAATTCCGGTTCGAATCCATACTTTTCCATCGCCTCGCGGGCGATGGCTTTCAGGTCAATGCGGCGCCGGTCT
This sequence comes from uncultured Methanolinea sp., assembly GCA_964598545.1. Classification (GTDB taxonomy): domain Archaea; phylum Halobacteriota; class Methanomicrobia; order Methanomicrobiales; family Methanospirillaceae; genus Methanolinea_A. The sequence goes on along the minus strand of CAZRCH010000098.1, from coordinate 3,554 downwards.
TTCATGCTGGGATTGAGAGTGGTTTGTTTCAATGCTTAAATAGTGTGGGGAATGAGGCACATCAGTAGGCGAGGGAGGAGGGCGGAGGGCATGACCTACTGCACCCGCACGAACGTTCCGTTCCGCATGTTGAATTGGAGCATCCCGACCAGAACCGCACGTGCATTTCCTTTTTCATCCACGGAAAAAACCACTGATGTGTGTGAAGACTCCTCCCTGAAAGTGTTGCCATCCCAGGGGGAGAGATTGAAGGGGACCGGGTTTGCGCCGGTGTAGAGGTGGAGCGCATCATCCGCCTGTTCAACCCAGATGCGGCCATAGTAATCCGAGTGATATGCTCCTTCATACTGCCGCAGAGGGAGAGGGGCGAGGGCATCTTCGGGGGGATTGGGGAGTGAATGCAGGGGCTGGATCTCGTCAAACGATGGGTCGATAGCTGCCCTGAATGCCTCGTAGAGGTCGACCCGCGGGGCCTCGTGCAAGTACATCTCCCTGAACGTATAACAGACCGCCATCGGGAGGGAATGGGATATCCCCTTGTTGCAGAGGACCACGATGCCAATCTTCTCGTTCGGCATGATCATGACATAGCTCGTCGAAGAAGTCGCTGACCCCCCGTGGTCAAGGATCAGCCCGTCGTCGAGAAACGAGTAATACCAGCCAAGGGAGTACCCGCTCACGTAAGTATCCGAAGAGGTGATCACTGTCTGTAGCGCGTGCGTCTCCGCGAAGACTCCGGGTGAGAGCAGCGGTTCTCCCTCCATCCCGCCGCCGTTGACCTGGAACCGGACCCATCGGGCCATGTCCCGGAGAGAGGAACTCACACCGCCTGCAGGCGACATTGCATCGTAATCCAGGGGGTCAATCTCCTCGAACGTACCGTTGTTGTCCCAGTAATTCCATGCCCGGTTCTTCGCTGATATAAAATCCACAAAACGTGCGCTGGTGGAGTGCATTCCCAGAGGGAGGAAGATCTCTTCTGTTGCAAGCTCCGGCCAGTCCTTCCCGGCTGCCCTTGCTGCCGCCTCTCCCGCGAGCAGGTACATCACGTTCTGGTATTCATACCTGGTGCGGAACTCGGTTGCCGGTTCAAGGTACCGAATCCTGTAGAGGATCTCGGGGGCTTCGTAGCAGAACGGGACCATCAGCTCGCCGCCTGCATGTGAGGGGAGGCCGCTCCGGTGGGAGAGTGCGTCGCGGAAGGTGAGGTGCTCACTGGCATAGGTATCGTGGAGCGCAAAACCCGGGTAATAAAGGGCCACCCGTTCGTCCCAGTCAATGACGCTCTTGTCGACGAGCCGTGCAATAACCGCCCCGGTGATGGGTTTTGAATTTGACCCGATCTGGAAGACCGTGTCTTCGTCAATGGGATCGGGATATCCCACCCTCTTCACTCCTATGCATCGGGTATATACCGTATCATTCCCATGCACGATGGCAACTGCCATTCCCGGTGTAAGGTTCCGATGGGCAATTCCGTCGAGGTACTCATCGAATTCCTCGAGAACCACCTCAAGGGGGCATGCATCGTCCATCCCTGGCCCGGTATGACTGACAGATGTGTCAATGCTTCCGAGATATGGGTGCTTTGCAGTGAAGAACTCGGAGAAGTAACTTCCTGAGTGCACAGCGTATGCAGGCTCGTTCCCGGGGAATGCAAGGACTGACTGGGAGAAGAGCATGCACAGGGTGAGAAAGAGAAGAAGTGGTTTCATTGGTATGATGGGACGAGACGCACAGTATACCATGGGGATCACTCGTTCTGACGGGTATATGAGAGTATTCTTATCTGGGGGAGTATCCAAAAAACAGAGATTACTGGTGTTTTTTTAAGATGAATGAGATAAGAGGGGATTTTTCAAAGAGGAAGAAAGAGCCGGGTTCAGACCGGGTCGCTCACCCGGCCCATAAAGAGGATATTCCCGGTTTCCCTCTCCTGTATGAAAAAGATAAAGGGGTGATCGGCCCGGAACACCGGCACCTTCTCTTCAGCAGGAGAGGCGCCTTTTCCCATGATTACTGCAGTTGCCGCTGCCGCTTCGGTTCCCTCCTCGTTCACCTCCACGAATGCCTGGTGGATGACATCCGTGATGAAGAGATCCCTGCTCCCATCCATCGCTGAGAAATCAGCACCTGTGGTAAACGCGGTCGGCATCCCCATATCCGAAAGGGTCCGGGGCAGGAAGTATTTCGTCTCCATCACAAACTTCGGGAAGTATACCCGCACAACCCTAAATGCAAGTGACTGCCGGATTTCCTGCAGGATTTCGACATCGAGCGACTGCACGATCCCTGCAGTATCATTCTCTCTGGGAAGGACCACCAGCATTGCGAGTTCTGTCCCGCTGCCCGACTCGTAGGGCATCTCAAGGACCTGGAACATTTCGGTCTCTGCATACCTGAATACGGCAGCATCATCGGTCCGCTGCATCATCGGGACTCGGATGGTTGTCCCGCTGCCGGTCATGAAGTCCGCATCCCGCGTCTTTTCGGGATCAAACTGCTTCACCCATGTTCCTTTGAAATAAATGGCATTCGTGATCACAAGAGCAGTACTTGAGTCGATTGCGCCGGGTGGAATCAGGTCCTTAATTTGATCCCCGGTCTTGTCTTCCACCCACTGGTTGATAATGATCCTGGACTTCTCAGGCTGGTAGATAAAATCCATATTGGTCGTCTTTGCACCGTAGTATCGATCTGCAATGCCAAGGTAGTCAGGGAGGAACGGATGCGTCTTCTCTGCCCACAGGGCGTTTGCGGTCCGGAGCGTGTAGGCATTCAACCGGCTGTTGACCCGTGCGACGAGAGTGGCATATCCTGACCTGAGAGCGGTCTGGTTTACGGGAAAATGGAACACGGACTGGATCTCGTCCGCGGTCTCTCCCCTCGCCCCCTCGTAGGTGATGGCAAGGGCTGTCGAGATGGAGAAGGGTGAGAAGAATATGTTGCCGTCACCTGCTTTTGGATCATCTGCGATCCTTGCATACAGGTCAAGGGCAAACCGGTTGTTCCCATCGACGACACTTATCGCTGAACCCGGGATTTCGGGAGGAGGGAGAGAGGGGGGTGCCGTCACTGTTACGGTGGGAGTGGGGGTCGCCTCTATGGACGGCCCGGGTTCTCCCGGACCAGTGCACCCGGCAAGAATCACTGCAATGAGCGCGAGAGCTGTCAGTGCAGAAATGGCTGCAAGCGATGGATTCATGCACGTGTCTTTTTATTCAGATAGGTTAAATATGGCGTTGAGTGCAGGAAATTTCGGAGTTATCAATGGAGAAGATGCCTGCAACGTCCAAACGTTCTTCTCACCCGCTGCGAAACATCCTGAGTGAAATATTCCGTATTTGAGAACATGGAACGATATAAGTGGAATCCCGCTGATTATGCGGAGCATTCCCATGCCCAGTACCTATGGGCAGGGGAGGTCATCGCAAAACTCGATCTGAAAGGAACCGAATCAGTCCTTGATATTGGGTGCGGGGACGGGAAAGTCACCGCTCTGCTGGCCTCCCACCTTCCGTCGGGTGAGGTGATCGGGATTGACAGTTCCGCCG
>CAZRCH010000097.1:0-3649 GCA_964598545.1 uncultured Methanolinea sp. | reverse complement strand
GTCAGGATCTTCATCCTCGGGCATGAGAAGAACGCCCCGGTCTCAAAGGGGATCTCATCCCTTGTCGTGGAGCGGGTGTTCGACATCGTCACGGTCGCCCTTCTCGGGGCCGTATCGCTCCTGTTTGTCCTGGATGTCCCCGACTGGTTCTATACCCTCATCCTGCTTCCCCTCGCAGCCGGTGCGGTATTCTTCGCGGTCCTCCTCTTTGTCGGCAATTATTCATCAGAGAACCGGATCATCCGGACCCTGCTCACCATCATGGAACAGATAAAGGATGCATCCCTCTCCGCCCGGGCGGTGATGGTCCTTTCCGGCAGTTCCATCCTCATATGGCTTATGGACGTGACGGTATGCGTCTTTGTCGTGATGATGTTCCAGGAAGTGATACCCTTCTCAGTGGTGGTCCTTGCCATCGTGATTGGAAACCTCGTGAAGGCAGTCCCCCTCACCCCCGGCGGGGTTGGGACGTATGAACTGGCCCTTGCCCTCACCTTCACGCTTGCAGGGGTCCCTGCCGCGGAGGCGGCGATGATCGCAGTTGTCGACCACCTGGTCAAGAACCTCATCACGCTCGGCGGCGGGATCGTCTCAATTTATTATTTTGGCGGGTGGGTGCTGGACAGCATAAAGAGCGCTTTCGAGAAGCGATTCGGGGGGATAAAACCTGGCGGGGTATGAGTTCCAGGCACTGGCAGTCATCTCCTGGCTGCTCCTGCTCTTCTTCCTTCATTTGGCCCTCTGGCCGTACCTGAAAGGGGCTTTTTGCGAGTTCGCCTACCCGGTCTCGTTCCCTGCCTCTGTCCTCGTCTTCTCCGTCCTCTCCTGGTATTGCGGGCTCCTTCGCCTTCCGGTACTCCTCGCCCTCGTCCCCTTCGCGATTCTCTTTCTGCGGGCCGCATGGAAGGGCGAATACTCCCGGAAAGCCTTCGAGGGCCAGGGGGTGTGGGTGTTCCTCTTCCTGCTCTTCTTCTTTGCCATGGTGAGTGTCAGGTTCGTCAACCCGAGCATCTCCTATGCAGAGAAGTTCATGGACCACGCCTTCCTCGCCTCCATCATGCGGGTGCCGGTCGTTCCGCCGCTTGACCCATGGTTCCTCGGGGGGTACCTGGATGTCTACTATTACTTCGGATACTGGATGATCGGTGCGCTGGGAATCGTGAGCGGGGTGCCTTCGTATATCACCTTCAACCTGGCACTCCCGACTGTGCTCGGGTTCTCGGCCATGATGATGTACGCGCTGGGACGCCTCCTGACTCGCAGGTACGCGTTCCTCACCCTTGCCACATTCATTGTCGCAAACCCGTCTTTTATCTGGCAAATCATACAGGGAAAGAGCCTTGGGACGGTCTTCTGGGACAGCACCAGGACCATTCCCGACACTATCAACGAGTATCCCCTCTTCTCATTCCTGTGGGGGGATGTCCATCCCCACGTAATCGGGATCTTCAACCAGGTGCTCTTCCTCTTCATCCTCGTCTATGCCTGGACCCGCTGGCAATCGCTCGGGTCGCGGCAACGACTGGCAGTCATTCTCATTGCGGCGCTCAGCCTCGGCGCCATGCCGCTTATCAACACCTGGGACGTCATCGTCTATGCCCCTGTGACAGTCCTCTTCGGCTTCATGATATGGTACCAGGGGGGAACGCCGTCTCCGCCACCCGGTGCCGGGAACCTTGAGATCCTCCGTTTGGCCGGAAGAAGAGTCATTTCAGGCCTTGCTCTGTTCCTGGAAGAAAAGTCCTTGCAGGCAAAGAAAAATCTCGCCCCCATACTGGAGAGGCTTGCATCTGCCCCGTCTGCATTCATCCTCCTGGTCCCGGCCATCTCAGTGCTCCTCTACCTTCCGTTTTACTTCCAGATGAACACCCGGGGGATCCAGGGGGTGGGCATTGTGCATACCCCAACCGGTCCCGTGGAGTTCCTGCTTGTGCACGGGCTATTCCTTGTCCTCATGGTCCTTTACCTGTACAGGGATATCTGGAAGCGCCCGCTCCTACTTCTCTTCCCTCTCGTGATCTGGCTTTCCGGACATGGCGCAGCCGCGCTTGCCGCCATCCCGCTGGTCTATCTCCTTTGCAGGCGGACGAGAAAACCCGCGGAGGTCCTCGCCGTACTCGGGCTCTCCATCGTCATTATGTGCGAGGTATTCTACCTGGTGGACAACATGGGGGAGACCTACTACCGGATGAACACACTCTTCAAGTTCTACATCTCCGCCTGGCTGCTGATGGGTGCTTCGTCGTTTGCGATGCTCGCAGAGATGCTTGACCGGCGGATCGGCGCGATCCGATCCCCGGCATGGCTTGAACGGGCTGCACTGATCGCGGTGGCCGTCTTCCTCCTGGTCACCCCCCTCGTCCTCCCTCTCGACTCCCCGTACAGGGGCGCGACGCTGGATGGTCTTGACTACGTGAACTCGGCCTACCCCGGCGATGCAGAAGCGGTGGCGTTCCTCCGGACGCTTCCCGGCGTCAATGGCATCGTCGAGGCGGTGGGGGGGGATTACACTTATTATTCCCGGGTCTCTTCCTTTACAGGCATCCCGGCCGTGATGGGCTGGTCATTCCACGAGTTCATGTGGCGGGACGACACCGATGGGTGGTACGGGAGACGGATTGAGGACGTCAGAACCATGTTCGAGCAGCCTGAACACACGGAAGCCCTGATGCGGGCATACAACGCAACCCACATCTACGTGGGGGACTTCGAGAGGGAGCAGTACACCGTCAGGGTACACGAGGCTGGGCTTTTACCCGTGTACGACCGCGCCGGGGTCCAGATTTACGCCCTTCCCGGCTGATTCCCCGCCTGAAAACCAGTGGAAAACCGCGATCTTCCAAACCTTTATGTCTGCATCTGTCGAAATGATATGGCTACATCGTCGTCACTGACTGATGAGTGATGAGGGAGACTACGCTACTCCTGAATGAGGTGAGTTATGGCCAAGACATATGTGAAATTCCAGGTTTCTGAAGAGATTCAGAACAAGGCCCTCGAAGCCCTGGAGGTCGCCAGGGACACGGGGAAGATCAAGAAGGGGTCGAACGAGGCGACGAAGGCAATCGAGCGCAGTATCGCCTCGCTTGTGCTCATCGGAGCCGATGTGGAGCCGGAAGAGATTGTAATGCACCTTCCGCCGCTCTGCGAGGAGAAGAAGATCCCGTTCATCTTCATCAACAAGCAAAACGACATCGGCACCGCGAGCGGGCTGGACGTGGGATCTGCTGCTGCCGCGATTGTCAAGCCCGGGAAAGCCAAGGAAATGATCGACGAGATCGCAAAACAGGTCGCCGATCTGAGAGCGTGAGCGGGACATGGCAGATGAAGGAACTCCCGCAGAGGTGATCGAAGTGATTGGCTCGACAGGGATGCACGGCGAGGCCATGCAGGTGAAGTGCAGGATCCTCGACGGCAACAACAAGGGCCGGATCATCACCCGCAACACGGTCGGTCCCATCCGCGAGGGGGACGTGCTGATGCTGCTGGAGACCGAGCGCGAGGCCAAGAAGCTCTCCCGGCGGTGAGGAGATCATGGTCGAACAGAGAAACTGCAGTTTCTGCGGGGATGCAATCGAACCGGGGACCGGCAAGATGTTCGTCCGGAGGGACGGCACGGTCTACTACTTCTGCAGCACCAAGTGCCAGA
>CAZRCH010000096.1:0-3652 GCA_964598545.1 uncultured Methanolinea sp. | reverse complement strand
GGGATGCCGACCGACGGAGTGAGGAAGGCGGAACTCTCGGTCCTCCTGGTCGCGACAAACCGGGGCCAGCCCGACTACATCCTCTTCAATGGCGCCGACCTTGGGGTCGCCCCGAAAATGGGGACGTACCTGCCGGGGGCAAAGGACATCGGGAACGAGCAGTCGTTTGATGCGACCGGCGGAGCGGGGTTCGAGAGCCGGTACGTGGACATGGAGTCGTTTGACGTCACCGGAGTTCTCCGCTGGGACAATCTGCTCGTCTTTGAGCGGGGGCGCGACCTTGACGGCGACGGAAATATCACCACCACCGGCGCGACGCCCGAGGGCGAGGACTATATTCACCCCTGCCTTGCGATCCTCGCGGTGACCAGTTCGGGACCGGCATCTTCCTCATCTCTTGCCGTCGACTCGCTCGAGGTCCGGAACGCGTACGCGGGCGAACAGGCGGAGATTACCGCGGTGGTGAGGAGCACGGGGGCTGCACCGGCAGGACCGGTCTCGGTCACTCTCTCGGTGGACGGGGTCCCGGCAGGGAGCCGGGACGTCAAGCTGCCGGCGAGCGGGTGGATGGAAGTGACGCTCCCGTGGACCGCGGCGGAGGGGACCCATACCATCGCGGTGGACGCGGCGGCCGCAGGGACATCTTCCGGCCGGGCCGAGAAGACCGTGAAAGTCGGGACCCCGGTCGACCTCGCGGTCTCAATCGCCCAGCCTGCCCGGCAGGATGCCTCTGCACCCCCACAGGCGACCACCCCGTTCCCGGTTGCCGCGCTCGCAGGGGCGCCGGTGCTGGGATGGTGGCTGTACACGGGGCGGTCGCGGAACTTCGCCCTCCTCCTTGCCGCGGGAATCGTCCTCGCCGCTTTCGCGGTCCCCGTGGCACATGCGGCAGGCAGCGCCCAGGTCATCGCCTACACCCTCCCTGTCGAGGTCAGGAACCTTGGCGGGAGCGACGCGCCTGCATTCGAGGTGACAGTCATGCTTGACGGGGAGCGTGTCACCCGGCTCTCGGTGGCGGGCCTCTCCGCAGGGGGCGTCATCCGCGAGCAGGTCACCCTCCACACGACCCCGGGTCTGCACGCGGTCTCGGTGATTGCGGACGAGAAGGGGGCGATCATTGAGCGGGAGAAAGGGAACAACCGGGCAGACGCGAGGTATGACTTCCCGTAGCGTTCGCCCCGGACCCCTGGTCGCGGCCATCCTCCTCGTTTGCGCCGCACCGGTCGCGGCAAGTTACGCGGGCGACCGCCCCCTCCAGCTGGTCTTTTCAGACTCCATATCGGGATCGTACCACTTCACCCTCGGCGACGGCGGCTACAGCGGGACCCTTTCCCCCGGCGCCGGGTACGTGGCCTCCTTCCAGAAAGAACTTCCTCCTGGTGCAGAGGTCCGGTTCGAGCGGGTCTATGTGTACTGGACGTGGAGCAGGATCGACCAGGCAGCGTCCTACCCGACAATGGAGGCAAGGCTCGGCGGCCCGGATGGCCCCATCCTCGAGCGGGCGGCCCGGTATGCCGACAGCAAGGGGTTTGCGAGCAAGAACGACTACTTCTCGGGGATGGACAGCTACCTTCTCACTGGTCCGGCCAGCGACCGGGTCACCATTCTGGTCAACAACACCGCAGAGGACGGGAGCACGTTCATCGTCCAGGGAACCTCCCTTCTCACCGTGTACGAAGACCCCGGCGCTCCGGAATCTGCCATATGGGTTGCCGAGGGGGCGGACCTCCTCTACCGGAGTTACGGTATCCCGCCAGAGCTTGCCACTACCCGCGTGGAGTTTCCGGGCAGGATCGACCTGCCCCGGGTGAAGTCGGCACGGCTCCTCCTCGTCGCACCCTCCGCAGGATTTGCCCGGGAGGAGATACCGGAGATGAACCAGCTTCTCCTGAATACACCCGGAAGCGGCACTCTCCCGCCGCTCGTTGAGCCGGTCCTGCGGGTCCTCTTCCCCCATTACCAGGGAAAGACCTGGACGGATGTCTTCGCCGCGGACGAGAGCCGCCAGATCGGGATCGCCTCACGCGAGATCAGGGCGTTCCTCCGCTACTCCGACAACTTCATCGAGGTCAGGGACAACGGCGACTACTTCCAGCTCTGCAACGCGGTGTTGAGAGTCGAGTACCGGGAGGAGGCATGACGAGCCCGATACTCGAGGCCCGGGCGCTCTCCCGCCATTATCCCGGCGGCGTCCGGGCGCTGGAGGGGGTAGACCTCCGGATCGAGCAGGGGGAGTTCGTAGCCATCACCGGCAGGAGCGGCAGCGGGAAGAGCACCCTCCTCAACATCGTCGGGGGCCTTGATTCCCCGAGCGAGGGATCGGTAGCAATCAACGGAACCCCGCTTGACTTCTCAAACCGAAAAGCCCTCATCTCGTTCCGGAGGGAGATGGTCGGATTCGTATTCCAGCAATTCAACCTCATCTCCTCGCTCACCGCAAGGGAGAACGTCGAGTACCCCCTCCTCTTCAACTACCGGCCGCCGGCCGAACGGCAGGAGAAGGCGAATGCGCTCCTCGCGATGGTGGGCCTCGACGGACGGGCCACCCACTACCCGGGCCAGCTCTCCGGGGGCGAGCAGCAGCGCGTGGCCATCGCCCGTGCGCTTGTGGCCAACTCTCCCCTGATTCTCGCGGATGAGCCGACCGGAAACCTCGACTCCGTTACGAGCGAAGGGATATTCTCGCTCCTGCAGCGGCTGAACCGGGAACGGCGGGTGACGCTCCTTGTCGTGACGCACGAGCGGGAGCTTGCGTCCTATTCCGACCGCACGGTAGAGATGCGTGACGGGAGGGTGGTTGCATGAACTCACGGCTCGTCGAGTTCTTCCAGCTCGCCGTCCGTCAGCTCTTCCGAAGGAAGTTTCGCGTCATCCTCACTGTTGCCGGCATCGCGATAGGGGTTGCAGCCCTCGTGGGGACTGTCGCGCTCGGCGAGGGCATCCGCACCCAGGCGGTGGACGCCATCCGCACCCAGTCCGACCTCACGCTGATCGAGGCGCTGCCCGGAGTGGAGGGAAACGTCCTCCAGCTCGTCACTCCCACACGGGCGGCTGCTGCAGGCAGTCTGTCCGGTGTGGCTGCTTCAGCCCCTGTGGTGAGGGGGACGTTTGCCACCAGGGGCCAGACGTATATCCAGGTGGTGGGGATTCCGGCTGATGGGCTCGATGGCGTGCTGCACCCGTCCTATCTCCGTGGACAGGGCTTCTCGCCCGGATCTGACCAGGTGGTGTTCGGGGCGGCCCTTGGCGAGAAGCTCCAGCGGTACGAGGGTGTCCGCATCGGCGATCCCCTCGTCCTCGTCAGGCGCTCCTACGATGCACAGGGAAGGCCGGTCGACGAGGAGACCATGGTCTTCCCTGTCGGGGTCATGGAGGAGCGGGGAGACGCGTACGACCAGGTGCTCCTTATGGACCTCGATCTTGCGGTCCGGCTCGGCGAGGGCGACGGGGGTTACAGCGGCATCCTCATCAGGGCGGAGGGGCCGGACCGGGTCTTTTCCGTCGCCGAAGGGGTGCGCGGCATCGGACTCTCCCCGCGGGGCTCGTTCGAGCAGATCGAGGCGGTGAACCGCATGATGGACATGGTGGTCATATTCCTCGGCATCTTCGCAGGCCTCTCGCTCCTTGTCGGGGGCCTCATGATCGCAAGCAC
>CAZRCH010000095.1:0-3723 GCA_964598545.1 uncultured Methanolinea sp. | reverse complement strand
TATGGGACCCCGGCACCACGTTGTTGAAGGTGCAGGGCGTGAGCTGGGAACTCGCCCCGTCGAGGACCGCCGTCGCACCTGACGGGGAAGAGGTGACCGTGATGCTCCCGTAGCTCTGGACGGGCGTCAGGGAGGCAGAGACGTACACCGTCTGGCCCTCGCCGGGGTTGCCCGCGTAGTAGTTGCTCCACTCCTGGTAACCGGAAAGAGTCAGGCGGACGGAGTGGCCGGGGGTCCCCGTGGTCGAGACCTCTACGGTCACAGGAGTGGTGCCCTTGTAGCTGTCGTCAAAGTAGACGTTTGCTCCCGAAGGGGATGACGTGATCGAGTAATATCCCTTGCCCCCGCCGATGATGGGCGTGAGCGTCGCGTAGAGGTGGATGGTCTCCCCTTCAAAGGGGTTGCCGTCGTAGCTCTGCTCGTAGTCCTCGTACCCGCTCTTCGTCACCCGTATCGTGTGGTACGGAGTCCCGGTGCTGGACACAGACACCGTGACCGGCGAGGTGCCCCGGTAGGATCCGTCGAAATAGACGCTTGCCCCCGAGGGCGAGGAGCTGATCTCGAAGTAGCCGGTACCGCCCCCTATCATCCCGTTCTCTGCAGCGGCGGAGAAGACCAGCCCGCAGGAGACCAGGAGGAGGGCAATGATCAATACTCTGTGCGTGACAGGATGCATGTGAATCGTCCTCTGTTTGCTGTACAGTGGCATTGAAACCATTGGTATAAAAACCCAGCAGAATGTGAGCGGTCATGCCGGGGAGGGACATAAAGACCGGATGAGCGCCTTTTCGTGGAAGGAAAAAATCTGGTCCTTCCAGGACAGATAGAAACGTTAACGTGCATTATGGTCGCTATTACAGATCTGTGAAATAAAGGGGAATACATGAACCAACCTGCCGAATGGGTCGCAAAAAACCAGAGAATTGCCGTTGTGGCATGCATTGTTCTGCTGATGGTCGTCGCCATCGTCCTGCGCCTGCTCCTTGTTCCGTACATCGTCGAGCACGCGGTTCCACCGGTACTGGGTGCCGATCCCTGGTACACCGCCAGGCAGATCGAACTGATGGTTGCGCACTACCCCGGGTATGCCTGGTTCGACCCGATGACGGCATTCCCCACCGGGAAGATGATCGACTGGGGCCCGCTCTTTCCCTTCCTTGGCGCGAGCGCCGCGATGCTCTCCGGTGCATTGGCCAGGGAGGAGATCCTCTTTGCCGCAGCGTTCGTCCCCCCGGTTCTCGCGGCGCTCGCGGTCCCGCTCCTGTTTTTCCTGGGAAGGGCCCTCTACGACTGGAAGGCAGGGATTGTCGCCGCAGCGGCGATTGCGATCATCCCCGGCGGCTATTTCCTCCGGACGAGTTTCGGGTTCATCGACCACCACGGCGCCGAGGTGCTCTTCAGCACGCTCTTCTGCCTCCTTTACATCGTGGCGCTCAAGTTCGCGACGCAGAGAGAGTTCCGCCCCAATGCTGCGGGGGAATCACTTTACGCGGGAATTGTGGCAGCCGCAGCGGGAATTGCATTTCTCCTCGGGCTGCTCGTCATGCCCACGATGATCCTCTTTGCCATGGTTGTCGCGATATTTACCTTCCTCCAGTACGTCACCGCCCCTTCGGACAGGAAGACGTGCATGGCGCTTGCATTCGTGAACACCATCGCATTCACGATCGTCCTCGTGGGCTATTCATTCTTTATGATCCAGCGCGAGGGGTTCTCGCTCGCGACCTACACTATCGGCCACAGTTACGTCTACCTCCTCCTTGTCATCGGCACCCTGTTCCTCTTTCTCCTCTCTCACCTGTTCGGAACGGACCGCCGGAAATTCGCACTCGGAATCATCGGTGCCGCGGGTGCCACAGGTGCGCTCATCATTCTCCTGCCGTCTCTTGGGGATACCATTGTTGTACCCCTCCGGGTCTTTTTCGGGGTGCCTGACACGGCGTATCCCATCCAGGAGATGGAACCGATGGGCCTCCTCGAGGCATGGTCAAGCTTCAATGTGGGTCTCTTCCTCCTTGCCTTCGGCATCGTGCTGCTCGGACTCGGCTGGTACAGGGAAAGACAGCCATGGTTTCTCTTTGTCCTTGCGTGGGCGGCGGTGGTCCTCGTCGCGACAGTTGCCCACGTCAGGTACGAATACTATCTCGCGGTCATTGTCGCGCTGGCGGCCGGGATCACTGTTTCAGCCCTGCCTGAATATCTCGAGAGGAGGAAGGGGGGCCCGGCAGAGAAAAAATCCCAGGCCACCGGAAAAAAAGGAAAGAAACGCGAAAAGACCGCATCTCCCGGATCGAACGCCATGTCCCTAGTCGTCCTTCTACTCGTCCTCTTCGCGGCGGTGTCCCTGTACCAGGATGCGACGAGCGCAACGCGGTACCAGGCCTACCTCGTCCCCGATGACTGGACAGGTGCGCTCGAATGGCTGTCCGGGGCAAGTCCCGATCCCGGGGTCGAATACCTCGGCGTATATCCCCGGGAGAACTGGACCTACCCCTCCGCTGCGTACGGCGTCCTCTCGCTCTGGGACTATGGCCACCTGATCACGGTCCTTGGCATGCGGATCCCGAACTCAAACCCCTTCCAGGACCACGCCCGGGGAAGGTACAGCACCACCGCGTTCCTCATGGCGCCAACCGAGGAGGAGGCCGAGAAGATTGCCACGCGCCTTGGGTCGCGCTATGTCATCACCGAGAACAGGATGGCAAATACGAAATTCGTGAGTACCGCGGGGCTTTACAACAGTTCACAGAAGACCGGGTATTATACCCGCGACTTCCTGGCGCCCCGGGAGAAGGGGGGCCAGAACTCGCCGCTCACTCTCCTCGCCGACCCGTATTACCATACCATGGTCGCACGCCTCCATGCCCTCGATGGGGCCCTCGTTGTTCCTGACAAGGCATATTACCTCGAGTACCAGGAGCAGCCGGGGTCGGCCCCGGTGATCACCGGGATCGAGCACATCGCTATCGAGGCCGCCCGGGAGAAAGAGGCGCAGTTCTCGGGACCGGCAGGCGGAGGGGCTCATGCCGCGGTGCTCAGCAGCTCCCTTGCCGCCCCGCTCTCGGAGGTACCTGCGCTCTTGCACTACCGTCTCATCTATGAATCGCCCCACAGGGACCCGGTCGACAATCTCTCCGATGTAAAGATATTCGAGCGGGTCAGGGGCGCACAGATCAGGGGAGAGGGGACGATCGAGCTCGTGCTCGTCACCAACCAGGGCAGGACGTTCACCTACCGCCAGGAGAGCCGGGACGGGGTGTTCGTCGTCCCCTATTCCACGCTCCAGAACCCCTACCCTGTCAGGTCGGAGGGTCCCTACCGGATCGCCGGCACGTCGCTTGCATACGACGTCACCGAGGAGGACGTGAAGGAAGGGCGGCAGGTCACCGCGCGGTAAAGAATGGCAGGAAGGGCCCGTTCCCTGAAATCCGGCCGATCTCGGGAGAGTGGAGTGTGCGGGAATACCCTCACCCATCCCTCCCTTGACAATGGCCTGCACGAATGCTCGGCAATGGGGGAACAGTGAGTCCGTGCGGCGGCCGCAATCCCGGCGTGGTGATGGACCCTCTCCCAAGATGAATTAATTATTCTCTGCCCCAATTCCTATTGGGACGATGTTTTCCGGCTACTCCTCTCTCCCAGGTGGTATAGCGGTCAACAGGGCCCGCACCCCCGTAGTGTAGTAATACACATAGACCAATACACTTATTTTCAACCACATCA
>CAZRCH010000094.1:0-3745 GCA_964598545.1 uncultured Methanolinea sp. | reverse complement strand
GTCGAATTTGCCCTCGGTGGCGTCGTGGAGGGCCCTGATTCCCAGCTGTATGCTGTCGTTGATGGTAGAGTCAAAGTCATACTCCTCCTCGAAGATCTTCATCACGGCGTTCCTCCCGATCCCGATGCCGGTAGCCTTGTATTCGAGGAGGGTCCCGCTCGGGTCGGTCTCAAAGAGGCGACCTTCCCCGTCGCTCACTCCTGCGATCAGGAGCGCGGTCCCGTAGGGCCTCGCGCCGCCGAACTGGGTATAGGTCTGCATGTGGTCGCCGAGCTTCTTCGCAAGCGCCTCCACGTCAATCTTCTCGTCGTAGGTGACGCGGTTTATCTGGCATTCGATCCTGGCCCGGTCGACAAGCGCCCTGGCATCCCCCACAAGGCCGGATGATGCGACCCCGATGTGCTCATCGATCTTGAAGATCTTCTCGATCGACGAGGATTCCAGGAGGCGGGATGTGACTCTCTTGTCCACGATCAGCACGACGCCCTCCCTGCATTTTATTCCCACCGCCGTGGTCCCTCTCTTCACTGCTTCCCGGGCATATTCGACCTGATAAAGCCGGCCGTCGGGGGAGAACACCGTGATTGCCCGGTCATACCCCATCTGATACGCTTGTGGCTGCATGGTTCGCTACTCCTCCAGATCTTCCTCTGTGAGGAACAATGGTTGCTGGTTTTTAAATCCCTTTTCAAATAAATCAACCTTCGCACCCGGATACTTCACCGCGGTCCAGGATCTGCCCTGGAAATCCGCATCCCGCTCCCCGCATGGTGCCCTGGGTCTCATTCCCGCGAGGTGCCGGCGCAGGGAGCGCATGGTCCCTGAGGTGCGGATGCTCCGCACCGCCACGCTCGTCTCCTGCACCCGGTGCACCGCGGCAAGCCCCGCAACAACCCTGCCCTCGGAGGAGCGGGTGCACCTGATGATGGCATGGCCTTCGGTGCATGAGACGACAGAAGGCTGTATGCAGGCCATGCCGGAATCGCCGTAGAGCGAGGTCAGGGATTCCGCAATGGCATAGTAGAGGTCGCGGCCGCTGACAGCGACGGGTGGCGGATCGAGCCTTGCCAGGATGTAACGCCTCTTTCCCCTCATAGTGGGTGGGCGCGGTTTCATTTCACCACCTCGACTGGCTTTTCCGGCCGGAGAATCTTCGCGATGCCGAGGAAAGCCCATTTCACCCCGTCTTCATCCAGGCCAAAGAGCCCGCACAGCGCGACCATGTCCCGGGTGGACTTCATCTGGAGGATCGACCTTGCGCCTGATGAGAGTGTGAGCGGAAACCCAAAGCGCGACTGGAGCCTGACCAGGTCCGCGTACCTCTGGAGCGCTTTCTGCCTGGCATAGTCCCTCGCGGTGACCAGCATAGAGAGGTCCAGGTCCACTGCCACCTGGCGTTCCGCGGCCATTCTCGAGAGGATATGGTCAAACGAGTTCACTGGGGTTGAGTGGATCCCTCGCAATATCCTGACCCGGCTCATGTGGAGGAGAGCCCTGTTGAGTGCATAATCCCCCGCAGTGGCCATCACGATCCCAGGATCGCCTCCCAGACTCCGCAACGCTGCCTGGACCTCCCCCGGATCTCTTCCCTCTATGACGGTCCCCCCTACCACCTCCACTCCCCTGAAGATGCATCCTCTCGCGCCGACTGCCACTATGCTGTCAAACCCAAGCTCCCCCGCTTCCTGTGCCATCCGGCGAACCGAGGAATCCCCCAGGGGAAGGGGGTACACGCAGGCGTCAGTGCATCGCATATCAAAAGAGATCGGGGGAAAAAGGATAAGTTATTTGCCCAGGTTGCCATGCGAGCGGATGCTCGGCCTGGTCTTCTCGGTCCCTTTCCCGCGGGTCCGCATGCCGCGGCCCTTCATCCCCGCGCTGGTCTTGCCGCGTTCTGCGCGTCCGCGGTGGACGTGGTCGCTCATCCACGCAAGCTGCGAGTCGCTCCGGATGGCCGGGTGGTTCCCGTCGACCAGGATGACTTCGTACCATTTCTGGCGGCCGTCCTGCCCCACCCAGTAGGAGTTGAGCGCCTCCATGTTGGGGTACTTGCGCGATGCACGCTCCTCGGCGATACGCTGCAGGCTCTTTCCGGCAGTGATGCGGTTGACTCCCATCCTGATGGACCTGCGGGCCCGCACGTACCGGGACTTGCGCCTGCCGCCACGGCGGACCTTCACCCTCACCATCACGATGCCCTGCTTGGCCTTGTAACCAAGGTTCCTGGCACGGTCGATACGCGTGGGGCGCTCTATACGTACGACGCTCCCCTCGCGGCGCCACTGCTGCATGCGGTTCCAGAGCAGTGCCTTGACCTCGCTCTCGCTCGGTCTCCTCCACGCCTCCCTGACGTAGGCGTACATTGATTTTGCCATGGTTATTGCACCTTTCAGGTTCAGCTCGCAAAACGAGCCACATTCCTTGACGGGACGCATCCCGTAAGACCTATAGGAATCGGCTGCAGGGATATTAAACTGCGCGGTCGGCGATACCTGCGCACCCCTCGCCTCTCACCGAACACCGCTCTCCCCTTTCCGCTTCTCGAGCACCCTGATGTCGGAGATGCAGGTGACCGGGTACTGGCCGCCTGCGTCCTTCTCCGCGGACTTCACCATGTCCCAGACAGTGAGGAGGGCAACCGATACCCCCGTGATGGCCTCCATCTCGACACCTGTCCTCCCATGGGAGCGGACCCTGACCACCGCCTCCACCGAGTCTTCCAGAAAATTGAACTCCACGTCCACGCTGCTGATAGGAATGGGATGGCACATGGGGATCAGGCGGGGGGTCTCCTTCACTGCCAGGGTAGCGGCGACCCTCGCGGTCGCAAGGACGTTGCCTTTCACCACGGTCCCTTCCCTGATTGCAGAGAGCGTCTCCTGGCGGAGGAGGATCCTCCCTGATGCCCGCGCCTCGCGGTATACCTCTCCTTTCTCCCCGATGTCCACCATCCGGGCCCTGTCATCTCCGATATGCGTAAATTCAGTCATGTGAACTCACTCCTCCTGAAGAGTTCCAGCGGGATCCGGTCGACAAGGTCTGTCGGGAGCATCCCTCCTCCGAACGCCTTCTCTACCGCCATTCCGGCTCTCCCATTCACGTATGCGGCCAGGCAGCCAGACTCGAATGCGGGCAGGTGGCAGAAGAGGGCTGCGACCACTCCCGCGAGGACGTCCCCCGTTCCCCCGACAGTCATCAGGGGCGAGCCGGTCCGGTTGAACCTGACCCGCGCCCCGTCCGAGATGATATCGGTTTTTCCTTTCAGCAGGATGGTGCCGATGTGTGCCGCATCCCTGACCACCCTTGCCCTGTGGACCGCCTCTTCGGGTGGCAAAATGCCGGTCATGCGCGCAAATTCGCCTGCATGCGGAGTATAAATGGTATCATCCGCCTGTGGGAGCGGTCTCCTGATCGCGTCTGCATCCACCACCGCCCTCCTGCAGCACCGGGCCAGCTCGACCATAACCCCGTGGCTCCTGTCGCCGAGGCCGTTTCCCATCACCACCACGTCGGCCCTTTCTGCGAGGGCTTTTAATGTATCGGCATGCCGGGCGCCGATCCGCTTCCCCTCCAGCCGCTCGTAGATGAGATCCGGGACAGGCTCAAAGACGGGCGATGCAATCCTCACGATGTCAGCCCCGGCCCGGAGCGCCCCGAGCCCGGCAAGATAGGGAGCCCCCTGGTAGGGGCCCCCGCCGACCACGAGCACCTCACCCCCGGCACCCTTGTGCGCACCCGGGTCCTT
>CAZRCH010000093.1:0-3816 GCA_964598545.1 uncultured Methanolinea sp. | reverse complement strand
CAGCATACAGCTGGGAATCAGGGCCCTCCACGACGCCACCGAGGGCAAATTCGACATGAACATGGTGGAGATCGGCATCATCGAGATGGAGGACCCCATATTCCGGAAGATGAGCAAGGAAGAAGTGGCGGCCTTCGTGGACAAGTTCGAGAAATAAGCGGGAGAGATGCTCGTGATACCCCTGGAGAAGGCGGTCACGGCCCGGCTGGAGAGCCACGGGGAGAAGTTTGAGATTCTGGTCGATCCTGACCTGTCAGTCAAATACCGGCAGGGAGAGAAGATCGAACTGGAAGACATGGTCGCAGCCCTCAATGTCTTCTCGAATTCCTCGAGGGGTACACGGGCGTCGGATGAGGCGCTCCAGAAAGTCTTCCAGACTACGGACTTTCCGGAGATTGCTGCAAAAATCATCCAGAAGGGCGAGATACACCTCACCGCGGAGCAGCGGAAGCAGATGATTGCCGAGAAGCGGCGCCAGGTGATCAATTTCATCGCCCGAAACGCCATCAACCCCCAGACCGGGCTTCCCCATCCCCCCCAGAGGGTGGAGATGGCGATGGAGGAGGCACGGGTCAGCATCGACCTCTACAAGCACCTTGACGAACTCGTGAAGGAGACGGTAAAGGCGCTTCGCCCGATCCTCCCCATCAAGTTCGACGAACTCCGTATCGCGGTGAAGATACCGGCGGATTTCGCCCCCCGGGCGTTCGGGGATATCCAGTCCGCGGCCACCATCGAGCGTGAAGAGTGGCAGAAAGACGGGTCCTGGATATGCCTCGTCCGCATCCCCGCCGGGATCCAGGGGGATTTCTACAACCTGGTGAACCGGCTCACCAAGGGCCAGGGAGAGGTGAAGGTCCTCGATTAACTATATGAAGGCATAAGGTGAATAATAAAAGACACAAGAGAAAGGGATGAAGCTATGAGCAGGGGACAACAGAAGGCAAAAGGAAGGGTAACCGGGAGCGCAGGGCGCTTTGGGCCACGGTATGGAAGATTTATCCGCAAAAGGGTCGCCGAGACCGAGCGCATCTCCCGTGCAGCGCACCGCTGTCCGAGATGCGACACGATCTCGGTGAAGAGGCAGGGGACAGGGATATGGGCCTGCCGCAAGTGCGGGTTCAAGTTTGCGGGAGGGGCGTATACGCCGCAGACCCCTGCGCTCCGCATCGCGCTCCGCGCAATCGACCGCACGATGGAAGGAAAGGAGTGATCCTGCCATGTCGGGAGCGTACAAGTGCGCCAGGTGCAAGCAGAAGGTGGAGATCGACGTGAATGTGCGCTGCCCCTACTGCGGCCACCGGATCCTCTTCAAGGAGCGCGGCGCAGCAATTAAAGAACTGAAAGCACGCTGATTGGGCTCTCCTGATCATCCCCCGTTTTTCTTTGATCGGCCGGGTGGGACAAAGCTCCCTCCGAGGCTTTTCGGGACCCTTTTTGCAGGCCCGGAGAAGGAAACACTCATTTTCCCGAAGAATCCCCAAAAATGCATGCGTTTCCCACCCGACCAATCGGTTTATGTGGACCAATGTCCAAATAAAGAGGTCAGACAGACACGAGGGGGTACCCGTTGTCCGAAGGGAGAGAAGGGTCCTTAAGGGATGAGATGATGGGCGATGGAGCATGAAGCGGTCTTTTGGTTCCGGTGTCCCCATGCAGAAACCCTGTACCGTTCGCTATCTCCGGAGATGGCCGAAGAACTGCATCCCCGCTCGCGGGCTGAATGCTTCATGGAAGGCCGGGACATCCTGGTGCTGAAGGTACAGGCCCGGGATTGCGCCGCGCTCCGGGCTTCGCTGAACATGTGGCTCCGCCTCGTGAACGTGGCAGACGAGATGCAGGCGCTGGCATCCCCCACATAGAAGGAGAGATCATGAGCAGTATATCACCAAAAGTGCAGAACCAGATTGCCCAGCTGCAGCAGATGCAGCAGCAGATGCAGACGATCGGGGCCCAGAAGAACCAGTACGAGATGGCAGTCAGGGAGGCGAGGCGCGCCACGGAGGAGTTAAAAGACGTCCCGGACGAGAACGCGGTCTTTATGAGCGTGGGCTCAGTGATGATGCAGAAGAAGAAGGATGACGTGCTGGCAAAGCTCAACGACAAGATCGAGACCCTGGAGATACGGATCAAGTCCCTCGAGAAGCAGGAGACCATGCTGCAGGGCAAGTTCGAGCAACTCCAGGCCCAGATAAAGCAGGCGCTCGAGGGGAAATCATCCCCCGGCGCCGCCTAAACGATCATTTCCATTCACTTTTTTCCGGCGTGCGGCTCCAGCCGGTGCAGCATGTTCAGGGCATTGATCATCGCCTCTGCTGATGCAAGGACGATATCGTCCCCTGATGCGCTGGCATCGAAGATCCTCCCCTGCTCGTCCTCGACGGCGATTGTGACATGGCCGATGGCATCGGACCCTCCGGAGATGGCCTCGATGGAGAACTCCTTCAGCTGCACCTTCATCGGCAGCATCCCGAGCACGGCTTTCAGGGCGGCATCCACCGGCCCGGTCCCCGTGGCACTGTAGACTGCTTCTTTCCCCCCGATCTTCGCCTTCACGCTCGCAGTGGGAATGAGGTGGTTGCCGGTCATCACTGCCAGTTCATCCATCTCGATCATCCGGCCGCCGTTCCCGATCCCCATCTCGCTCTCGGCAATCTCGTAGAGGTCGGCGTCCGTGACCCGCTTTCCTTTCACGGAGATGAATTTGATCTTCTCCACGATACGGTCGAGCTGGCTGTCGCTTGGGTTCAGGTGGACCTCTTCGAGCATCTGGCGCACCGCGTGCCTCCCGACGTGCTTGCCGAGCGTCAGTTTCCGGCGGTGGCCCACCATCTCGGGTGTCATGATACCGGGCTCGAACGTTGCCGCACATGCAATCACGCCGTGGGAGTGGATCCCGCTCTCGTGGGAGAAGGCATTGTCGCCGACAATCGGGTAGGTGGGCGGGATCGAGATCCCGGAATACCGGGAGATCAAACGCGAGGTCTCCACCAGTCTCTCCTTCCTGATCCCGGTTTGCATCCCGAAGATGGACTCGAGTATCATCACCGTTGAGGAGAGGTCCGCGTTCCCGGCCCGTTCGCCAAGCCCGTTTACCGTCACCTGCACCTGGGAGGCGCCGGCCTCGACGGCGGTGATGGTGTTTGCGACCGCAAGGCCGAAGTCGTTGTGACAGTGCACGTCGAGGGGGCAGCGGATTTCTGCTCCCAGTCGTGAGATGAGGGCCTTCATTGCGGTCGGGGTGTAGACTCCCACGGTGTCAGGGACGTTCAGAATGGTCGCCCCGGCATCCGCGGCAGTGTGGAAGACCTGCACCAGGTAGTCAAGGTCGGTCCTTGTTGCGTCCATCGCCGAGAACATGCAGAGGTCGCAGTGGTCCCGGACGTAAGAGACGATCTCGCCGGTGATCTCGAGCACCTCTTCGCAGCTCTTCTTGATGGTATGGACCCGCTGCACCTCGGAGGTCGGGATGAAGACATGGACCATGTCCACCCCGCAGTCAAGGCAGGCGTCCACGTCCTCTTTCCTTGACCGGGCCAGGCCGCATACCACCGATTCAAGATCGAGGTCCGCGATCGCCTTCACCGTCTCCATCTCTCCTTTGGATGAGGCCGGGAACCCTGCCTCGATGGCATGGACCCCGATGGAGGAGAGCTGGCGGGCTATCTCAAGTTTCTGCTCGAATTGGAAGGAGATACCGGGTGTCTGTTCACCATCCCGAAGGGTGGTATCGAAAACTGTGACTCTTCTGGTCGACGGCTTATCGACAAAGAAGACAATTCCCCACATCAGTGGTTCTGGAGGTCATACCTTTAT
>CAZRCH010000092.1:0-3972 GCA_964598545.1 uncultured Methanolinea sp. | reverse complement strand
GAGAAAGGGTTTTTATAACCGGCACACCTAATAATAACGCACCATTCATGGAGCAGCACCAGATGGATGCTGCGAGTATCGAAAGATGCGAGATTCTCTGTTGAGGTAGCCAAGCCTGGTATGGCGCAGGTTTGCTAAACCTGTGTCCCCCTGGGACTCGAGGGTTCAAATCCCTCCCTCAGCGCTCCAGAAGAATTCTCACAAAAGAGAGGTATTGGATGGCTCAGGAAGAAGAGATACGATATTTCGTACGGATCAGCAACACCGACCTTGACGGCACCAAGCCGGTGCTCACCGCCCTGACAGGGATCAGGGGCGTGGGTAGGCACACGGCTTCAGTCATTGCCGCCATGGCACAGGTCAACGGCAGGGAACTGATGGGCAGGCTCAAGGAAGAGGACGTGGAGAAGCTCCGCGCAGCCGTAGACGGGTATGCGCAGAAAGTCCCGGGGTGGATGGTCAACCGCCCCAAGGACGTATACACCGGAGAGGCGCGACACCTCCTGGGGACAGAGGTCTCCACCACCCTCGACGAGGACATCAACCTGATGCGAAAGATTCGCAGTTACCGGGGTATCCGCCACGAGACCGGCCAGAAGGTGCGGGGCCAGAGGACCAAGTCCACCGGACGTACAGGCGCCACTGTGGGCGTGAAGAGGAAGAAGGAGTAATCAGCAGGTGAGTCTTCATGGGATACCCGGGTAAGAACCACAAGCAGTACCAGACTCCCAAGCGGCCCTTCGAGAAGACCCGCATAGAGGAGGAGAACCGCCTGATGATCGAGTACGGCCTCCGGAACAAGAGGGAGGTCTGGAAGGCGGCCAGCAACCTTCGCCGCTACCGCAAGGCGGCGCGTGACCTGCTGGCACTCATGTCAACCGGGACCGACAGGGCGCTCTTCGAAGCGAAGAAGGGGGAACTTATCGGCCACCTCCAGCGCACCGGACTCCTTGGTCCCGACGCAGACATCGACAACGTCCTCTCGCTCAAGGTCCAGAACCAGCTCGAGAGGCGCCTCCAGACCCTGGTATACCGCCAGGGTCTGGCAAGGTCACCGAAACAGGCCCGCCAGATGATCACCCACGGTCATATCGCCATCTCAGGCAAGCGCGTAAGCATCCCAGGATACAAGGTGTCAAGGGCGGAAGAGACCGAGATCTCGTATTACAGCAAGTCCCCGGTCGCGAATGCCGATCATGCCGAGAGGGCCCGCATCACCAGGACAGGGAGGTAAGGAATGGCAGGCGAGAAGGAAAAATGGGGAATTGCGCACATATTCGCGTCATTCAACAACACCATCATCACCGTGACAGATCTCTCCGGGGCGGAGACAGTCTGTAAAAGCAGCGGAGGCATGGTGGTCAAGCAGGACAGGAACGAGAGTTCGCCGTATGCCGCCATGCAGATGGCATCCAATGTTGCCCAGACCGCAATGGAGAAGGGTATCGTCGGCGTGCACGTGAAGGTCCGGGCCCCCGGGAGAGGGAAGCAGCGAAGCCCGGGTCCGGGAGCCCAGGCCGCAATCAGGGCACTGGCCCGTGCCGGGATGCGCATCGGGCGCATCGAGGACGTCACCCCTGTGCCACACGACTCCATCCGCCAGAAGGGTGGACGGAGGGGCAGGAGAGTCTGATGGAGATAGTGTTCTCGAGCACCGACGACTCTGCGGCCAGGTTCAGGCTTACGGGAACCAGCCAGCCGTTTGCCAACGCACTGCGGCGGGCAATGATTGGAGAGGTTCCCACGCTCGCGATCGAGGACGTGCGTATTTATGACAACACCAGTGCACTCTTCGACGAGATGCTCGGGCATCGCCTCGGGTTGATCCCCATCCGGACAGACCTGGATTGCTACATCCCCCAGGATCAGTGCATCTGCGAAGGGGCCGGATGTGACAGGTGCAGCGTCATGTTTACGCTCTCGGTAGAGGGTCCGGCGATGGTGTATTCCAGGGACCTTATCCCGCAGGACCCTCGCGCAACCCCCGCGGTCGACTGCATACCCATTGTCAAGCTGACAAAGGACCAGAAGGTAGTCCTCGAGGCAAGGGCTATCCTCAACAGTGGCAGGGTGCATGCCAAATGGCAACCGACCACCACCTGCGGGTTCAAGAATTACCCCGTCGTGGAGATCAGCGACAGGTGCGATGCATGCGGACAGTGCGTCGACGAGTGCCCGCGCGGGATCCTCGTTGTGAAGGGCGGCAGAGTCACGGTGGCAGAGGGAAGGCTCGAGGAATGCTCGCTCTGCCGTCTCTGCGAGCGGGCCTGCCTGAATACCGGGATCGGTGAAGAACCTGCAATACGGGTCAGGTCTGATGATTCCAGGTTCATATTCGTGGTGGAGGGGGACGGCTCCCTCCCTGTGAGAGAGATATTACAGAGGGCGCTTCTCTACCTGAAGAGCCAGTCTGACGAGTTGTGCGAAAAGATAGGTGAAGTATCGGGAGTGACCGGAGATGAAGAGGAGAACGAATAAGAAGACCAATCCACGCCTGGTAAACCTGATTTCCCTGCTGAAGGATACTTCCCGGCAGAACGAGGTGAACGTATGGCGGGATTTGGCAATGAGGCTTGAGGCGCCGGCGCGAAATTATGCGGAGGTCAACCTGAGCAAGATCAACCGCTACGCGAGTGATGGAGAGATCATTGTGGTCCCCGGCAAGGTCCTCGGAAGCGGAATGCTGGAGACCTCAGTCAAGATTGCGGCGCTGACGTTCTCTGCGTCCGCGGCGACCAAGATCATTGAAGCGAATGGCCAGTGCCTGACGATCGAGGAGCTCTTGAAGGATAACCCCCAGGGGAGCAGGATAAGGGTTCTCAGGTGATGCGGGATGACTACAATTATCAATGGTGAAGACCTCCTCCTCGGGAGGATGGCCAGTATCGTGGCAAAGCGCGCCCTCAATGGCGAGACCATTGCCATTGTCAATGCCGAGAAGGCCATCATTTCCGGGAGCAGGGCAAGAGTGCTCTCAATTTACGGCAGGAAGAGGAGCAGGGGGTCACGCGAGGGAGGACCGTTCTTCCCCCGGAGGCCCGATCACATCGTCAGGAGAACGATCCGGGGGATGCTTCCCTACAAGAGGGCACCCGGCATGGAAGCGTTCAAGAGGGTGAAAGTCTATGTGGGGGTCCCCCTGGATCTCGTAGGCCAGGAGATGGAAGTCCTTGAGGAGGCGCATGTGAACCGGCTGAACAGTCCCAAGACCGTCACGGTCGGTGCGGTGAGCACTTTCCTCGGAGCCAGGTATTAGGAGTGATGAGAGGAATGGCAAAAATAATCAATACCAGCGGAAAGAGGAAGACCGCGATAGCAAGAGCGACGGTCAGGGCAGGGAAGGGCAGGGTCCGGATCAACTCCGTTCCCCTAGAGTTCTACCCAAACGAGATGGTGCGGCTGAAGATTGCAGAGCCTATCCTGCTTGCTCCAAAAGCCATCGAGGGGATAGACATCTCCATCGATGTCAAGGGCGGGGGCATGATGGGACAGGCAGAAGCGGTCCGCACCGCGCTTGCGAGGGGAATCTACCGGTGGTCGAACGACCCCCAGATCAAGGACGTCTTCCTCTCGTACGACAGGACGCTGCTCGTGAACGATTCCCGTCAGAAAGAATCGAAGAAACCCCATGGCAGGGGTGCGAGAAAGAAGTTCCAAAAGTCTTATCGTTGAGATATGGAAATTAACTGGGAGATCATACCGGCATGATACCCGTACGATGTTTCACCTGTGGGAAAGTCATCTCACCCGCGTATGAAGAGTTCAAGCGCCGCAAGGAGGCCGGCGAGGATCCTAAAAAGATCCTCGACGACCTTGGCATGGAGCGCTACTGCTGCCGCAGGATGTTCCTTGCCCACAAAGAGATAATCGATGATCTCAATCCGTACCAATGAGGGGTCGTGGGGTAGCCTGGACCATCCTATGGCGTTCGGGATGCTGTGACCTGAGTTCGAATCTCAGCGACCCCATTTA
>CAZRCH010000091.1:0-4028 GCA_964598545.1 uncultured Methanolinea sp. | reverse complement strand
CGGAGAACCCGGGGTATCCGGCGTATCACCTCGAGCGGGGCATAGATGGCCCTCTCCTTGGGGCCGCCGCTCTTCTCTATCTCCCAGAGAAGCCGGGTGAGATCGGGTGACTGGTCGTCGAGAGAGGGAGGCACAAGCGTGAGGAAATACTTCCATACGGCCGGGTTCAGTTCGGTGGGAATCTCCCCGGAATCAACGAGGATCTGCTGTTCCTGGACGAGCGTGGCATCAGGGATCACCACCCTGAGGTCGTCGATGACCTTCGCCTGGCAGGCAAGGCAGACGCCATCCTCCACTTCAGCAGATGACAGGATGCTTTCATACTGCTCGTGGTCGAACTCTGCGCGCCCGCTCTTTACGATAACCTTGCACTTCCCGCACTTTCCCTGCCCGCCGCAGACCACGTTTACGTGAAAGCCCGCCTTCTGTGCGGCTTCGAGGATGGTTTTCCCCTTCGCGATCTCGACTTTCCGGAAACTCGGGAGGAATGTGACCGTCGGCATGATCAGGGCTTCCACTCCTGGAGAAGGAACTCGGCGATATCCGCAGCGTCTCGCGGGCCGACGAGAACCTTCCACCCGGTGGCATCTTCAATCCTCCCCGAGAGCGGGGCGGCGTATCCCGGGATGATGAGTTTCCGGTGCGAGACCGCATTCCCGAGATCGAACTTTGCGATTGCCTCCTTCACCATCGCTTCCTGGAGTTTTCCTGACGCGACCGCGGTCAGGACCGAGAGCCCCTCGGTATCAACCACAAGCATCACCGACGGGACGCGGGATGCCTCGAGGTATCCCTGCAGGGTGAAGAACGTGAGCGAGAAGTTGACCGAGAGGAGAACCGGGGCGTCCTTCCCGGGGCTGCCGACCCTGTAGAGCCCGGGGGTGATTTGGATGGGTTTCTGCGGATCGGTGTAGATGTTCTGCCGGAGCACAAGAAGCGCCTTCCTCGCTGGCTCTGACAGGGGATTGCAGACCAGCACCGAGCCGAACTTCGCAACCCCGGTAACCAGGAAGGAATCCTCAAGCCGTGGATGAGCACAGTCGAGGAACACGGGATACCCGAGTCCCGGGGTCTGGCGGGTCACTGCGTGCTGCCGTACCGCAGTCGTCCTGTTCAGCACTTCGTGGAGGGAGGGCGAGGTCAGGTCCAGGAGGAGGTTGCTGACCCCCGCTGTCGCACACTTTGAAGAGAGATCGGCAAGGGAATCGAGGGTATCTGCCCGTATCGCCAGCGGACAGGAGAATTTTTTCGCGAGCCTGCACATCTCCTGGTAGTTTTCATGCGTTGCGGCAGAGATGAGCGGACGGTAGTTGCCGGAGACTCCAAGACCTGCTTCCATGCAGACGGGATCGGTGCTCATCAGGACTTGAGGCAGGTCTGCAACCGACTCGACCGCTTCTACGGCACGTGAGAACTCCCCGGGACTCCCCGATTCGCACCGTATCGCGATACCATTCAGCCTGAGATCGGTCCCGATCCTGGTGAGGACATAGTCGCGGACATCGGTGGTGATCTCCTTTATCCGTTCCATGGGCATGGTGTCGGTGACTGCTGTCATGATGCCCGGCTCGTGTATGAATGTCTTCTCGTGCCGATACTGGACCATCTCCTCGCCGAGCGTAAAGGAACGCTCGCCCACTCCAATCTTCACTTTCTGGATGGGCGGCCGGGTTGAGGCACCCAGGATAGCCTTTGCATTCTCGTCGAGGTACGGGCACTGGTCGGGCTGGGCCTTGCCCCCGGCAAGCTTCATCGCGAACGTGAGGCACGTAGGGTCGCCACATTCCTTGCAGTTCTTCTTGGGGAGCAGCTTGTAGATGTCAAGGGGTTTGAGCGAGGCCATGGGCAATCACTCCCCTCCGCCATGGTGTGCATGGAAGAGCGAGGAACATGCATCCCTGAGGAGCGGGATAGTCTGCGGGTGCCGAACAGAGACGATCGAGGCTCCTGCAAGATATGCCGGGAGCATGGCATAGAGTTCCCATGCAACCGCAATCCGGTCAGCATCTTCACCTTCGGCCTCCCTGACTTCCTTGACGGTGAGCGAATCGACCGCTGAACTGATCATGGGCATGGCGAGATCCTCGTCCCCCTTGAGTGCGGCGGTCCTGATACGCTCCATCACGGAGTAGGAGTATTCAAATCCATACCCGAGCGTTCCTGTATAAGGATCGATCGCGATCCTGTCACGGGGTATCCCTATCTCGCGGAGTAGGATATTCAGCTGCTTGGCAAGGTTGATATCAATCGGGGACTGCGCAATGATGGAATGGCCATACGCCATCGCAGCCGCCGCAACGCTCCGGTACCGGCCCGCTTCTGCGGTCCCGAGCAGGATACGCTCACCTGCAGCGGCCTCGCCGATCTTCTGGTAGACCTCGCTGTCGATCGCGGGATCGTTGCTTCCCTCGATACTGATCGGGAGGCTTGTTGCCTGGAGCACCTCCTCGACTGTCTTCCTGATTCCCGCAGTGTCCGAGAACCCGCGTCTCCTGGTACTCGTGCAGTACAGCCTGATCAGGTCGGGGCGGACCTCCGCCTCCGCGAACCGTGCCCATGCCGCAGGATCGGATGAGGTATCTCCTGCCGCATGCCGGGCGACCGCCGGCCAGAGGTCAGGGTCGTCGGCAATTTCGTAGGCAACGACCGCGGGATGCCCGAGAGGCGGGTTGCCGATACCGTTGAGGTCTTTTTCTCCTCCAACCTTCAGTGTGCGGCTCCTGGTCCCGCCCTCTGACCTGGTTGCGCCGATCACAAGTTCCCCGATCTGCCCGGTCCAGTCCGATATGGTAGAGATTCCCATGGCCATGCCCTCCCTAGATCAGTGGCTTCATGCCAAGCGCCGGATGGTCCACCGATGCGAGGAATTCTGTCAGTGCCTCGATGGTCACGGCAGTCTTCTCATCTGCGATCTTCTCGTAGAGCGATTCCAGGTTCTTTGCCTTGAGGTGGTCACGGAGACGGGTGCCGATCTCCTCTTTCAGGATTGATGGGATCCAGACCAGGCGTTCGATTCCGCCCTCGGCCTGGAGGAAGCGGTCGGAGAGGATGAATCCCTTCGAGATCCCCGCAAATCCCGGCGTCTGGGCTCCTCCCCCGATCGTGCCTGCAAGGGTCGAAAAGGTCATTCCCGAAGGCGTTTCTCCCTTGAACTCCCTCGAGACTACCATGAAGCCGTTCACCTCCGGCAGCATGACGGCAATGCACTCGAAACAGCCGCAGCATGTCATGGGGAACTCCATGATGCTGTAGAGGGAGCACCGGTCAACCTCCCCGTGGGACGCTTTTTTCACAAACCGGTTCACCCCCTCGAACTCCCCCCTCTCGAGATCGATAAGCTTTCCTTTCGCGACCGGCTGGTTCGCCCCGGCCGGTGCGATCTCATAGGCGATCTTGCCGTCGAGCCATGTGATCGCCCCGCAGAGTGCCGGTCTTTCAGGCGTGATGATGCAGACGTGGTTGGGGGCAAAGGTCTGGCAGAGCGTGCAGGAGTAGAAGGTATCGACATCGGTGTCCTTCATTCCCCTGATCCTCTCGTCACGTTCCAGGTACACCGCCTCGGCTTTCTCCCGCTCCTCTAAAACCGCCTTCTCATCGGTGATGAGGGTGACCTGGACCGCGTCAAGGAGGTCCGGAAAGTCCATCCTGAACTTCGCGGCGAGGAGGACGCCTATGTCACGTATGTGCACGCCCTTGGCGACCGCATCTTTTGAGAGCCGGACCCAGATGATATTCCGCTGTGCTACATGCCAGGAGCCCTCGCCGTAGTTGACAAAATTATGGATCCTCCGTTCAAGGACCGGCTCGTACTCCTTCTTCATCTGCGATCCTGCCACTTCGACGAGGATGGCGAGAGGGACCGCAGATCCTTCCCTGATATCCTCGATCTCGGGGCCAATGACCTGGACCTCGCCGTCCTTCACTTCCGTTCCTGGTCGGACCCTCAGGAGCTCGAACGCCGGGGAGCGCCCACCGCCGAACTCCACGTACATCTCCTCCTTGCGGATGCTCTTCCCTTCGAATGCCGG
>CAZRCH010000090.1:0-4092 GCA_964598545.1 uncultured Methanolinea sp. | reverse complement strand
TTCTCCATTTTCCTGGTAGTGACAATATCATGCATAGTCTCAATTCCTTCAGCCGCCTTTAAGAAACTTTGTGTCAGGTAAGGATGGCTCGCCGATACTCCTGCTATCGCGGGAAGTCCTTACCCGGGGGTTATTTGAGTGTCTCCTTCCCATACGCAATGACCGTTTGAATCGCCTTCAGCCTTGCATAATACTTGTCATCTGACTCAACCACGGTCCATGGTGCGATACCTGTGCTGGTGCGGGAGAGCATCTCTTCGACTGCCTTCTCGTAGTCTTTCCATTTCTCCCGGTTGCGCCAGTCCTCCTCGGTCATCTTCCATTCCTTGAGGATATCGTTCTGCCGGGCGATGAACCGCCTGTACTGCTCCTCCCTGCTCACCTCGAGCCAGAACTTGATCAACCCTCCGCCACCTTCCACGTACGCCTCCTCCATCTCGTTGATCTCGTGGTAGGCACGTTTCCACTCATTCTCTGCGCAGAACCCCTCGATCCTCTCCACCAGCACCCTTCCATACCAGCTCCGGTCGAAGATGGTGATATGGCCTGCTGCGGGGAACCTCCGGTAAAACCTCCAGAGGTAATGGTGCTCGAGCTCGGTCTGGTCCGGGCGACCGATGGGAACCACATCATAGCCGCGGGGATTCATCGCGCGCACCAGCCGCATGATGTTCCCCCCCTTCCCCGCGGCGTCCCACCCTTCATAGACGATGATAAGGGGGATCCTGCGCTTGAAGAGCAGGTACTGGATATTATGGACCTGTTCCTGGCACTCCAGGAGGATCATTTCATATTCTGCTCTGGTGTACTGCCTTGGTGCTTCTGCACCCCGTTTTATCCTGTTCCTGGGAGGTTTTGTCAGCGCCGGTCCACATTTATCCTGCCGTTTCTTCTCCAGGACCTTTTGTTTTTCTTCAAGGGTTCTGATCACTGTCGAATATACCTTAAGGCGCGTGTAATTGCCATCCGTTGCACCTATCACGTTCCATGGCGAGTGGTGGGTATCGGTACCATAAATGTAGTCCTCGATTATCGGGAGATAGTCGTCATAGTGCGCATGAAAGTCCCAGTCACCCTGGGTGATCATCCACGAGGTGAGTGCATCCTCCTCCCTCTCGTTGAGCCGCTTTCTCTGCTCTTCCTTGCTGATATGGAGGAAGAACTTGATGATGACTACCCCATCGTCGGCAAGCTGCCGCTCAAAGGTGTTGATATCGAAGATGGCGCGTTTTATTTGGGATTTCCAGCCAATACCCGATACCTGCTCGGCAAGCGACCGGGAATACCAGCTCCGGGCGAAGATGGCCATCCTTCCCCTCGCAGGAGTTCTCGTCCAGAACCTCCAGAGGAGAGGGCGTGCCCGCTCTTCGTCTTTTGGTGACCCGATGGAATGGAGGACGAATCCACGGGGATCGAGGTACTGGATCAGCTCACCGATCACCGTGGTGATGCCCGATGCATTCCAGCCCTCGACAACGATGATGATGGGAACCTTGAGATCCCAGTGTGCCCGCTGGAGGACACCGAGTCTCTGGTACAGGGGGGCGATCTTCTTTGCGTAGGTGTGATCATCGATATGCTTCCCAAAGTCGATCTTCTCGAGCATGCCGCCTCCCGCTGAATGAAAGGGACTGTCGCAGAAGGAAGCATTAAGATTGGGATTTGCATTCGGAAGGGGATGGCCGAGGACTGCTCGCAGCACTGCTGCAAAGTATTGAATAATCCGGGTGATTCAGGCTGCCTGGCAGGGCTTTTCCACGAATTATCCATTATTTTCGCGACCAGGCATCGCAGGCGGCCAGTTTCGCTGCGGATTCCCACATGCGCTCCTGTACAGACCGGCTCCGTGAGAGGTCAGATGGCGGCGTCGGTTGAACGCTCTCTTCAAAGTACTCTCCTGTAATCCCCTTGACATCAGGAGATATCGCAAGGTACACCGGGAGTTTCGCCCCTTCGGAGGGTGCGTTCCCGCGTATCCCCGGGAACCCTGCACGAAGCATCTTTGTGGCGACAACACCCGGGTGGAGGCAGTTGACTGAAATACCGCTGCCTGCGATCCTCCAGGCCATTCCGAAGGTGAGGGTCACGTGTGCGAGCGCGGAGAGGGCATATGCCCCGAAGGCGTCGTACCGCTTCTCCCCCTGGAGGTTCTCCCAGTCGACCTGCCTGATCTCCCGGTGTGCGATGGATGCAACGTTCACTACCCGCGGGAGATGGCCTTTCCGGAGCAGGGGAAGAAGTTCATGCGTGAGGAGGAACGGAGCGATGGAGTTCACGGCAAACGTGGTCTCGATGCCGTCCGGAGTCAGGCTCCTCTGCTTCTCGTAGGTCCCGGCGTTGTTCACCAGCACGTCCAGGCGGGAATACCGCGACGAGACCTCGGCTGCCATCCTCCTTACCTGCTCAAGTGAGGTAAAATCCGCGGTGACGAGGTCGAGGTTCCGGTTCCAGACCTGACTTTTCAGTTCCCTGATCACCTGCATACCCTTCGCGGGGTCCCTCCCGTGGACAATCACCTCGGCATCGCGTGCCGCGAGCTCACGGGCAACAGCCTTCCCTATCCCATCCGTGGAACCGGTTACGAGGATGACCTGGCCTGCCATTGGATGCTGTTTCGCGAGGATGGCGATGAATGTTGTGCCTTCATCGTGGAGGCTTCTTCACGCATGCGAAATCCACATATCCCCGTGGTGGATCGGTCGAGAGCAGCCTGACTGTGACCTTGTTGCCCACCCGGAGCCCGCGTTCCCCTTCCACCACTCTTCCCTCCGCAGGGGGATCGAGAAGACGCACGTACGTCCCTTTTTCTGCGGCACCCGTCACAATCGCATCGAATGTCTCACCGATACGACTCTCCAGGAGTAACGCAGCTGCAACCTTCCTCATGAACCGCTCTGCCTTCTGGGAGGCCTTCTCGCGGTCCGAGAGCCACTCTGCGAGCCGGCCAAGTTCGTGGCCCGGGTAGGGCACGGCCTCGCCGTCAAGCACCGCTTTCAGGAGGCGCTGGTTTACGATATCCACGTAGCGGCGGTTCGGGGCGGTGGAGTGCGTGTAATCCACCACTGCCAGTGCAAAATGCCCGATCGGTGTATCGCCGGGAACAAAGGGGACATATTCACCCGGCCCCATCAGCTTCACGATCGTCAGGGAGAGGTCGGGGAACCGTTCGGGATCTGCCGCCCTCTGCCTGTCGAGGAACTTTGCAAGCGCTTTTGAGTCCGGCTGTTTTGGCAGTTTGTACCGGTATGCTGCGGCAGTCTCCACGATCCCGTCCCAGTGTTTCGGGACCCTGACCACCCGCTGGATCATGGGGACCTTCGCACCCCCGAGGACATGCACCATCGTGCCGTTTGCAGCCACCATGAACTCCTCGATTATCTGGCGGGCTGCGTTCTGCTCCTGGATCACGAGGGAATGCACCGTTTCGCCCTTCATGACCGGCTCAGCCTCCAGGGTCTCCAGGTCAAGGGCACCTTTCTGCATGCGGCGGCTCCTCAACCTGCGGGTCACCTCCGCCTGAAGCCGGATCTGCTCTTCGAGGCCCGTGACACTGCTGACAGAGACGGGAACAGGGGCGACACCCTCGAGCCAGTCGCCGACCTCCTCGTACACGAGCTTTGCCTTGTTGTTGACCAGCGCGCGGTAGATACCACCGTTCCGGACGCTCCCGCCCGGAAGGACCGTATACTCCACCACCATCGCGCACCGGTCCTCTCCGGGAAGAAGAGACGAGATCCCCTTTGAGAGCCGGTCGGGAAGCATCGGGAACGTCTCGACTCCCAGGTAGACGGACGTGCCGTTGTGGGCAGCATGCCGATCGGTCTGCGAGCCTTTTGTGACAAAGTGGTCCACGTCCGCGATTGCGACCCTGACCAGGATCTCTCCCCTCTTGCCGGCTTCGCAGTACTCCAGCTGGTCGAGGTCTTCCGAATCGTAATTGTCTATGGACGACCAGAGGAGGGATCTCAAGTCCCTGATACCGTGCAGTCCCTGTGCGGAGAGGCCGGGTGACATGGCATTGACCTCTTTTATCACTGTTTTGGGGAATTCCGGTTCGAATCCATACTTTTCCATCGCCTCGCGGGCGATGGC
>CAZRCH010000089.1:0-4187 GCA_964598545.1 uncultured Methanolinea sp. | reverse complement strand
CCACGGCGACCACCTTGTCCCGGAAGAGCGGGCCGTCGCAGGTTGAGCAGACGGAGAGGCCCCGGCCCATGTACCTTTCCTCCCCTTCCACCCCCAGTTTCCGGGGACGTTTTCCGTGGGCGAGGATGACCGTCTTTGTGATATAGGTGGCTCCCGTTGCGGTATCGACCGCGAAGAGGTCCCCCTCCTTCCCAAGCGACTGGACCCGGTCAAGCTCAAGGTGTATGTGCTCTCCTTTCACCTGCTCCTCGAACTTGTGCATCAGGTCTTCCCCCGTGACCATGCGGTACCCCATGTAGTTCTCGATCGCCCAGCTCTCGAGGGCCTGTCCCCCGATGTTTTCAGAGAGGATGACGGTCTTTAACATCTTCCTCGAGCAGTAGACTCCTGCCGTGAGCCCTGCAGGCCCCGCGCCGACTATAAGGACGTCGTAGATGTCTCCTTCCCTTGCAGTCCCGAAGAGCTCGTTTAACCGCTGGGCATCAAACCCTACGATAATCTCATCATCGACGGTCGTGACCGGGACCCCGTACTGGCCGGAGAGCTCCACCATCTTCCTGGCCTGCTCCCGGTCGGTCCCCACGTCGACTGCCATGTAGTCGACGCCATGCTTGTCCAGGAAAGCCTTCACCATGCGGCAGTAAGGGCAGTTCTGGGTGTGATAGACGGTGACCCTGGGCATGATGGGGGGTTTGCCGGGGATGAGTAATAAACGTGGTGGAACCGGATAGGGCAGTTGATTCCTGTTCCCTGAATGAAATACCTGGATTGAACACCCATCGAGAAGGGGAGCCATATCATCTCCTTCTTGCCCAAAAGAATTTGGAAAAAGAAGGAGACCAGTACATCAGTATTGGGGGTTGATCGGCTGGAACGGCATGTCCTTGTCAAACACCCTGTAGGTTACCCCGTTGACTATAGTCACATACACGATTACCCGGTCAGTCCTGGTCGTGCCGGTGAGCACGATCTCTGATCCCATCTGGGGGCTCTGCACTGTCTGCTGTTCGACTGTCCCATCCGACCGGATGACTTCGGCAGTCATGGACTGCGTGAATGCCAGGCCCTGCCCCCCTTCATACGTCACCGTGATGGAGGGATCGGTGGCGATAGTGTTCTTGACCACCTGCACTGTCACCGCGTACGTGGGGGGCATGACATCGGTTGGCTCGGGAACGAGGGAGACTGCAGGTGTCTGTGGGGGGATGGGAGTAAACGTTGCCTGCGGCGTTGTGGGGACAGGCGTTTGAGACGAGAACGGAGCATTACCCATACATCCGGCTGCGATGACCAGGAGACAGGCGATGAGGGGAAGAGACAGATACGAGGTCTTCATGATGAACATCTCTCTCAAGGGTCCTATATCAACATATGAGTATAAGTCCGGTCCCGCGGCCTGAAACCCCTGTTTGTATCAGGGTAGAAAGGAGGGAGAAAAGGTTTTGTGTTTAATCGACCGTCCTGAACACTTTTCGGACTGCCATGCAGATCGGGCACTTCTCCGGGGCCGTCCCAAGGAAGACATTACCGCAGACGGGGCAGATGTACACCGTGCGGTTGGACATGTCCTGCCCGTGGTTTAGGTTGTTGAGCGCCTCCTTGTAGAGCGTTGCATGGACCTCCTCGGCCTTCATCGCGTAGGTGAATACCAGCCCGATGTCACTCTTCTTCTCGGCCTCGGACTCCTTCAGGAACGCAGGGTACATCTCCTTGAACTCGTGGGTCTCCCCTGACACCGATTCTGCCAGGTTGTCTTTCGTGGCGTGGATCTTTCCCATCGCCTTGAGGAGCTTCTTCGCGTGTATCGCCTCGGCCTCAGATGCCGCCCGGAAGAGGCGGGCAATGTTCTTGTATCCCTCGGATTCTGCCTGGTCTGCAAACGCGGCATACTTACGGTTGGCCTGCGACTCGCCTGCAAAGGCCTCCATCGCATTCTCCATGGTTGCCATGGTGGTATGTTTGAGAGAGGGCGCCATAAATAAATATTCTTCCCGGTCGGGTGCAGGAGACTTCCCGGGCACTCCCCGGCATATCCCAGCCCGGGGCAAAGGCCTGCAACCCCGGTTTTTTTCTGTCCCTGGCCTGTGTTTTTGGGTATGAATGCGTGCCATTTTTGTGGTTCCCCCGCACATGCTTCTCCTGCGATCCCAGATGAAGCGGATGAGGGAACTAGACAGGTGCGACAGGCCCCGCGAGAAGATCGCGAACAAGGGGGCCTGCTGCCTCTCCGACCAGGAGCTGATCGCCGCCATTATCGGCAACGGCACGCAGGGCCGCGATGTCTTCCAGGTGGCAAGGGAGATTGCCATGCTTTTTCGGGAAAGTGCGGATACGATCACCTACGATGACCTGACCGCCATACGCGGGGTCGGGGAAGGGAAGGCATCCCAGATCCTCGCGTCGATGGAACTTGCCCGGCGATACCTCAAAAAAGAGGAGGAGGCCCGTATAAAGGTCCAGTCCCCCGCCGATATCCTTCCCCTCGTTGCCGGCCTGAACGGACAGCGCCAGGAGCACTTCATCTGCATCACCTTAAACGGGGCGCACGAGGTGATTGCCACCCGGACCATTACTGTCGGGCTCCTGAACCACAGCCTCGTCCACCCCCGGGAGGTGTTTGCGGACGCCATCACCGACCGGGCTGCAGCGGTCATCTGCGTGCACAACCACCCTTCGGGGACGCTTGAACCAAGTTCCCAGGACCTGGCCATCACGCGCCAGCTGAAGGATGCCGGCGACCTCCTTGGTATCAGGCTTCTTGATCATCTCATTGTCGCGCGTACAGGATATTTGAGCCTTAAGGAGCGGGGAGAGATCTGATCAGGCGCTTCCTTCGATGAGCAGCCGTCCCATCTCGTACCCCTTTTGGTATGCCGACTCCAGGAGGTCCGGTCTCGTGGTGAGGTCTTGGATGGTGTCCATGTCAGGAATCAGGAGATCATCCCAGTATTCCACGTCGATAATGGAGAAGAATGCCTTCATCGTCATCTTGGCCCCCTCGAAGACATTCGCGACCTTCATCCCGGAAATCCCAAGGTAGAGTCCACGGCGGTGGGCACGCCGACCCTTTGGGACCAGGGATCTTTTCCGTATGTATTTTGCCATGAAAAAAACCTGGAACCGGTCCATGAAGGACTTCAATGCTCCTGGGATCCCCATCGTCATGACAGGGGTCGCAACGATCAGGCTGTCCAGTTCACGGAATTTCTCATAGATGGCCGTCATATCATCTTTCATTGCACATGTCTCGTGCTCCCTGCAGTAGAATATCTCCCTGCATGAGCGGAATGTGAGGTTCGCTACCACGATCTTCTCCACCTCGCACCCGGCGTCAGAAGCCCCCCTGAGGGCCGCATCAAGGAGTTTGGCGGTATTTCCATGGGGAAGAGGGCTTCCGAGCAGCCCTACGATGCGAAATCCCATACATGAGAGTGGCGGCACCCAGCCATATATCTTCGGTTGCCGGCTCCTGCGCATGATGTGACAATTTCCTTTTATCCGTGCGTATTACTCCAAATATGCCAATAAATGGGGAAGAACAAAAGCCATAAATAATCTCTGCAACCATATACCGAGTTGGTGATAGACCTGACCGAGAAGGCAAAGGCCGGGCAAAAAGTGGGCCCGGGCAAATATGTCTGTATCGACTGCGGACGGGAGATGGAGCTCGATGCCGTTGAGCAGGATCTCAGAAAATGCCCGCAGTGCGCCTGTGAAGAGTATCAGTGTTTCCCGATGACGCACATCCGGCCGGACATCAAGACCGCTGAAGATGTGATGCACCCGCCAAAGCGCGGAAAGAGCAACCAGTAACTTTCATTTTTTTCTTCGCAGCCAGTGCGTATCCCAGTGCATCGCCTTGTGAACATGACTGGTTCCCGGCCTGAATGTATCGCCGGGATTTTTCGATAGGAGGGTAAGAAGATGGTGAACGTATCAAAGGAAGGACAGGAATACGAGTGTGAGATCTGTGGAAACGTCGTCGTGGTCAAGGTTGTCGGCGGGGGAGAGCTCATCTGCTGCGGCCAGCCCATGAAGCTCAAGAAGTGATGCAGGTATGGCAAAGGATACAAAAGACCTCGAACGGATGATCGGCAAGGTCCCGAAGTTCTTCAAGGAGCTCGCCGAGAAAGACCCCATGATGTACGAGATGGTGATGAAGCTCGAGGGGCACATCTGGGACGACG
>CAZRCH010000088.1:0-4292 GCA_964598545.1 uncultured Methanolinea sp. | reverse complement strand
GCAACCGCCCCGAGAACGCCTTCCAGGACCGCAACAGGGACCGTGACGGTGGCCCCCAGGAGAAATACCCCGAGGACCCATACTACCGGTTCGGGGTCGTATCGGTCCTTTGAATAAAAGTAGTAAAGCCAGAAAAGACCGGGCGCCATTGCCAGCAGGAGGATCAACCATCGTTCCATCCCGCTCACCCTGCTCCATGATCGATTGCCATGGACTGCATCAGACCCAGTGCTTCTTCCTGAAGTAGAGGAGCATTGCCACCACCATCGAGATCATGACTCCCCAGACGGTTATGTAGCCGTATTCCCATGCGAGTTCCGGCATGTAATGGAAGTTCATCCCGTACACCCCCGCCACGAACGTGAGCGGGATGAAGATGGTAGCAATGAGGGTTAATACCTTCATGATCTCGTTCATCCTGAATGAGAGGCTGGAGAGGTAGATGTCGATCATCCCCGAGACCATGTCCCGGATGGTCTCGAGGGTGTCGATGACCTGGATGACGTGATCGTACACGTCCCTGAGGTAGATTACGGTGGTGTCCCTGATGATGGGCGATTCAGACCTCTCCATGCCGGTGATGACCTCACGGAGCGGCCAGACTGACTTCCGGAGAAAGATCATATCCTTCTTCAGGTGGTTTATCTTCTGCAGCAACGCAGGCGTTGCATTCTGCACGAGATCCTCCTCGAGGTCTTCTGCCTGCTCCTCGAGGTGTTCCATCACAAGGAAATAGTTGTCCACGATATCGTCAATAAGGGCATATGCCAGGTAGTCGGGCCCGAACCTCCGGATCCTCCCGTCCTTCCTGATCCGCTCCCTCACCGGGTCAAAGACATCCCCTGCATCCTCCTGGAACGAGATGAGGTAGTTTGGCCCGATGATCATGCTGACATGCTCTCCCTTGATCTTTTTGTCCGGTCCTGCAAGCTGCAGCATCTTGAGGTTCACGTAGAGGTAATCTTCGAGGTCTTCCATCTTGGGGCGCTGACCCGTGTTCAGGATGTCCTCGAGGATAAGTGGGTGGACCTGGAAATGCCGCCCTATCTTCTCGATCACTGCGGTGTTCCCGAGGCCGTCGATGTTGATCCAGGTGACCGTCTCCGTGTCCCTGAACGGGTAGCAATCCTCGACGCTGGCGACAAGTCTCTCGGTAAAATGCGCCGCATCGTAGTCGATGACCGTGATCCTGACCGGGCCCTCGGTATGCTTTCCATCTATTGCAAGCGTTCCAGGGGAGAGTCCGGGTTTCCTCGGAATTGCACGTCGGCGGCGGGGCATGGGAGATTTCCTGTTTTTAACCGGGTGATGAATGGGAATATTTCTCCTGGATTGGTTAAAGGTATCTCCTTTCAAAGGGTTGATCAGGTTCATATTTCATCCGGAGACAAGAGATATGCCGGGTTAGGCAACTCGACAATGCCAGAGAGTAACCTCCTTTATTAATTAAATCCAGAGAGAAAATATACGTAGGATGACAGGGGGTATCGGGGGCAGTACAACATGCCGGTTCACCGGACTGCCGCCCGGTATCCCTGACCAGATCCCATATACCGCCCGGAAATTGCCGTTATGAGAATCCTGCACATCTCCAAGAAGTATCCTGACGCCATCGGGGGGGATGCATACGTCGTTCGCAGCCTCGAGATCCAGCAGGAGAAAGCAGGCCACGACATCGTTATCCTTACTACCAACACGAAAGAAGTGATGCAAAAGAGGAATGTCCGGGTGTTCGGGATCCTTGATACCGCCGCGAACCTCGACAGGGTTACCCCAAAAAGGATGCTTTCGCTGGTCTGCTTTCTATTCACCTCCATTCGTGTCATTGCAGCAAAAAAACCTGACATCATCCATACTCACTCGGCTGAACTGGGTTTCCTCGTCTCATTTCCTGCCCGTGTGTGGGGTATTCCAGTAATCCAGACATGCCACGGAATCTGCTTCAATGACACGAATTTCTCACCCCTCAAGCGCGCCGTCGAAGCGTTTCTTTTGAAATACGGGATATTTGAGTATATCACCACCGTCGACGGGAGCAGCATCCCCGCTTTTTCGAGGCTCGGCATCTCCCGTGTGGAGTATGTTCCCAATGGGGTGGACAGTGCACTCTTCAGGGTCCAGAGAAACACGCCCGCGAGGCCCCCGATACAGTTCCTGTGCGTGGGGAGGCTTGAACACCAGAAGGGACTGGATATACTCATCGAGGCTGCATCTATTCTCAGGGAGGTGAAGAACGATTTTTGCATCAATATTGTCGGCGATGGAACACTCAGGGAAGACCTTGCACGGCAGATTTCTGAGAGATCGCTCGACGTTCACGTGCAACTTCTCGGAAGTGTGCCAAGAGACGAGCTGGTGTCACAATATGCATCTTCCGATGCATTCGTGCTCCCCTCGCGCTGGGAGGGGATGCCTTTGACACTCCTTGAAGCCTGGGCAGCGGGACTCCCGGTCATTGTCACAGAAGTTGGGGGGATAACTCAAATCTGCACGGACGGGGAGAACGCCCTCGTGCTCCAACCAGGAGATCCATTGCAACTCTGCCGGGCGATGCGGCTCCTGATGGACCATCCCGATCTCGGGATGAGGCTTGGATCAGAGGGAAACCATATCGCAAGAGAGCGGTATTCCTGGGACCGTGTTATTGATACGTATCATTCTCTTTATCTGGAAGCGATTCAGCACAACAGCCGAAGAAAATGAAGCCGTCATCAACGATCCGTTTCCGATGCTTGCGCCCACCTCCAGGAGATTTCCGTATGGACGAACGTGATGGGTTCACCAGTTGGTTTTCGCTGCCCGTCGCGAAAGCTATTGTACCTTGTGACCCCCATAATGAGATGCGAACACGCAGGAGTAATCGGTTGAGGGAGGGAATACACGTCCGGTGATCAGCATTGTCATCCCCAACTATAACGGGAAGCATTTTCTTGAGGGGTGCCTCTCCTCCATCGCAGCGCAGACATATCGCGATTTCGAGACGATCCTCGTCGACAACGCATCCCGCGACGGGAGCGTATCCTTTGTAAAAGAGCGATTCCCGTGGATTTTAACCGTTGAAAACCCTGTGAATCTCGGGTTTGCGGGCGGGACAAATTCAGGGATTCGGAAGGCCAAAGGGCAGTATATCCTCACTCTCAACAACGATACACGGCTTGAGCCGGACTTCCTCGAAGAGGTGAAGACCGCGATGGAATCCGATTCCACGGTCGGCACCGTCGCACCCAAAATGCTGCTCATGGACGGCCGCATCAACTCGACCGGCATGTGCATCTCGCGGAGCGGTGCGGCATGGAACCGGGGGATGTTCGAACATGACCGCGGCCAGTACGATGCCCCCGGACCAATTATCGGCGCATGTGCGGGCGCGGCACTGTACCGAAGGGAATTATTCGACGATATCGGGCTCTTTGACGAGGATTTCTTTTTATACCACGAGGATGTCGACCTCTCCTTCCGGGCCTTCCTTGCAGGATGGAACTGCCTTTACTGGCCGAAAGCCGTTGTCTGGCACGAGAACAGCGGGACGCTTGATTACGGCTCCGACCTCT
This sequence comes from uncultured Methanolinea sp., assembly GCA_964598545.1. Classification (GTDB taxonomy): domain Archaea; phylum Halobacteriota; class Methanomicrobia; order Methanomicrobiales; family Methanospirillaceae; genus Methanolinea_A. The sequence goes on along the minus strand of CAZRCH010000088.1, from coordinate 741 downwards.
GCATCTACTACGTTAACAGGAACATCCTCTGGTTTATAGCAAAGTCGTATCCGTCGTGGTTGCTCCTCTCCTCCCTGCCATGGATAATCGGGAGGAATATCGCATCAGTTGCGTTTTACGCGCTGAATGGCCATATCCGGGTCATTGTGAAGTCAAAGATGGACGCACTGCGTGGACTGCCCGCTGCCGCAGGAAAGAGATCTTCGGTGAAGATATGCGTTTCCAGGGACATGATCATGAAATATGTCCGGACCTGGTGGCAGAAGGAGAGCATGAGGAGAAGCGGGGATGTGAGATGAAGAACGCGAGAAGACATTGTCACCATCGCTGTCCTCCCTTCCCAGGAGTTCATGTAAAATCGTTTTCCGCCAGGACATGGATACTCCCATTCCTGGAAGAAATGGGTGAAATGAGCATACTCTCACCCGGCATTCAACTTCCAGATAATAGAGCAACAACGGTATATCCGGAACATCCCAATAGAGTTCGACACGATCTCTTTGAAGCCTTCTCACACCATTCCTCCAATAAGGGCAAATCAGGTTCCATATATGCCGGGAGGCTCCTGGAATGCCAGGTGGGAGAATGATTGCACGATTGGCGATAATACGATTTTTGCGTGATAATAGGGATACATGGGATTTTCCATGACAGCCGTGGATCCGGAAGTCAGTGTGATTATTGTCAATTACAACGGGGAGCGTTTTTTAAAAGAATGCCTGGACTCGCTTCGTGCACAGA
>CAZRCH010000087.1:0-4359 GCA_964598545.1 uncultured Methanolinea sp. | reverse complement strand
ATAAAGAGCCCGACCATGCTCTCTGTGTTTATGTTCCTGGCCCTTGAGAAAAAACCTTGTAGCGAGGAGAACCAGGGAGATCACCCCGATTGATTATTGCCAGGGGTGTCTTGCGATGACAAGGAGAGCTACAACGGCACGGGAGCAGCGCCGGCCGGCGGACCCACTCGGAAATCCTTCCACGAGAACGCCGTTCCCGCACAAAAAGAGTGCCTCCCCTCTTATCTGCACCTTTGCGTCCCACCGCCTTCTCCTGCTCATCGATGCGTTTTGCGAGGAGATAGAGGGCGTGAGAAAAGGGGAGGATATCGAGCACCTCCACCGGATGCGGGTGGCCTCGAGGCGCATGCGTGCCTGCCTGAACACGTTTTCGCCCTGTTTCAGCGGGAGGAGATTCCGGAAGGTGTATCGCGGGACCCGAAGCATCACCAGGGCGCTCGGGCAGGCACGCGACGCGGACGTGCAGATCGCGTTTTTGAAGAAACTCAGAAAGCGGGCGCGTGCAATCACGGGCAGCCATGAGGCAGGGGGACCTCCGGACCCTGTCCCGCCTGTCCTTGACGCGATACAGTTTCTCCTCCAGAAGCTCCGAAAGGAGAGGGCAGGACACCAGAAGGAGGTGGTCGCGGCCCTGGATTCCTACGAGAAAGAGAAGATCCCTGACCTGGTCCGCGCTGCCGCACACCGTAACCTGCCCCTTCCCGGGCAGGGCACACGAAAGCGCCACGCTCCGGGCACGCTCCACTTCCTTGCCGCCGAGCAGATCGGCCAATGTTACCTTGCACTCAGGTCCTTCACCCCATCTGTCCATGATCCCGACGCGGTCGCCGAGCACCACGCCATGCGCATCGCCGCCAAGCACCTCCGCTACACGATGGAGATCTTCGCACCACTCTTTCGGCTCGGTCTCCGGAAGTACCTTGCACGGATCGCCCGCCTCCAGCAGATCCTCGGCGACCTCCACGATACCGATGTCTGGATCGATTCGGTGACGTTGCTCATCGTAAAGGAGCGTTCCCGGCCCCGTTCCCCTGACGATCCGACCCGGCCAGGACCCGCAGTGATCACTGGCCTGAAGGCATTCCAGAGGGACCGCGAAAAGGAGAGGCGGCGGATCTACCGGAGCATGGTCCATTCCTGGGACCGCCTTGAGAAGAGCGGCTTCTGGGATGCGCTGAAGCACGAGGTCTGCTCGAACTATCGCGCGAAGTTCGCCGCGGAACCACTCTCCCCTCCAAAAGAGAAGAGGGATGCGGTATCCCGGCTTGCCCGCCTCTACCCGGAAGGCGAGGGGCACTCCCGGATTGTTGCCGGCCTCTCTCTTGAGATGTTCGACCAGCTCCAGGGCATCCACCACCTGGCAGAAAAGGAGCGCTCAATGCTCGAGTTCGCGAGCCTCCTCCACGATATCGGCTGGAGCAGGGGCAAGAAGGGGCACGCGAAAGAGAGCGCGTCGATGATCCATGAGTCCGAAGACCTCCCGTTCTCGCTTGACGAGCGGGGGACCATCGGGTTCCTCGCACGCGTGCACCGCGGTGCCTGTCGCGTGGAGGATTCGGGTTACTTTGCCTTGCTCCCCGCGGAGATGCAGCGGGATCTCCTCCTCCTCGCGGGAATCATCAGGGTCGCCGACGGGCTGGACGGGATGCACCGGGGCTCGGTGCAATCTGTCCGGTGCAGCATGGCGCCTGACTCGGTGACCTGCACCCTCGTCTCTTCCATGGACTGCTCGCAGGAGATCGGGATGGCGCGTGAGAAAGCCGATCTCCTCGAGCGGGTGCTGGGAAGGCCGATTGTCCTGGTGCACGAGGGGACTCCTCGCGGTGCATCTCTCCCGGCTGGACCCGAAGGTCCCCGCTGACCCGGCTGGACAGAATACGCCTTTTCACAGGTGCACGGGTCCGTCTCTTCGGGAGGCGCTCATGTCTTCTGGTGGAGGTGAGACGTGGCGGAACTTGCGGAAGGGAAAATAGTCCGGGTGCGGCACCCCGGAGAAAAATCCTTTCTCTTCCTCCTCACTCCGCAGGTGGCCCGCCAGCCGTGGCACTCACCGCACGGAACCTGGCGGCCGCTCCCGGCTCCTCTTCCAGCCTAAAATGATCTCACCGTTTCCGCTCGCCCCAGAAGCGGAACGCGAAGTACAGGATGACGGAATAGACCGAGAACCAGAGGAGGAGCTTGCCGTCGACAGGGAGCGATGCGTATACCCGCGACGGGTGGATGTCGAGGAACCCTGCGAGGGCTGCGAGGGCGCCTGCGAAGAATGCGGCAAGGAGCGTCTTTGACGTGACGCCGCCTTCCCTGAGTTCGCGCATCAGGCCTATTTCTGTCACCTCCCCAGGAACGAGGCGATAAGCCCTCCGGCCAGGGCAAGCCCGACCACGACGAGGCCGGAGTTGACGGTGGAGACGTCCACGCCGGTGAGATGTCCCACCTCAGGGAGGACGATGGTGATGGCGACAAAGATGAGAAAGATTGCCCCCACCATCTCGATATACGGCCAGAGCGACATGTTCCCTCATGTCCCGTCGCAGATATGGGATAGTGAAGGTTCCCATGGGTCCAACAATAGCGCTCAATAATCTCTGTCGGGCAGGTATTTGAGTTCCCGGCCCCTCATCGTTGAGCATGACACGGGACGACCCTGCCGTCCGGGAATCCCGGGCCGGGAACGACACCCCGGGATCCGGGAGCATTCTCCCCGGAGGGCGAGGCCAATGAAATTCCGGGAACTCATGGACCTTTCGCCCGCGATGCGCCTGATCCTCCTCCTCGGGGTGGTGAGCCTCTTTGGAGACATCATCTACGAGGGTGCCCGGAGCGTCTCCGGGCCGTTCCTCCTCATCCTCGGGGCATCGGCGTTCACGGTCGCGTGGATCTCGGGGCTCGGCGAGTTCATCGGGTACGGGGTCCGCCTCGTCTCGGGGTACGCCGCCGACCGGACCGGGAACTACTGGACGTTTGCCATCGCAGGCTACCTGATGATCGGGGCCATCCCGCTCCTTGTCTTTGCCGGCTCCTGGCAGGCAGCAGTCGTGCTCCTCCTCGTCGAGCGGCTTGGAAAGGCGATCCGGTCGCCTGCAAAGGACGCGATCCTCTCCCATGCCGCACACCAGGTGGGACGCGGGTGGGGATTCGGGGTCCACGAGGCCATGGACCAGGTCGGGGCGGTCGCAGGCCCCCTGGTCTTTGCCGCATCCCTTGCCCTGACGGGCAGGTACGGGGAAGGCTTTGCCCTCATGGCCATCCCATTCGTCCTGCTGGTGGCAGCCCTCCTGCTGGCGTGGAGGAAGATCCCGGACCCCGCATCACTCGAAGAGGGGACGAGCCAGACGTACCGGGAGGGCCACACCCTGCGGATCATGGTCCCGTACGGGGCGTTCACGCTCCTCACGATGGCCGGGTTCCTCGTCTTCCCCCTGATGGCCTACCACTTCAGCGCCGCCGGGACGGTCCCGGAAGCCCAGATCCCGGTCTTCTTCGCCATCGCGATGGCGACCGATGCCCTCTGTGCGCTGGCCCTGGGGAGGCTCTATGACCGGGCAGGCCTCGCGGTGCTCGTCCTGATCCCGGTGGCAAACATCCCCATCGCCCCCCTGGCATTCTCGTTCGGGTACGGGGGGGCGCTTGCCGCCGCGGTCCTCTGGGGGATCTCCATGGGCGGGCAGGAGACCATCCTCCGGGCCGCGCTCGCGGACCTGACCTCGGTGAAGAAGCGGGGGTTTGCCTACGGCATCTTCAACGCCCTCTATGGCGGGGCGTGGTTTGCCGGGAGCATCGTCTTCGGGTTCCTTTACGAGGTCGATCTGATTGCGCTCTTCGCCTATTCCATCCTGATGCAGGTCGCGGCACTTGGGGTGTTCTTCTGGTTGCGCAAAGTTGCAGGAAGTGCAGGAAGCCCGTGAAGGGGACCGTGACGCCCTGCTCCCTGAAAGGCTCGCTCGAAGCCCTTTTTGGGGGGCGAAATGACTCCATCTGCGGGCAGAGGGGAAAAAAGAGGCCTGGCCTGCCCGGCGAAGCGGTTCCGGGCAAACCCCCTCGTCCGCATGAAAAAAGGACACGAGGGATGATTGCCGGTATCTGCATGGCCGCTTTATCGCGAGGTCACCTGTTCCGGCGGATGGAATCGATGAGGCGCTTTACGCAGGGGTGGACGTACATCTCCTCTCTCTTCCCAAAGCGGAAGACGAGGTAGAATCCGCAGAGGATGGCGCCTGCGACAAAGAGGAAGAAGAGGATGCGGATGAGCGGGTCCTCTCCCGAGAGATCGTACAGGTGGCTTCCTTCAATCCCATTCATTGTGTGAGAGTTGCGGGAATGGAATGAAATAGGTTCCCTCTCGCCGAAAGGGGATTCATA
>CAZRCH010000086.1:0-4628 GCA_964598545.1 uncultured Methanolinea sp. | reverse complement strand
AAAAAATCGAATCCATTATGTCACGTATCGCACACATAATGAAGATCTACACATGTTCGGTCTGCCAATGCTCACGATCGCCGCCGTCGGTGGCACGGTACTGATTGTCGTTCTCCTGCTCCTGTTCTGGGGCCTCCATTACAGGGCGGCGCTCTCATGATTGATCCAATTGATGCTGCAATAGTCGCGCTCTATTTCCTCGGGCTTGTAGGCATTGGCGTCTGGGCGTCAAAGAAGATCCATTCCATGAGCGACTATGTGGTGGCAGGCCGTTCCCTCGGGTTCTGGCTCTTCACCATGCTCATGGTCGGATCGGTATGCAGCGGGATGTCACTTCTTGGTGTTTCGGGACTTGGGTTTAATTTTGGCTGGCCGACCATATGGGAGCAGATATTTGTCCCGCTCTCAGTGGCATTCTGCATTATCTTCTTCGGCGTGAAGATCCATGGTCTGGCAAGGAAGAACGGGTACCTGACTGTCCAGGATTACTTCGTGCACCGGTATGACAGTCCGAAAGCGCTCCGATCGCTCTCGGCCCTTTCAGGCATCGTTGTCTCGATGATCTACCTTGCCGGACAGTACACGGCGGTCAGCATCGTGCTGATGTGGATCTTCGGACTTCCCCACTGGGTCGCGCTTCTTCTTGGTGCATTCATCGTGACCATTTACACAGTTATCGGTGGTCTCTATGCCGTGACCTGGACCACCCTGATCCAGGGGCTCATCCTCATCGTGGGCGTGGTGGTCATGGCGCCCATGGTGATCATGAAAGCCGGGGGATTCACCCACATAAACGAGGTGATGGCGGCGACCGGTTCTGAACTGGTGCAACCATGGGTAGCGGACGGCCTCTTCACTCCTGCATACGTGGTGTCGTTTTCTCTCCTGCTCATGATCGGTCTTGCGTGTGCACCTCATGTGATCAACAATATCCTGGCTGTCAAGGATGCACGATACTTCGGGTGGGCACCGCTGATTGCATTCCTCATTTACGGGGCGGTCATGTTCCTCCTGAAATTCGGCGGTTTTGCCGGCATCGTGCTTGTCCAGGAGGGAATCATCACACTTCCGGAAGTGAAGAATGCGGGTGATTTTGTATTCATATACGGTATTCAGTCGGCAATTCCCAATATCGTCGTCTGGGGACTATTTGCGGTGGTGATCCTTGCCGCAGTGATGTCAACCACGGATCGGCTCATGTTGACCATCGGTACCTATTTCAGCTGGGACATATACCGTAACGTCTTCCGGCCGGGGGCATCAGATGATCAGGTGCTCATGGTCAGCAGGATTGCGGTCGCGGCGACCGCCATCATCACGGTCGTCCTGGCCCTTGACCCTCCTGCAATGCTGGTGTGGCTTATATGGGCGGGCATTGGCATAATGTTCGCCACCTTTGCAGTCCCCCTCCTCGCAGGGCTCTACTGGCGGAGGGCGACACGCGAGGGGGCCCTTGCGGCAATGGTACTCGGCCTGGTCTCTTCCTGTGCCTTCGGGGGGATCACATATTTCAAGATTGCCCCGCTTCCGGTTCATTTCAGCCTGTATGGTGTGGTCATTGCCGTGGTCGCCATGATTGTCGTAAGTCTTGCAACGAGGCCTGTGGAGGGCAAGATCCTTGATGAAACCCATACGGGGTGGTATATCAGGGTAAAATAACGCCCCCTTTTCTCGAACCACATTGATGGGATTTTGTACCAATTCAGGAAAGTGCATGACATTCCCCTGCAGAACCAGTGGGTTTTTATGCGCGGGATGGGTATATAAGCCCGCACTTCCCACACTATGTGAACTCCAAAGGATAAATTATTTATACTATAGAAGCTCTACTAGGATCGCCTCAGTGAGGAACTGACTGGGGATACGTGCCAGGGTGAAATGAGCACCTTTATCCAAACGGCTGAACGATATGGGGGCGATAAAGACGTTTCATCGTGGGGCCGAACAAATGTTCAGGCAACATACTTCCAGTATGGAATGAGTCCGTGGTCCAGAGCGGCGAAAAAGGCCATGGGCGGCAGAGACATTCTATCACTGGGGCCGAAGAGGTATGTTCAAGGAACATGATGCCGGGACGCGTCGAACCTTCATCCCAAAACGGCGTAAGAGATGCAGGTGTGAGAGACGAGGCATCCTGGGGCCGAACATGTGTGTCCGGAATAATCCTCACGGGGCACTTCCCTTCATAGGGGATGCCGGTTTTTATTACTCCTTGCAATGAGTGATACCCATTGCAGGCAGCGAAAGGGAACGGGTGCTACTCTGGAACAATATGTAAAAGGGATTTGGTGGCATCAACAGGAGGCGTCCACCCTGCCTTTCAGGGCAGGGTTTCCACCATGGATTGGAACGTTCAGTCGGTGACTTAGTTGGACACTAATACACCTGATATTACATGGAAAGCAATCCTAATTAAACCTTTTGGAATCACCAGGGCCCTGAATGGCGCTCATTTATGAAAAAAAAGACCCTATTGAAGAGAAATGGGGGATGGTGCATAGAGTCCGGGGGGGCATCAAAATCCCTGGAACCTGGTGCTGATGATCGTCCCGGAACTGTCCACGTCCGGTTGAAAGAGGAACAATTCCTGGGTCAGGGCAGAGCTCCCACATGGCACGGAGGCGCTGTCAAACCCTCATCGAGAGCAGCCCTTTCCTGAATTCATCCATATACTCTTTCATTGAGAGTGACCCCTCGGGGAATGGACAGTCCGGATCACGCATCCGCTCGATGACTGGGTTTGAAGGGAGCAGGAGATCGAGGGATACTCCGCTCCTCGCGGAGGCTCGGACCATCGCCTCACGGAATATTCCTATGCAATAGGCACACCGACGAATGTAATGGTGCCTCGTTCTCCGGAGATACCCTTCCAGGCGGTACGTCTCAATCTCGAGGAAATCGCGAAGCGTCCGGTCATCTTTGCACCTCCCGAGCATGTAGTGGTAGTGGGCAAAGGGGTACATGAGTTCCAGTTCTGCCGGGACCGTTCCGCAGGTGCCAAAGACCACCAGGTGATACTCGTCATCGGAGAACACATCGCGTATCAGCCGCCTGAAGAGCATGTGGCTTGGACTGTGGCTGTAGGGTTTTCTGAGCGCACAGGGTATAAAGATGGCAACTGGTCTTTTGGGGATGGCGTAATGGCCGATGATATACTGGTAAGCCTCCTCAAATGCGGGATGATAGAAGGGTGCCCCGGTAAGGTTGACATCCGTGTCGTGATCGATCATGTCAGTGCATTTCCCGCACGGTCACCAGGTAAAGAGTGTTGGGGGATAGCCGGACACCTCTGATTCATGGCAGGGCACCAATCCGTCACTTTTATGAACTGCCCGCCTCCCTGAAGCATGTACAACGGGCCCATCTTACTGATCGCGGATAAATCCTTTCTCAATAAGATCCGAAAGCCATGTGTCAAGAAAACGGGAGAGTTCGTTCCTTGCCTTGAGATCCACCTTTCCGGGAGCGGTATACACTTCCCTCTTTGTATCGCCTGCCTGGAAGGTGAGTGGTTCGGCGGTCTTCCTGACACGGTCCACACGTATCTCCATGTCGGGATCGGCGATCATGATCCCGTCCACCTCGGGGTTCTGGGAGAGTGCATAGACATCGTCAGAGAGCCGGTCAATGCAGAGTGGAACGAAGGGCGGCATCTCTATCACGGCGTACTGCCGGACATCGAGGACCCCGATCTTCTCGAGTTTCTTGTAGATTGACTGGTATATATCTGACATCTCCTCAAACAGGCTCCTTTCACTCAATAGGTGAGAGGATCGGGGTGATAAATATTCGCAGGGCTCGCCATGGATCGATGGGTTTTCTTTGCCGATGAGGAGGGATTCCGGGTGAGATGAGAGAATCGGACGAGGAGCACATTTTCCCACTGGGGCCTTCCTGCAGGACAAGCAATCACAGGATTGCGAGATGTTCAATGAGGATTCGGAGGCCGATCCCGATGAGGATGATCCCTCCAAGAGCCTCAAACCACTCTCCATATTTCGCTGCAAGGATGCCCCCGAGCATCGCCCCCGCGCAGGCGAAGAAAAAGGCCATGGTCCCTGCGACAGAAGCGAACAGCAGAATATCCTGGGCAACAAATGCGAGGGTTAAGCCCACCCCAAGTGAGTCTATACTGGTTGCAACCGCGAGGATGACGACGGTCGGGAGGAGGAGACAATCGCGCTTCTCACGGCCCTCTTCTCCCTTCAACCCTTCATAAATCATCTTTCCACCAATGAGCGAGAGAATAACGAACGCGAGCCAGTGATCGATACCTGATATCTGTTCCACCAGGGCTGAACCTGCCAGCCATCCAAGCACCATCATCCCGGCCTGGAACAGCCCGAACGCCGCCCCGAGGACCAGAGCGAGGTTCACCCTCTGTGTGGGCGCTGCCGCTGCGGCTGCAAGTGATACCGCGAAACAGTCCACTGCAAGCGACATGCCAACGAGGAGTATCAAAGGGAAGTCCATCTGCCATTCCAGGTAAGCAGTACACCACTAAAAGGGATTGCGGCCGGAAATAATTTCAAGGCGCCATGCCGGAGTTTATACTCCAGGAGACATAAATGACCAGCCGGGAAAGGTATTTGACGGGAACGGAGAAAGATCTGCCATGTTATAGCATG
>CAZRCH010000085.1:0-5090 GCA_964598545.1 uncultured Methanolinea sp. | reverse complement strand
CCGACATCCTCGGGTATGGTCTTGGCACTGCCGCAACGATCATCGCGATATCGCTCTACTTCTGGGCAAAGCATTGAATGGTCTTCCTTTTTTCCTGGAGATCGCTTCCATAATTTTTCCTTCGAAAGCCCCGTCTCCTGCAAGGAAATATCGCCTGCGTTTCGATTGAAGACTCCGCACCCGCGATCTTTTCTTCTCTCCAGTCTCCGCCCATCCTTTCGAGTGTCCGGGTTCTTCCCGGTCCTGGTTCCCGCGAAAAAACGGTTTCTTCGCGCTTTTTAAAAGGGGACGTCACTCCCGCACGACCGCCACCAGCCGCGAGACGTATGCCCGGGCCCAGAGGTATGCCACCACGCTCCCGATGATGTTGCCGAGAATTATCCCTGCCCAGACCCCAATCTCCCCGTATCTTAAGTAAATCCCGAAGATATAGACAAAGACCACGACGAATGCGAGCATGCGGAACACGTTGATGAGAAGCGATACCATCCCGCGGCCGGTCCCCTGGAAGACCGAGAGGGACATCATCCCGATGGGGATGAATACGAGGAGGACGGTGATCGCCTGCATGAAGAGGGCGATCCGGGGGGCAAGGGAGGCCATGCTCTCGGTATAGGCAAAGAGGAACGCGATCTGCGGGGCAAAAAGAAAGATGCCGACAGCCATGACGGCTGAAATCACAGTCCCCAGGCGAATGGCGTACGAGTGGGCGGTCTTCAGGTTATCGAAGTTCCTGGCCCCGTATGCGGCACCGATCACCGATATGAGCGTCGTGCTGATGGCGATGACCGGGATGACCGCAAACATCACGAGCCGCCATCCCGAGGTATACACGGCCACCGCATCGATGGTGGCCACCATGACGAGGACGGCATTGATGATCACCCCGAGTATCGACATCAGGAGAAATTCGACGCTTGCCGGGAGACCTACCCGGAGGATGTCTCCGGTCATCTCCCGCTCCGGGACGAAGATCCGCGGGGAGATGGAGAGGTAGGTGTCTCTCTTTATCACAAACCAGTAGAGGATCACGAGCGATACGAGCGCCATCGAGATGACGGTTGCAATCGCCGCCCCCGCGATCCCCCAGCCGGCCCAGTAAATAAGGATGGGATCCAGGATGACGTTGAGGATGGACGACGCGGCCATTGCATACATCGTCCTCTTCGTGTCCCCTTCGCCCCTGAGGATCGCATAGGCGATGGTGTTGAAGAGGATGAAGGCGGCCCCGGCAAAGACGATTCTTCCATATTCGGCGGCAATGGGCGTAACCTCGCCTGCTCCCAGGAGCGCGGCGATCGGTTCTGCGAAGATGACGAGCGGCAGCGTCAGGACTGCGGCGATTGCCATGCCGATAAGAATCCCGTGTACTGCGGCGTTCTCTGCCGCATTCCTGTTCCCTGCCCCGATGTGCCGTGCAACTGCCGATGCGACTCCTGCGCCGAGGCCGTTTCCGAGGCCGATGAAGATCATGAAGAGGGGGGTGATGAACCCGACCGCCGCAAGAGACCCGGGGCCAAGGCCCGCCACCCAGACTGCGTCTGCCAGGTTGTAGAGCGACATGAGCAGCATCGCGAGGATCATCGGCCCCGAGAGTTTCCGGATTGCGACGCGTGGGTCCCCGGTAAGAAGAGAGACCCCCCTCGTGATAGCACGACGGTGTGCTTCGACGTTCGTAGGAGCAGGAGTATCGATATCGCTCGTGTCCGGTGGGGAGGGATCGCTCGTCTGGATGGAGATCACCCGGGTGTGCGGGGGAGGGATAGGGTGCCATTCCGCCGCAATTGTGAGAATAAACTCGTAATAATTGGCTTCGTTTCCCCTAATACCTGCCGGTGGAGGGCCGAGCGGATACCAACCTGAATCGCACCCGCCAGTCTCATTCTGTATACAGGTGGCTTTATTAGTGTATCCCGAAAATTTTTTTGGACACCCCGATATCCCCGTGACATTGATATGGTCCGGCCTCCACCGGATGATCATGCGTGTGGTTGCGTTCAACGGGAGCCCGAGGAGGGGAGGAAATACCGAGGTATTGCTAAAAGAGGTGCTCGGTGTCCTGGAAGACGAAGGGATCAGGACTGAACTGGTCCATGTCGGGGGCGAGAAGGTGCACGGGTGCACGGCCTGTGGGAAGTGCTTTGTAAATCAGGACCAGCGGTGCGTCTTTGATGATGATGTCATCAATGAGTGCATCAAGAAGATGGTTGTTGCCGACGGCATCCTGATCGGATCGCCTACGTACTTTGCCGATGTCTCCACCGAGACAAAGGCCCTCATCGATCGTGCGGGCTTCGTGGCGATGGCAAACGGCGGGCTCTTCTCCCGGAAGGTGGGGGCGGCGGTGGTCGCGGCACGGAGGGCGGGCGGGATCCACGTCTTTGACACCATCAACCACTTCTTTGGCATCAGCGGGATGTACACGGTGGGGTCTATCTACTGGAACATCGGGCTTGGCCTGAACCCCGGCGACGTGGAAACAGACGCCGAGGGCATCAGGACCATGCAGGCACTCGGGGAGAACATGGCCTGGATCCTGAAGAAGATGGCGTCAGGGTGAAGGCGGTGCGGACCCGTTCGGTCCGTCTCACTGGGAGGAGCGAGCCTCACTCTCCTGCGAGGGGGGGTGGGTGAATGATCAGAACCCCCGTCTCTCTCATCCTGCTCCTCGTGATGGGGCTGCTCCTTGGCGGCTGCCTCGCCGACAGTCCCGCACCGCCCTGCTGCCCTTCGAGGGTCGAGGCCCCAATTATCGAGGAAGATGCCCCGGTATTCCCAGAGTCTTTCATCTGTGCCGGGCCTTCCCTTCGTCCCTGACCCTGGGGCGGTCAACGCCTCCGAATGTGCATACGCGTTCCGCTGGACAGCCTCCGAAGGTCACTTCTTCAGGTGGGACGCTCCCACTTTTATGGTGCGTGACGAGGGGCAGATGGCAATCAGGGACTCGGGGGCCTGTCTACTGGACCTGGAACGACCCGCTCGTCCAGGAACGACCGATCACCATCACCCTCGAGATGCTTGACGCGGCGGGGGTGCATGTGGTGGCGACGGCCCAGCGGACCATCTCGTGGGAGGAGGGGGACTGCGCGGCCGCGGATGTCGGTGCGGGCAATGGTGAGGGAGGCTTGAGCCGGCCCTTTGCCAGGGGCACATGGAGATGGAGGGACTCTTACGCCTTCGCAGACCCGAGCCTCTCCATGATATTGTCGAAATCCCCATCCCTTGCATCCACTTCTACAAGTATCGGGCCGTAGCAGGGCTTGACAAACGGGACCAGGATCTTCTTCTTCTTTCTCTTGAACCCCATCGCCATCGGAGAGGGGAGGAGGAGGTCTACACCCCGGAACTCAAAGCCCGGCGGGACATCGTACCACTCGCTGCAGGTGTCCCTGACGTACGCATTCACCTTCTCCACCGTCGTGTCCTTGAGGATGATCCCTGACATCAGCCGGTTGATGCACCGGGCGGGGACTGCCATGGGGGAAGCGTGGGGGCGGAAAGCCTATAAAGACAGTGAAGAGGGAAACCCCTCCCTCCCACCACATCAGTGGCCGGCCACGGGGAGGAGGAAGATGACGATCTCGAATGCGATCAGGAGGATGATGATCCACTCGAGGAAATGGGCATGCTGGATATTGACTTCATCGGAGAGCATCCGGTAGGTCTCCCTGATGGTGGCGAGTTTCCGGTTCACGCTGTCGGTCCACTGGCCGGACCGGAGCACCTGGAGGGCGGCGGCATACACCCTCGCGTAGTAGACGTCCTCCGTGACCTTGATTAAGTTGTTGACGTCCTCGATGACCTCCGAGACCTCGGCCTGCTCGCTCATGAGGCCCTTCATCAGTGCACGGTAATGGAAGGACCTCGAGATCCACCACAGCCGTTCGGCGTTCTCGATATCGTCGTACATCCTCTCCATCTGGCGGGAGAGTTCGCGCTCGTAGAAACGCAGCTCGAGCACCTGGACAGCGGCGTACTCGATCAGCTCGATGAGGTCGAGGGGAGGATCAGGAGAGAAGAGGATGGACGCCCCCCAGGAGAGGACCGCCTTCTCGTCAGGGTAGTAACTGAAGGTGTACCGGAGGCAGTCCTCTCGGACGCCCTGCGAGAACCCTGCCTTCTCCCCGAGGAGAACTGCCACCTGGTCGATCCCCGGATCTTCCCGATCGGCGTGGAATATGGTGTACTCTTCGTAGAACTCGGCGTCGATGGGCCGTTCTCCGAGACTTGGCCGGAGGACCTCCCGAAGCTCGGAGAGTGCCCGCTCGAAGTGAGGGGAGAGCCCTTCGTGGGCGGCAAACGCGAGCGCAACCTCCTCGAGGACTGCGGCGGGAGCCTCTCTGTCCTCAAGGCAGAGGCAGATGCTGATTGCACCGAAGTCAAAGACCTTTGCCAGCGCAGTGAGAGGGAGATCTCGTGTCGGAGTACGGATCGCTGCGCCCTGGAGCCTGACAAGGATCGGCGGCTCGTCGATGGTGATGGAGGCAGGACTGACGCGGTGGAACCTTGAGCGGGAGGTGGGCATGCTGGCCGCAAGGTCTTGTTCCAGGGACCCGAGCCTGACCTCGTCGCCGATGTCGTAAATCCGGAAGAACCGTATGGCATACATGGAAAATGCCCATTCCTGTTAGAGGAGGGTGGAGTGCGGAAGGCGATAAGGGTTTGTTGCGTGCGTGATACCGCGAAAAGGCCAGATGCGGGCTCTGCGCCGTCCTGGCGCGGCACTAGCCGGCGACCCGTGCTGTCCCGGTTCCGTGCACGAGGGGTAATGGTGGTACCAGGGGGGGATTCAACAGCACCGCGTCTTTCCGGAGTCAGGGATTGCGCTTGGGGGCGGGCGTGCATGACAGCCCGCATGGGTGCCACCCCCACGCGGCCCTCGCTGTCAGTGCAGGATCACTTCGGGGTGTCCGGGCAGAATATACCCACGCCGGGTGGCCAGGCGAGGCATACCGGCCCGCGCCTCTCCCTGCTATCCACTGGCTGAGACTTGCATATTTTTGAGATCGCGAAGTACACAATCCTGCAATGGCAGATGTGTGCGTGGTTGCCGCTCCCCGCTCGTGGGCGTATCTCTTTGCCACGGGAAC
>CAZRCH010000084.1:0-5168 GCA_964598545.1 uncultured Methanolinea sp. | reverse complement strand
GATGATGTGGCTGATCGATTCCATCAGGTGTTCGACCGGCTCGGAATCCTGCCGGTGGAATGCCGGCGGGAAGAAGACCGGCGTGTAGCCGCTCCCTACCATCGAGGGTGCGTTCGGCATTATCCTGACGACCCGCTCGAACCCTCCGAGCATCCGGGAGATCCGGTCAAACGAGAGCCCTGGAATCGTCGAGATGACGATTGTTCCTCGTTTCAGGAACGGCTTGATTTCCGGCAGCACCTTCTCCGCAGCCGCTGGCGGGATCGCAAGAAAGACCAGGTCCTGCCCGGCTGCAACGGCATCCCCGTCTTTTATCACGCTCACGCCCGGGTAATCCTCCACAATCCTGTCAAGTGCCACTCCGTCCAGGTCGCTGACGACAATGTTCTCCATGGCCATCCCGGCTTCCTTCCATCCGGAGAGGAGAATCCGGGTCATACGGCCTCCTCCAATCCACCCGATCGATTCATTCATTATTTTCTCACCTGTACGTCCTGTCTGCTTCGCACCCGGGGGTATATTCCCACGGCAATGGTGATCATCCGGTCCCCCCAATCTCCCAGGGAACCGCTACGTTCCCGCACGCCTTCCTCTGCCCACAAGAGGGCATGTACGCCGGGTAAAGCACCGGATCTTAACATTGTCCTTCAGTCTACAAATGATCATTGATCCGCGCCGGCATAAAAACGCACCGAGCTCCGGGAAGAGATCCTGGTGCAATGAGGAACATTTCCGGGAATCCGCTGCCAACACCCGGCAGTCCACGCATTTCATTTGCCATTATAGCCAGGATCCCGCCATACACGGTGTCCTGTCAGTCCCTTCTCATGGAACAGATCATTTCCAGGAAACCCATGCACAGGAGTCTCTTTTTTCATCTGAAAAGTCCCTGCATCCACACTTGCCTGGATTTTCCGTTTGGTCCCTGTGATCGGGAGCGGGAAATTTCTTCGGTGGTCGCCTGTTCGCACAAGGCTTTTGCCAACCGCAAGGCATGTCCATGGGTCATGGACTCCGGGAGGGCCGGATGGCGGTGCTAATGGGCTCCTTGCAATAGTGTTCTGCCGGCATGACTCTGACAGTGCTCGCTGACTGTTTCTTTCCCATGGTTCCGGAGCCGGCAGAGTCTTCCGCAGATAACGTTTCTCCTTCCACGTCCTGTGGGCTATCAATCGCTGAGAGAAACCAGATGATACCCACCTCAGGACGGTTCGATCCCGTCCGGGGCACTTACGGACAGGTTTGTCGAAGTCTTTCCGGGTCGATATCCCGGCATTCTCAACAGAGAAAATGGGGTTACCGCGAAAACAAAATACGTGCGACCGGGCCAAATGAGTGGATTGATCACATCCTTCAATGTCTCCCATGATAGGGGCAGCAGATATGCCAAAGGTATTGGAATTTTCTAAAAAAAAAGGGCTGTTGGTCTTAATAGCCGTTATACAGTGCCATTGCACGATCGTAGAATTTCTTTGCTTCCAGGAGATTGCCCATCTTTTCCAGGGTCTCTCCCTTGTCGAACAATGCATCTGCATCGTCGGGATCGATCCGGAGGGCGCTGTCGTAGGCAGCGAGTGCCTCAACGTACCGGCCCTGGCTGTCACGAAGGTTGCCATATTCAACACAATCGTGTTCCCTTTGTAATTCACTCAGCAACATGTTCTTTCCCCCTCGTCACATTTTTCGTGACTGATACTGACTGATTCCGGGATAATATAGTCATTTGCCGAAAAGCAATGTGGTAACGAATGCCGTGCATTATTGCTTCGTGATCCATCGTGCACTATGTCGGGAGAGATTTCTCTCTCCTGAAAATCAGGGTATCTGGATTGAAATGACGAATCGATCATGGCACGCTCTCTCAGGTTCATGGAATCACCTGCACACCCATTCCTCCACTCATGGAGATGGGAGGAACGGAAGTCCTGCGCGATAAGAGAGACTATGGCGTGATGGACTTTCCCAGGTATTCCCGGGTAAAAGGATATGTAAAGGACAATGAGCAGGAGGAATCCTGGTGAAATACCGTATTCCACTGAATACTCGGGAGAATTTATGAACGCCAGATAGAGCAGGTACAACCAGGTGCTTACGACGACCCCTCCCCAAATCCAAGATCCCAGAAATGACCCCCGCGGGACAACCGTTCGAGGGTTGACCGGGCCGCCGGATACGTGACAGGAGAGAGATAACAACGCATGGATGGTGATTCCAGTTCAAAGGAGACAACCAGCAGATATCGCATGCGAAAAAGGTCCGGATTTTACAATGGACTATCGAGAGGTTGGTGGAGTGGGGGTAAAGAGACCGATGATAAAATTGAGGTGGGACATATTCTCCTCTCAAGAGCGGGGGAAAAACCGGGCCGGAGAGCTACTGCACACCAGGAGAATACAACCGTCCTCGCCTGTAAAAAATCCCCGGATCCCTATTTTATTGCGACAAGGACCTTGAACCACTGATACTCTTGCAGCGGGATGATATCCACCTGGGGAAACCCTGCATTCCTGCAAAGTGCTGCCCATTGATCGAACGAGATGCAATATTCCCCATCGTTGAGAATGTGCTTCTTCCCGTTGTCGTACATCCGCTCAAAAGCCTGGACGCCCCCCTCCTTCATTGCGAGTTCCAGTTCCCTCGCGAGGTAATCCAGGATTCTTTTCAGTCTCCCCGGGTCATCCAGCCTTCCCGTCGTATCCATGTCGATATCGCCAAGGACAAACCTTCCACCCTCTTTCAAGGAATCGTATATCTTCCTGATCACGGGTGCCTTCTCTTTCACGTGGTGCAGTGAGACCGTCGCCGCGATGATATCGAACTCGCCCGGTGCACACTCCATATCCTCTGCCGATTCCTGTATACACTGGATGTGATTGGCAAGGTTGTACCGCTCTATCTTTTCCTGGAACAGCGCGAGCATCCGGGCCGAACTGTCGATCGCCTTTATCCTGCAGTCTGCGGCACCGAGGAATTTCAGCGAGAGCAGCCCTGTCCCGCACCCGATGTCGAGGACCCGATCGTGCTGCCGTATTCCCGATTCCTTCACTGCGGTGTCGAGCAGGTCATGGTGCCGCGACACCTTTCCAAGGGTAGCATCGTAATCGTTCGCCCAGTCCTGGAACCACTCGTGTGTGTCTCCTGTGATCTGCGCCATCTTCGTTCCCTATACCATGGGGACTCGTGGTAATAATGATGAGGTGGTCATTGCTCTCCTTACCATGAGAATGCGTTTCGTGTCAGGAGTTGCCACCTTCGATCCACCGGGTGAGGCTTCCAATCCGGCGAAACGCCTCCTGGATCGGGAGCCTCACCCCTGATCTCCGGGCATTACGGTAGAACCTCCAGCGGTCCCGGATGCGCGGGCCCCTCTCCTGGCCTGCGGTGAGGAGGTAATCCAGGGTCTCGCGCTCTTTCTTCATCCAGGAGAAGCGCGAGAGTACCCGGGAAGCGTAGAGTTCGGAATCCGGCCAGGAATCGGCGAGCATCTGGGCGCATTCCAGGGAGTGAATAATACCTTCGCCGGTAAACGGGGAGACGGTCCCGATCGATTCCCCGACCCCGATGATCCGCTGGAATGTGCCGTCCTTCCGAGTCCTGGCGCTCGCGAACGGCTGGGAATAGAACGGCGACGCCACCCTGATCCCGCCGGCACAGCTGCAGGAATGGGTGAACGTATAATTCCCGGCGAGTTCCTCGAAGAACCGGTCTAGGACCTCGCCATACCGGTCGAAGACGAGCCCCCCGGCCCCGATATGGTACTGGTCATTGCCGAGCGGAAAGACCCAGATGTAGCCCAATCCCGGGATCTGGTTTCCATAGACACCCGGCCCGGGGCGGCTTCCGTTCGCCGGTTCGATCGCCACCCGGTGCTGGAACGTCGGCAGCACAAGGTCCGAAGTGCACGGCGGGAGCAGGCTCCGGGACATTCCGGTCGCATCCACCACGACATCGTATGCGTCCCTCTCACCCCCTGTAAATGGTCGCGGGATTATCGTGCACCCGGACCGAAGGTCCCTGATGAGCGCCGGCTTGTCGATCGTGCAGAGCCCGGTGGCTGCAACCAGCCCGTCAAAATGCATGGACTCCATGGATGAGAGGACATAACTCTTGAGGTCGAGTCCCGCAAGGGCAAGGAATGTCCCGATTCCCGACTGGGCACCCCACCCGCAGGGACGGAACCTGCAGGCGGTATCATGGTCCCCCTGCTCGAAGACATCCGGGTGGATCCCCTTCTTTTCAAGGAGGCAGCCGAGGAAACTCCCGGCAATCCCGGCCCCGACGATTGCAACATTCATGGCTTCCACTGAACAGGTCTGCGCACACACCCACTCCACGATGGGGGTATCAGAAGATGTTCCGATCTGGAAAAGCATCAACCTGTTGGACTGCGTCTGTGGTGCCGCATATATTCAGTCCGGAGGGGGAACCGATCCCGACCCGGGCCTTACCGGAGGCTCTTTCTGCCCGCCCGGAAACAGAATGACCCGTTTGAGCCCCCGGCAACCTTCCCTTTCGAGGGAGGGGGCCATCTCACCAGGAGATGCTCCCTCTCACAGAGCCATATACTATCCTCAGGTTCGCACCCCCTTTCACCTGGAACATTTCTCATGTACAGTACTCCCGAATAAGGTAGTATTCATGAAGATTCCGATACCACTTTCACGTTTCCCATGAAGAGAATGTATCACGCACTATGAACGAGAGAGCAACAGGGTATTCAGACAGGGAGATCATCAACAGGTGGGCGGTTGCGGAGATCGATCCCGGCATCTCCCGTCTCCTCTCCGCGAAAGGACCGGTGCATCCGGATGCAAACGGGTGCATCGGCTATTTTTACATCGATCACGAGGAGGGAATCACCTTTCGCATCCATGCGTTGTGCAGAAGAGTGCCTGGAAGACCAACGGAAGTCCTCACGAATTTCGAGGCTCACGGTGAGAATCTCATCCTTCGCTACGATGAAGTCGGGGCGCATACTCTCCTCTCGAATGAAGAGGCAAACGATCTCTCGTTCCTCGAAGAAGAAAGATGGCACATCTATTATGCGCCGGATTCGCTCCGCGAGATACGAAACAGGGTCGATCTCGACAGGTTCAGGGCTCCAGGGTTTTTCGACGATGTATCTGTGATCCTGCTCGCAAGCGACCAGGAACGGATCCCCGAAGTGG
>CAZRCH010000083.1:0-5227 GCA_964598545.1 uncultured Methanolinea sp. | reverse complement strand
ATGGATGACCTTGTGATCCGGACGGCGCGGGAGGAGGAGGTGCCGGTCTTCATCGAGTGGGCGAGGAGAGAGGGGTGGAACCCGGGGCTGCACGATGGGGAGTGCCACTACGCGGTGGACCCGGCCGGGTGGGTTGTCGCGGAGGCGGGCGGCGAGATCGCCGGGACTGTTGCGGTCAGCAATTACGACTCCCGGTTCTCTTTCGCGGGTTTCTTTGTGATTCGGGAGGATATGCGGTCGAAGGGTTTGGGCTGGCAGCTCTCGAGCGCGGCCATCCGCCATGCGGGCGACCGGAACCTGGGCATCGACGGGGTCTACGAGATGCAGGAGAAGTATTCTTCCCGGATGGGGTTCCGCTTCGCGTACCGGAACATCCGGTGGCGGGGCATCGCAAACGGAAGGAGGCAGGCCGGGCTCTGCTCCGCGCAGGAGGTGCCGTTTCCCGGACTCCTTGCATACGACGCCCTCCATTTCCCCGCGGAAAGGAAGCGGTTCCTGGAGCGATGGATCCGCATGCCCGGATCGTGGTCTTCAGCTTTTGTGGATGGTGGGTCTCTGCGGGGCTACGGGGTAATCCGGAGGTGCTTCGAGGGGTATAAGATCGGCCCGCTCTTTGCCGATACGCCGGAAATCGGCGAGCGTATCCTGGAGGATCTGACCGGGAGGGACGAGGTGAGGGGGCATCTTTTCTTCTTCGACACCCCGGAGCCGAATCGCGAGGCGGTGGCGATGGCGCAGGAGCGTGAAATGGAGGAGGTCTTCGGCACCGCCAGGATGTACACGAAGGAGATCCCTCCGCTTCCGGTCGGCCGGATCTTCGGGGTCACCACGTTCGAGATGGGGTGAAAGGGGGGAGAAGGCGACCTCCTCCGCTATGGAGGTGCGCCGCTCCTTCCGGACCCACGCGCTATTGCCTGTTCCGCATCGCGACTGCACACCCGGCACAAATCGCGAGGATAAGCGTGGCACCCCCGATACCTGCCCTCGTGGTGGCTGCAGGCGAGGGGGTGGGGGGAGTCTCCTCAACAGTAGTCGCGATGGGTGTGATCGCCGTGGTCGTGGTGGTTGCCAGGACCGGGACCGGCCCCAACAGGGCATAGGTGCCGCTGATGGTGACGGGAGCCGTCACGGTGGTGTTTCCAATCGTCGAGGAAAGGCTGGTCCAAGTTTCGCGTTCAAGGGAGGCGACGACGAGCCCATCCCTCGGAGCCCCTGCCGGGATGCGGAACTCGATCCTGCCCGGGGGGAGGAAAGAGGTATCCTGGGGCACCAGGGCGTAAGGGCCGGAGATGGCCTGCATTCCCTGCGTTGTCTTTTTGGCGGGAACCTTGACGAATCCTACAGGTTCAGCCTGCGAGACCGTGACGCTGACCATGCCGTCGGCTGAGGTGAACGTATTCCATTGCTCCGGCGGGGGTGCAGGAGTGGTGGTTCCGGGCATCCCCCCATCGGCCGTCGGACCGTACGAATCTGCTCCCCCCAGGGGGATGTTCTTGTAGAGGGCCTGCGTCCCGTCGACAAGGGCTGCAATGGTGATGGTCCCGGCGGGGAGGCCCTCGACCACGAACGAGATCTCGGAGTCCTTCGGCCCCTGCGTGGTCCCGGTCACCTGGAGCTGCGCGGTGATGCTCCTTGCGGTCGGAAGGGACGTTCCGGAGAGCCTGAAGTAGTCGTAGGTCCCCGGAGTGATGTCGTAATGCTTGGTGGTGGAGAAGCATCCATCCCTGGACTGGCCCGAGACCGTGACGATGGTCGACTCCTTCATCACCTCCAGGCGGTTCGTGGAGGTCCCCGAGAGGGTCGCCGTGATGCTGCTCTGCTTCAACGCAAACGGCATCACGAACTGGCTCATCTGGAACCGGAACTCGGAGTTGGGTTCAACAGCGCAGTCGGCCTGCACGAGGAGCGAGAACGAGGAGTTCCCGGGCAGGTCGCGGATGGTTACGAATATCGGCTGGCCGTTTGCGATCGTGTCAGGTCTCTCCGAAATCGTCACCGCGGCAGCAGGGAGGGCAAGGGATACGAGGATGAAGAGCACGAGGAGGCGAATGCATCTCATGGGAACCACCCTTTCCTGGACGGGGAGAGAAGGGGAGGATGCGCATGTTACATTGTTGCAGGGCGTATCGCAGACCCTCACCCGGCTCCTGGTGGCCGGGCACGCCCTCATGCCGGTCCAGGGCGCCACGGCTCCGCGGTGGGGATGAGGTTTCTCCTGGTCCCGGCCACGACCCGGGGTCATCCCGTCAGCCCCCTGGTGGCCAGGATCCCGATGATCCGCTCCCCTGCATGGCCGTCGCCGTAGGGGTTCTCCCAGACGCGGTCTTGGGAGCGCATTTCTCTTGCGCTCTCCCGGATGGTTACTGGATTTGTCCCCGCGAGCACGTTTGATCCCGCCTCGATGGTCTCCGGCCGCTCGGTGTTCTCCCGAAGCGTGACGCAGGGGACGCCGAGCACGCACGCCTCCTCCTGGATACCTCCCGAATCGGTCAGGATGAGGGCGGCCTTTGATTCAAGGAGAAGGAACTCGAGATACCCAAGGGGCGGGACAATGCGGATTCCCCGGGTGTCCAGCCCAAACTCCCCGATCATCTTCGCAGTCCGGGGGTGTACCGGGAAGATGACCTGCATCCCGGTCTCCTCTCCCACTGCCGCGAGGCCTTCGAGGATCCCGGCCAGCCGGCCCCGGTCGTCGACGTTCTCGGCCCGGTGGGCAGTCACGAGGATGAAGTCTCCCTCTTTGGCTCCCAACCGCTCCATGACGCCGGTCTTCTTCCGCGCAATCTCCAGGTTCTGGAAGACCGCGTCCACCACCGTGTTCCCGGTGACGAAGATCTTCTCGCCCGGTATCCCCTCGTTGCGAAGGTATCCCGCGGCGGTCTCTGTGGGTGCGAAGAGGAGGTCGCTCACGTGGTCCGCGACGATCCGGTTGATCTCCTCAGGCATCCGGCGGTCGAAGGACCGGAGGCCAGCCTCGACGTGGCCGACAGGGACGTGGAGTTTTGCTGCCGCGAGCGCTCCCGCAAGCACGGTGTTCGTGTCGCCCTGGACGAGGACCGCATCGGGTCGGTGCTCCATAAAGACACGCTCGGCGCCCGCAAGGATCTTTCCTGTCTGCTCCCCGTGCAGGCCCGAGCCGGCATCAAGGTTGAACTGAGGCGCCGGCAGTTCCAGGTCCTCAAAAAAGACCCTGTCCATCTCGTACGAGTAGTGCTGCCCGGTATGGAGGACGAAGTACGGGATCTCCAGTCGCCCGCACTCCCGTACGAGGGGGGAGAGCTTGATGATCTCGGGTCGGGTGCCGAGCACGAGGCAGATCATGATCACCCTGAGGGTAGGGGACTGAAGGATAAAAAGGGGGAGGAGTGACGGCTGCCCCGGATGGCCGATGCGGGCTCTCCTGCCCGGTGCCAGTCAGGAGTTCATCCCCAAGTAGCGTTTCCGTGCGGCTGGCAGGCGGGGGCTATACCGGTTCACCGGTGTTCGTAGTTCCGCTCGTAGAACGACTGGTATTCCCCGGAGATTACCCTCTCCATCCAGTCCTGGTGGTCCAGGTACCAGCGGACGGTCTTTTTTATCCCGTCCGGAAACGGGGTTGCAGGTTCCCACCCGAGTTCCCGGGAGATCTTTGTCGAGTCGATCGCATACCGCCGGTCGTGGCCGGGCCGGTCCTTCACGAACTGGATCAGGCTCTCGTTGATCCCATGGTCCCCTGTCTCATCCTGCAGGATGGAAAGGAGGAGCCTCACGATCGCGATATTCTCCCACTCGTTGTTCCCGCCGATGTTGTACACCTCCCCAGGCCGGCCATTCATGAGGACCACATCTATCGCCCGGCAGTGGTCCTCGACGTAGAGCCAGTCCCTGACGTTCTTTCCGTCCCCGTAGACCGGAAGCGGGCGGTGTTGGAGGGCGTTTCGGATCATCAGGGGGATCAGCTTCTCGGGGAACTGCCAGGGGCCGTAATTGTTTGAGCACCGGGTGATCAGGACAGGCATCCCGAATGTGTCATGGTATGCCTTTGCGATCATGTCCGCGGCGGCCTTGCTCGCCGAGTAGGGGCTGTGGGGGTCGAGGGGAGTCTCTTCTTTGAAATACCCTTCCGGGCCGAGCGACCCGTACACCTCGTCGGTCGAGACCTGGAGGAACCTGCAGCCGGGGGTCCAGCGCCCGTTCCGGTGCCAGGCGGCTCTTGCCGCGTCGAGGAGGGTGCAGGTCCCGAGGATGTTCGTGCGGAGGAAGAGCTGGGGTTCCTCGATCGAGCGGTCGACGTGGGACTCGGCCGCGAAGTTGACGACGGCATCGATTTCATGATCTGAAATGAGCGAGTCTGCGAGAGGGCGGTCGCCGATGTCTCCCCGCACGAAGGTGAACCGCTCCTGCTCTCTCCTTCCAAGCGCCGCGAGGTTCTCGAGGTTCCCTGCATACGTGAGAGAGTCGAGGCCTACGATGGAGATCTCCGGGTGGGTCCCGAGGACGTGGTACACGAAGTTGCTGCCGATGAACCCGGCGACCCCGGTGACAAGGATATGCGTCATGGAATCCCTCCCACCTCTTCGAGGTACGCATGCGTCGCGTCCTCCCACGGAGGAAGATCCTGCCCCCGCACCTCGGCAGCCCCGAAGTTGTCGAGGACCGAGTACGCGGGCCGCCGGGCGGGGGTGGGGAACTCTTCGCTCTTTGCGGGGAGGAGCACGCCCTTCCACCCGGTTGCATCGAGGATGTACTTCGCCCATTCGTACCGGGAGCACGATCCTCCGTTGGTGAGGTGGTACAGCCCGAACTGCCCTGTTTCCAGGAGGCCGAGGGTGGCATCTGCCAGGTCACGCGTGCAGGTGGGCGAAGATACCTGGTCGTCTACGATCTTCAGGCGATCGTTCAGGCGGCTCCACTCGATCACCTTCTGCGCGAAGTTGGTGTTCCCGGGTCCAAAGACCCAGGAGGTCCGGATAAGGAAGTAGCGCCTGGAATGGTCGCGGACCGCCTGCTCCCCAAGGAGCTTGCTCTCCCCGTACCTGCTGAGGGGATTCGGGCGGTCGGCGATGGTGTAGGGGCGTGGGGAGAGCCCGTCGAAGACGTAGTCGGTCGAGTAGTGCACGAGGACGGCGCCCGCCTCATGTGCTGCGAGGGCGAGGTTTCGCACCGCGAGGCCGTTGACGAGAAACGCCCGCTTCCAGTCGCGCTCGGCCTGGTCGACGGCGTTGTACGCGGCGCAGTTGATGACCGC
>CAZRCH010000082.1:3863-5551 GCA_964598545.1 uncultured Methanolinea sp. | reverse complement strand
CTATCCGGGTATGTAAACATGCGGAATCCATGGCGTGTCGCAATAGTATCCATTGATGTACGCAACGGCCATGGGGATTCGTATAGGCCCGACAGGATCGATGGGAATCCAGCATGCGTCAGGGTCTGAAGTACTCTTCTGAAGCCCCAGCCCAATGTTCCGGTGCAAGCTGTCAAGAGAGATCCCCATCGGCAACCGCGTTACATGCAGGTATGAGGTAAACTGCGTGGATGCCGGCTTCGTGTTTTTGACAATTGCAGGACCCGCGAAAGGAATGGAGGTTGGAGAGATGTCCCGGGGGCTGTCAAATGAAGGAAAAGAGAGTAGACTGCGTGAATCTTGCAGGAATGATGGTGCGGGAATGGCCCCCGACACAGCAGGAACTGTTGCGAGACACAGAATGATACAAAGGAACACCAGCAGCCCATGCCTTTTCATCGTGATCGGTATGTAACCGTCCGATCAAAAAAAAACTTTCGATACCCTAAAAATGTACACGAAAAAAATGGTCGGGGAATTCCAGGGTGAATGGGATTAGTCGGAGAACGGATGCCTTTGGGCGATGGCGTGGACGCCAAGGTACGAGACCGCGACCAGGAACAATATCGTCGGCAACAGTGGAAATGACCCAGTATTATGTGTCAGCATCATGGTTGTGACCGATGAATCCAGGAGCAGCCATCCGTAATAACATGCTGCAGCCGCGGCAACATGCAGGGAATACCGTGGATATCTGACAAGGGCACCTGCCAGCACCGCTGGGATCAACCATTTCGCAAAGAGATAAAGGCCTGCCGGCTGCCCGTCCAGTTTGAACCCGAGAACGCGGTCTTCCCAATTGAGAATGAACACGAATAAAAAGATGAGGGTGGAGAAGGAGAGGCAGCCGATAAGGCAGTATTTGAGGAATCGATCGGGGACCCCGATGATCTTCTTAAGAACCATGACGAGCTCTTTTTTTATTATTCATTCATTGGGCTCCCAATCGTATCCTGTCCTGAGTTGAGATCTCCTTCAAACCCGGAATCCCCTCGTTTCCGGGATCGAGCAAGAATGCTGTGTCGTAGCATGCGATCGCTTCGTCATACCTCCCGAGGTTGTGAAGCGAGACCCCCTTCGCCAGGTATGCGATTGAACATTCAGGGTCGATGGCGAGTGCCCTGTCATAATAATCGATAGCCTCAGTGAACCGGCCTCCGTGTGCGTTGCATTGCAGGCCTTGGATAAGGAATTCCTTTGCCTCGGGATAAGGGGTCTCGATCTCGTCCGGGTTTACCGCCATCGCGATGACCCGTGACCCTATCGTCATATTTGGAACTGCCGGTGCAGGGAGTCCCGGGCCCGTCCCCTGTGAACCGGCGGGCTGTGCGGTGTGCGCAAGGCAACCGCATGCCGATACAATGAGCACGACGGCGAGAATTGGCAGGATGACGCGCAACATTTCCCTACTTCCTCCTCTTCTTCTCCTTCTCCTTCTTGGCTTCCATCTCGGCGCACTCGAGCTCCGCCACGATCTCCACCGGGTCCTCGATCTTCTTCATCAGTTTCTGGATCTCACCGAGGCGCTCCACTCCGATGAAGTACTCGGCCATGACCCTGGCAAGCGGCGAAAGCACGATCTTTTCCTCCTTCCGGGATACCAGGTCCTTTTCGAGCAGGATATCAAGGACCGGCTCCATGGTCCCGAC
>CAZRCH010000082.1:0-3763 GCA_964598545.1 uncultured Methanolinea sp. | reverse complement strand
GGGATACCAGGTCCTTTTCGAGCAGGATATCAAGGACCGGCTCCATGGTCCCGACCATCGTCTCGTTGATCCGTTCCAGGTCGGAAATCTTCCCCTGGCAGACGACAGCATTTGCCACGTACTCCTCCGAGCTCTGCTCGAGATCGTGCTCGGGGGCGACCTCCTCCATCTCGCCCTTCAGGAGCTTCATCGCGACCTCCTCCTCTGTGGACCCGGACGATCGTGAGTAGGAGGCGCCGGGCTCGGCCAGCACCACTACCTTCCCGAGGTCGTGGAAGTCGGGGCGGCCCGCACGGCCGGCCATCTGATTGAACTCCTGGACAGAGAGCCAGGAGATCCCCATCGCAAGGGAGTCGAAGATCACCTGCGAGGCGGGGAAGTCGACCCCCGCACCAAGCGCCGCGGTGGTGATGACGGCTTTGATCTTCCCGGAGAGAAACTTCGCCTCGATCTCCCGCCGCTCCTGTGAGGTGAGGCCCGCGTGGTAGGCGGCATAACCCGGCCCCAGGGCGTCGGCAATGACGTGCGTCCGGGCCCTGGCGTGGGTGAATACGATCGTCTGGCCGTGGAAGCCCTTCGAGGAGACGCGGGAGTACTCCTGGGTGCAGAGGCGCTTGATCGCCGGGATCTTCTGCTTGCGCTCGACGAAGAGGAGGTACCGCTCGAGGGCAACAGGCCGGTCGTCGTACCGGACGAGCGTTGCCCCCAGTTTCTTTGCGAGCACATTGGGGACCCCGATGGTGGCAGAGAGGTACAGGAACTGGGCCTTCGGGGCAAGGTACTTCACCCTCGCGACCAGGCCGTCCAGGCGGTGTCCCCGGTCAGGGTCCTCGAGCATCTGCACCTCGTCGATGACCACCGTCCCGATCGGCGGGAGCCGCTTCCCCGAACGGACGAAGTGGTCGACCCCCTCGTACGTCCCGACGACGATGGGGGCACGGATGTTCCGGTCTCCAACTGGGGCATTCTCGGGCAGCCTGATCCGGGCCTGGCCAATCAGGACACCCACCCCCGCGAGCTTTCCGTACCGCTCCTCGAAACGCTGGTACTTCTGCACCGCGAGCGCCACCAGGGGGACGAGGAAGAGGGTGTGGCCCCTCCCTTCGAGATGGTTTTTCATCCCTGCCATCTCGCCGATGAATGTCTTTCCGCTCGCGGTCGCCGAGACGATCAGGAGATGTTTCCCATGAAGTAGACCTGCATCCACCGCCATCTGCTGTGCCGGCATCAGCGTCCCGACGCCTGCAGCATCAATGAACGCCCGCGGCAGGGGGAGCTCGTCAAGGCACTGGGTCTTTTGCACCGGGTGGGCATCCAGGCGGTCGAAGAGCGCCTGGGAGATCTTCACCTTCTCGGGCTGGACGCTCGCGAGGACCTTTTCCATGTCGCGGTAGTTCCGCAGGAGCTCCTCGAGGTGCCCAAGCGCCTGCTTGCCCACCCGTCCCATCGTCGCAAGTTCCCTCCGCAGCTCGCGACGGGCACAATCGAAGCAGACCTGCTCCCCGGTCGTGTAGCGTATCCCGTTCTTCCGGTTCAGGGGAGTGATGCGGTCCTCCATCAGGCAGATGCGGCATACGGATGTATGGGTGCAGGGGATCTGGAAGTCGTGCAGGAATCCCTCAAAGGCCTCGTCCCTCTGGGTCAGGTACACAGCCGCCTTCCGGAGAGAGACCACCAGTTCTTTCGAAGGGGTGAGGCGGAACTGGTGCTTGCCTCCCCACCGCACCCGGTAGTGGCCAGGCCGGTACCCCTTCGGAGTTTCGTCGATCTCCGCGATTCCCACCGCCCGCACCTGCAGGTTATCGAGGAAGAGGATCTTGTAATTTCCCTTCTGGGGCTGGACGATGACATTCATGGGGCGATCAGGTCATGGAGGACGTAAGAGAGCCCCACCCCTTCAAGCCGCTTCAGGAAATCGGTGAACTCCTCGTCCACGACAAGGATCGCGCAGTCAATGCCGTGAAACGCCGCCTCGATCACCCCTTCCCTTGCCCCAAAAAACATGTCCGGCTTCCTCCCCGCCTGCTGCAGGGCCACGTAGCCTTCGAGCCCCACGGCCGCGACCACGCCCACACCGGCGATAACTTCAAGGAGCCTGTCCCTCTTCACCTTCCGGGACCCTCCCCTCTGGATACGGGGGACCTTGCAGACATGGACCACCCCCTCGGTGTGTTCTATCAGCCCCGAGAGCCGGGCGACCCCGACATCCTCCCCGGGTATTGCATCCATCACCACGGTTCCCATGGCGCTCCGGTGCTCTTTCGAGGCGTAGAGCCACCCGTGCTCCATGTAGACACCCACCTGGTCACCCTCGATGAGGTCCTCTGCGGCAATGGCCGTCCACGTGGAGACCTGCTGGATGATGTCCCTCCTGATGTGCCGGGCATACGCCTCCAGTGCCTCGGCGTGGTTGAGGATCCACTCGATACCGGTCCTCGTGACGCTGTACCTGCCGCGACCCTGTGCGGCCGCCATCTCCTCGTCCACCAGTTCCCTGATGTATTCAGAGACCGCCTGCGGGGTGACCCCGAGTTTGTCGGCGATCTCCTGCTGCCTCACCGCGGGCTGGTGTTCCGCGATCTCGACCAGGATCTGCAGACGGGTCACTTCGCGCTTGCTTCGCAGAATAGATGACAGGGGGTCCTTACTGGCTTCGTTCAAGGAGAACCAGCCCCTGTCCCTTCACGTCGAGGTGGGGGGTGCGCTTCGCCAGTCCCTTGATGAAGACAGGATTGACCCCGAACTTCCGGGCGATGTCGTTGATGGAGGTGTTCCCGGAACGCAGCTCCTCCTCGACCTTCTCGACCATGCACCTGAGGTGCTCGTCATTTGAGACGGCGATGAAAAGGAGATCGGAGAGGTCGCCGAAGTTGCACTGGAAGTTTGCCCTGAACTTGTTGTAGGAGGCCCGGTACTCCTTGACCGGTTTCTGCCCGGGGACAGGCATCCTCCATTTCTCTTCGACAAGGCTCCCTTTTTTTAGCACCATGAGGCATTGCCCCACGTCCCCCTCTGCCATCTGATCCAAGAGCTCCTCCTCGGTCATCCAGGACTTGTTCAACAGATCGTACACCTGCTTATATGTCGCATTATGGAACGTGATAAGCAGAGGAACAAGATCCACTGGATCGTTGACTATCCTGATATGGCCGCTCACTGGTAAAACCCTAGTATTATATGGCGTGATAAATCAATAAATCTTTGTTTGAACGGCATGCGCAGGAGCGGAAGGGTAAAAATCAGGGGGATTGTGCAGGGTGTCGGCTTCCGGCCATTCGTGTATGCCACTGCGACCGCGCTGGGTATCCGGGGGTTTGTCAAAAACCGCGGCAGCGAGGTCGAGGTCCAGGCCTCAGGTGACCAGTTCGAGGAGTTCCTTGAGCAAATCTCCCGTGGCCCGCCCCTCTCCCGCATCGACAGGGTGGAGGTACTTCCGGACCAGGGGCCGTTCCCGGACGATTTCTCCATTCAGGCGAGCGAAAGCGGCACCCTCTCCGGCATGATTCCTCCGGACATCGCGGTCTGCGAGGAGTGCCTCGATGACATCCGGGACCCGGATGGACGGTATTTCGGATACTGGTGCACTTCATGCGTGAACTGCGGTCCTCGGTACAGCATCATCCGCGACCTCCCCTACGACAGGGAGCGGACAACCATGGACGCATTCCCCATGTGCCCTGAATGCAGGCGGGAGTACTATAACCCGTCATGCCGACGGCACCACGCCCAGACCATTGCATGCGCCTCATGCGGACCGCGGTTG
>CAZRCH010000081.1:0-5654 GCA_964598545.1 uncultured Methanolinea sp. | reverse complement strand
GGGACATGAGGCAGTCCTTCTCATCGTTGATGACGGCCACGAACTCGATGACCGACTCAAACTCTGCAATCTTCTTCATAAGGAAAGGGTTTTGGGGATGTAGATCCCCATCACACCGCCTTGGATGTCACCATCCAGGTGGTGCTGTTTGAATAGCTCCACTTGATAATTGCCAGGTCGTGGCAGATCTCGGAGAGGATGGCCATGTTGGTCCCCACCTCTTTCGGGGAGAGGCCCAGTTCCTTCGCTATGTATTTGGACTTGAAGTAGTGTTTCCCCTTCTCGAGACCTCCCTTGAGGTACTGGACAATCCGGGTCTGAGTCTCATTATACTTATCGCGGATATTTCGTGATGCGTTCACGAGTATCACCTCAGCCGTGAGAGAATGGTACACTTATGCATCTATAAATATATATCTGTTCGTCACGGCATCCAGAAAGAGTTTATACTCGAACATTTTGGCGAATTCGGCTTTATCTAAAGGAATTCTCGACACTTACCTAAGGGAAAGATTACTGGTGGTGGAAATCAAAGAACAGGAAGGGGTCATGCGGGCATCGCGGCCCGTACAATGGATATCTTGTCGATGAGGCCCTTCAAGACCTCTTCGCGCATCCCTTCCACGAACTTGATGCTGCCGACCACGAGGTGCCCGCCTCCCGAGATACCGCCGCCGGGGATCTCGTCCCGGAGCTCCCTTACCATCTTCGGGATGTTCATCATGACCCCGCGTGACCGGAGCACGGCGAAGTCGGGGCCAAACCCGATCGTGACGACCGGCGATCCGGCATGCTGCTGGCAGAGGCGGTCGTGCACCTCCCCGGACGTCTTGCCCGGTGGGGGAAAGGTGAACTTGTGTGCATGCATCTCCACGTCGAGGAGGAAGAGCTCGGCACCGTTGGGAAGCGTCCTGTGCACCACGTGCGGGATGCAGGCGCTCATCTGGTCCTGGATGGCAAGGTTCGCTCCCTCTACCTGGAGGGCCACGAGCCTCTTGTGACGCCCGGTGTTGCCGCCAAGGTTCAGGAGATCCTTGACAAGTTCCCGGCCATCGTTGAACCGCAGCCAGAACTGCTGGTAATCGAGCGCGAGCGCGATGTCCTTGCAGTCCTGCTCTGAATACGTGTCCTGGACGAGTGCGAGGTAGCGGGCTCTCTCGGGGGCTTCGCTCCGGTCACCGACCGCCGCCACGGCTGGGAGGTGCCGGATGAGGTTCTCGACCGACGGGTTGATCAGCCGCGCCACTTCGGTGCCGAGCATTCCTGCGGTGATCCCGAAGTCCCCGCCCACGTGGTAGGGGTTCGCGTGACCGACGAGGAACTGGTCCACGATGGCGTCGGGATGGTGGTGATCGATCACGACGATCGGGAGATCGTACACCTGCGCGATCTTCATGGAGGGGAGGTCCTCTTCGGTGGAGCCGTTGTCGGTGAGGATCACGAGCGGCATCTTCTGCCCGTAACGGATATGGTCCTTTGTCGCGAAGTCGAGGTCCCTTGTGATGTCTTCGATCTCGTAGAAGGGGGCTTTCGAGGGCGCCCTCTTGAAGAGGAAGTAATCGGCATCGAAGTCGCCGCCGGACTCGCGGATGAGGGAGACGATCGCCTGTTCGATGGCAACCCCCGAGCAGATCCCATCTGCGTCCGCGTGGTGCCTGAGGAGGATGGGCTGGGCGGAAAAAACTGCTTTCCTGATGATCTTTGCAACTTTCCGCATCTCAGGCTTGAGTTTTTCGAGGACTTCAGAGGAGACGAGGAACGGGATCTCGGGCGGCTCTGCTCGCGCCTCGAGAGCCTTGTCGATCCGGTCCCTGACGGCCTCCGCCTCCTCCCCGGCAAGGATGGACAGGTTCTCCACCTCGATCTGGAGCTGGTTCTGGCGCATCATCACCTCGCCGACTATCCTTACCATG
Organism: uncultured Methanolinea sp.; assembly: GCA_964598545.1. GTDB lineage: Archaea > Halobacteriota > Methanomicrobia > Methanomicrobiales > Methanospirillaceae > Methanolinea_A. The sequence continues at coordinate 3,741 of CAZRCH010000081.1, read as the reverse complement.
TCACCGAGTTCCGCCTCTGGATATGCGCGGACACCCGCCTCGACGAATGCTGCGGCGTTTTCGGTCCCGGAATCGTCCACGATTGTGAAGATGGTGGGGCCGCTGGTCTGCTTGATCTGCGCGATCTCGCCCTCGATGCGAACCGTCCTCCCCACTTTCCCACCGAGTTCCGAGAGGCGCACCGCGGTCGACTTCTTCTCCACCATCTCCACGGTGTATACCGGGATGGTGACCTCCTCCAGGTCGATGTTCCCGTTGCTCCTGATGTTGATCACCGTGACGAGGATGCTCTCGCGTTCCCGGTGGGTGGTGCGTGCATTGCTCTTGTGCACCAGGCCTTTTACCCGGTCATTCAACTGCACAAATGTGCCGAAATTTGCAAACCCCTGGACTCGGCCTATATACGTCTTCCCGACTTCCACGTCGCCGAGGTCGCACCCCGGCCCCATGCGATATACTAAATTATTCGTGTCATTCATAGGTATGCCAGATCGAGGCAGGATCTTCTCCCCCCATCCCGATCCGTTCTCCTTTGAGTATATCAATAGGTGCGGGATTCTTATGTAAGTATGGAATCAATCCCCGCGTCTGGCGTGTGATTCCACCGAATCGGAGTAGGGAATCTCAAGCATGTCCAGATCGGACGGGACCAGCACCCGGCCCCTGAACCGTGCCGCCGCATCCTTCAGGTGGCCGGCAGTGGTGGTATACCGCGAGCTGATATGGACGAGCGCAATCGTGCGGGCATTGAGGTATTCTGCCGCCTCTCCTGCCTCTCCCGCGGTGGAGTGGAGCACTTCCCGTGCCCGGTCTATGGCCTGGTCATCGTATGTGGCATCGTGGATCAGGAGGTCCGGGTCGTGCGCAACCTCCCTGATCCGCGTGTGTATCGGCCGTGTGTCGCCGGTATAGACGATCTTTCGTCCGGGCCGCGGCTGACCCATGACGTCCCCGGGCTGCACCTCGGTCTCCTCTCCGTCCTTCACGATCCGGACGGTCTCACCCCGCTGAAGCCTGCCGAAGAGGGGCCCTGGGGGAACCCCGAGCTCGATGGCCCTCTGGCGGTTGAAGCGTCCTGGCCTCTCGTCCTCCTCGAGGACGTAGCCGAGCCCTGCCATCCCGTGGGCGGTCTCGAAAGCCCGGACAGAATAGCCCGAGAACCGCACGGTCGAGCCAGGACGGACCTCGGCGGAATTGAGGGAAAACTTCACATTGTACCGCGAGAGGGCACGGACAGACGCTGCAACCTCGTGAACCCACTCGGGGCCGTAGAGGGTCAGGGGCTCGGTCCTGCCCATGAAGGAGAGGGTCTGGGCGAGCCCGAAGAGCCCCAGGAAGTGGTCCGCGTGCCAGTGGGTGATGAAGACCGCGTCCACGAGGAAGCCGGTCCTGGCCCTCATCATCTGCTGCTGGGCCCCCTCACCGCAGTCGAAGAGGAGGGTGTCGCGGCCCCTCTTGATCATGATGCAGGCAGGGTTGCGCATCGGGGTGGGGAGCGCCGCGGCCGTCCCTAGGAAGTAGACATGGAGCGTCTCGCCGCTCATGAAAACCACCCGTTTACCACCTTTATGCTCTTCCTGCCCTCCTCGAGGCTCCTCCCCTCGACGACGAGGACCCCCGTATAGCGGGCGGTGATGGCGGGACCCACCTTCTTCCAGTCAACGGTCCCCTCACCGATGGCGAGGTGCTCGTCGTGCTGGCCGCAATTGTCATGGATATGCATGTGGGAAGCGTTTCCGATGCAGGTGAGGAACTCCCCGACGAGCCCCATGGTGTTCGCGTGCCCAATGTCGATGGTGACCCCGATCCCCTCGATCCCCCCGGTCATCCCGAAGAGCTCTCCGGGGTCCCGGCAGAGGAACTCGCGCAGCCCGATCATGTTCTCGAGGCACGCGAGCACTCCATGGTCTGCCGCGACCCTGCCGATCTCCCGGAGGGCCTCTCTCTGCTGTTCCCATGCCTTCTGGGGCATGATCTTCCCTATCGGCGAGAGGTACCCGGGGTGGATGGTGACGCGATCGGACCAGGCAGAGGCCTGCTCGACGCAGGTGCAGACCTGCCTTACCGACTCCCGCCAGATGGGGTAGTTGAGGGTGGCGAGGTTCAGGTCGGCGTAGGGGGCATGGACCGTGATGCGGAGCCGCGTGGATGCGATGGCCTCGTCGATGCGCCTCACGTTCTCGGGAGAGTCGAGGCGGTAGTTCCCGTCGGCGACGATCTCCCAGCCATCGAACCCTGCCTCCTCTATGCCGGATATCCATGTGATGTCCTCCCAGACCTTCGAGGAGGCCGAGAAAGAGAGGGGGTTCTTCATGGGTCCTCCCTGATGCCGCGGAGGAGCGCTCGTGCGGCGCGGGAGAACTCTTCAAGAGTTCCCGCATTGGAGAGCGTGTAATCCGCCGAGGAGAACGCCTTCCCGAGACCCCAGCCCATCTCCCGCCGGTCGCGCTCCTCCAGCTGCGAGGGGAGGGAGAAGTCATCTTCCCTGCCCCGGTGGGAGAGGCGGTCAAGGCGGTCGCCGAAGGGTGCGTCGATCCCGACGAGGAAGAAGCCCGGGAACTCCCGCCTGAAGAGGCTCACCTCGGCGTCCCCCCTGATGCCGTCCACCATGACGAGCGGTGCCCTGCAGGCCCGGATCCGCGAAAGGGAGCGTCTGGCAATGGCGTCCATCCCTTCCTCGCGGCGGAGCCGGTTCGCCACGGCTCCAAGGTTTACGTCCGTCGCAGGCATCCCCGCCTCCTGCACCGCCTCGCGTATCACGTCACCCATCACCACGATGGGGATCCCCTCTTCCGCGGCGATGCGGGAGAACTCGCCCTTACCGCTGGCAGGAAACCCAACGACCCCGATCACCTTCATACGTCACCTCCCCGCGGTCCCTGGTCCGGATCCTGATGGTTCTGCCCACCCGCACCATCTTCGCGGCCAGGGCCGCCAGTTCTTCGTACGTAAGCGGGGCCCGGTCTCCCCTGACCTCCTCGTCGGACCGGTACGCTTTTCCGTTCACCTCTTTCGAGAGGGTCCAGTCCTTCCAGAACCGCTTGTGGACCCCCTGCTGGAGGACGATGATCCCCCTCGGCAACTCCTTCTCAATCGCGAGGATCTCCTTCTCGTTGCTCCAGAAGACTGTCAGGACCACCTCGAATTCGGGGAGCGTCCCCGCGACGTGGGCCTCCTGGCAGAGGCCGACTGCCTCCCGCACCTGGGCGGTGTAGTCCCTGGTACTGACATCCTCGTACCCCTCCCACCTCTTGGCGAAACCTTCCCATCGGCTCTTGTAATCGAGCGCCACGCGGTCCACAAGCCTCTCGCGGATCAGCGCCTCCAGCGTGCCGGGGAAGTACCCGTTGGTCTGGATGCCGACGAGCAGCCCCATCTCCTTTGCGGCCCGGGCAAGTGCGAGGAGCGGCTCTCTCTGCAGCGTGGGTTCGCCGCCCGAGAAGATCACCCCCGATATGAGCGGGCGGGCGGCCTCGATCTTCGCGATGACCTCCCCAATCTCACGCATGTCGCTCCCGGACTGGATGGCAGCGTTGTGGCAGTACGAGCAGCGGAGCGGGCAGCCGCGAAGAAATACCGTGCATACTGCCCTCCCCGGCCAGTCGATCGTGCTCAGGTCCACGAACCCGCCGAAATTCACCTTCACCCGGATATCACCGTGCTCTACTATTGGGAGGGGAAGTTTCTTCAAGCTATGGAAAGAGCAGAAGTGCCCACCGGGCACTCCTGCGGGGGGTGTGC
>CAZRCH010000080.1:2521-5662 GCA_964598545.1 uncultured Methanolinea sp. | reverse complement strand
CCCGGGTCGGGGGATCCACAGTCCCCTAGGATAACCAACTACCCCACCCTGGCAGGATGTACCCTCTTTTATTTCACCCCGGCACTCTTTAATATATCTCCCTCTCCATTCCTCACACTCCAGCAGGATCTCCAATGCGTATTTAATTCCTGGTGATACATTACATTGCACAGTTGATGAATGCGGAAGGACGGCGGGCATCTCCGGTCCACTGTGGCTCGTGCCGATCCCGCCGGTATCCGACCGAACCATCCCCATGAGGTGGAGGAGAATGACACAGAAGAAGGATATCAGGACGCCTATTGTCTGCGTGCTCGGTCACGTGGACCACGGCAAAACATCGCTCCTTGACCGAATCAGGGGATCATCTGTGGTGAGCACAGAGGACGGCGCAATCACGCAGCATATCGGGGCAACCATCGTTCCCATCGATTCAATCAGGAAGATGAGCGGGAGCATGGAGAAGGTTGCGCTCAATGTCCCTGGCCTGCTCTTCATCGATACACCCGGCCATCATGCCTTTACCACCCTGCGGGCAAGGGGGGGAGCACTTGCTGATATGGCGATCGTCGTTGTGGATATCAACCAGGGATTCCAGCCGCAGACAATCGAGGCACTCCAGATCCTTCGCAATTACAAGACCCCCTTTGTCATTGCGGCGACAAAAATCGACCGTATTCACGGATGGAGGGTACACAGGGATGAGGGGTTCCTGGCCAGTTTCTCAAAACAGAATGACAGGGTAAAGGAACTTGTGGAGACCCGGCTTTACGAGATCGTCGGGGAGCTCTCGGACCTCGGGTTCTCGGGGGAACGCTTTGACAGGGTCTCCGATTTCAGGAGGAACCTGGCAATTGTCCCTGTCAGCGCCCATACGGGAGAAGGGATCGCAGAACTCCTGATGGTGATGATCGGGCTTGCACAGCGGTACATGGAACAGGAACTCTCGCTCTCCGCCGAAGGCCCGGGAATGGGAACGATTCTCGAGGTGAAGGAGGAGAAGGGGCTTGGGACAACCCTCGATGTCATCCTCTATGACGGGCGTCTCTTGGTCGGCGACGAGGTTGCGGTTGCAAAGCATGACGGCATAGTCGTAACCAAGGTACGGGCGCTGCTGCAGCCCCGCCCCCTCAAGGAGATCCTGGTGGAGGACCGCTTTGAGCGGGTACGGGCGGTCACTGCTGCCGCGGGGATCAAAGTGAGCGCCCCGAACCTGGAAGGTGCAATCGCAGGCTCCCCGTTCCAGGTGATAAGGGGCAACCAGGAGGAGGTGATTGCCAGGATCAGGAAGGAGATGGAGGAGGTGAATGTCCACCTCTCGCCAGAGGGGGTGATCATCAAGGCAGACACTATCGGGGCGCTCGAGGCCCTCTGCAAGGAGCTCGAGGAGAAGGAGATTGGCGTGCTGCGGGCAGAAGTGGGCTCGGTGAGCCGCCATGACCTCATCGATGCCGAGACCATCAAGAACCCGTATTACCGGGCACTCATCGCATTCTCAACTCCGCTCCTCCCTGATGCAGCAGACATGGTGAAGGAGCCAGGGTTTCCGGTCAAGGTCTTCGAAGGGAGAGTTATCTACAAACTGGTGGATGATTATATCCAGTGGAAGGAGGAATTGAAGAGGAAGACCGAGCAGCAGCGTTTCGAGCAGATTATCCACCCGGCAAAGATACGGGTCCTTCCCCATTGCATATTCCGCCAGAGCAACCCCGCGGTGGTGGGTGTCCGGATCCTTGGCGGGACTCTGCGCACCGATGTGAACCTCATCCAGCTTGACGGCAAGAAGGTGGGTCACCTCAAGTCGATCCAGTTGAACCAGGAGACAATCCGGGAAGCCCAGACTGGCGCGGAGGTGGCGATCTCCATCGAAGGAGCGACTGTGGGGAGGCAACTCGATGTGGAGGACGATCTCTTCGTGGATATCCCCGAACGCCACGTGAAAGTCCTCGAAAAAGAGATGCTTTCTCATCTGCCGGTTCATACCCAGGAGATCCTGGCTGAGTTCACCGCGATGAGAAGGAGGGAGAATCCCTTCTGGGGAAAGTAGTCTTTAATATATTGTTCATCCAATGTCATAGGTACTTCATGGAGGCTCGGGCCAGGCCTGGAGAATATGCCTGCCGGCTGTGAGTCCGGGGAAGGGAGAACCTGTGACCTGGCGCATTGCCAGGTGGACTGAACCGGATACCATACGAAGGAGAGATGAGATTATGGCAGAGTTCAAGATCGTCCTGTCTGACCAAAAGACAGGCAGGGCATACAAAGTGGATGTGAGCGGCGGGGCGGCCGGTGCACTGGTCGGGAAACGGATCGGCGAAGAGATTGATGCAAGTTCAATGGGACTGCCCGGGTACCGTATGGAGATCACCGGGGGTTCCGACAGGAATGGGACTCCTGCACGCAGGAACCTTCCTGTCGCAGGGAGGAAGCGGCTTCTCCTTTCGGGAGGGGCAGGGTTCAAGCCGGTCATGGAAGGACAGCGCCGCAGGAAGACCCTCAGGGGCAACGAGATCACGGCTGATTTCGTCCAGATCAACGCAAAGGTCACTGCCTACGGCGACAAAGCACTCGAAGAGTACTTTGCAAAACCCGCTGCCGAAGAGAAGAAAGAATAATCACTCGTTTTTTACAAGGTGCTCCCTCAATGCGGGGAGCAGGTCACGGAACTCTATACCGTAACGCTTCGCCATGAGCACTGCTGCAGCTTCGTGCCGCAGGTTTCCTCCAAACCGTTCCTGCACCAGCATGTTCAATTCCGCAACCAGCTGGCCCCTGGCGACTCCTGCCTGCTGTGAGATCCGAAGCAGGAGATCATCGACCGGGTCAGAGCGCTCGAATACGGAGGAACCAGGCTTGTACCCAAGTGGGATCTCGACCCTGGTGACATCGAATAGCGGCGTGATCATATCCCCTTTCATCTCGATGAGCCCCTCTTCTTCAGCCCTCGCGATGAGCATATTGGCCTGTTCGATCCCCATCCAGTGCTGCTTGAACGAGAGAAAGTACACGACCTCGTTCTTCTTCAACTGGTCCTTGCGGGCATGGCGGAACGGGGCTGCGATTGTAATAGTGAGGCTCATCTCATCCTTTCCCTCATAAAAGTCTCCACCGCAGGGTATCAATTCTCCCTTCCGCGCAGGG
>CAZRCH010000080.1:0-2421 GCA_964598545.1 uncultured Methanolinea sp. | reverse complement strand
GGGTTCTCCGGATATGCATTTATCGCAATCTATATATTTTTGTGAATACAACAGAAGTTTCAACAAAAGTCGTATCCGTTCCTGTCCTCCTCCTACACCCAGGTTCATTCCAAGGATACGACTTTTGAAACCGCCACCTTATTTATCCGGATAACCCTGAAGAGGAAGCGGTTGCTGATTGGTTTGGGATTGAGAAAAAAGGATTGGGCTATTATTCGACCAGTACCGCGTTGATGACGCCTTCCTGGCCGGGGCGGCTCATTATGCGCGCTTTTCCGAGTTCGGTCCGAATAATCGCACCTTTTGTCAGGAGGTTTCGCCGCACATAGTTGGGATTTGCCACGTTTGCGTCAACAGTCTCGATCCTGACTTTACGGACAGTCCCGGAGCGGGGGTCGGCGACGTTGGCGTACTCGGTCCTCATTGTCCGGACTTTCCTGTTTCCCCCCGTGGTGCGCACGATGGATCTCCTCTCCTTGCCGATGTGGCTGTCAGTGGGGGCAGAGCCGATCTCGGTCCTCCTCTTTACGAGCGTGAGCCGGATACGACCCCCAGTGGGCAGCCTTACAGATCTTCCTTGCCAGAGCATGTCATTTCCCCTAATTATTCTTTCCGGACACTCTCGGATTCAGCGGGAGAGTCCCTGCTGGAGTTCTTTAATATTTAAATTCCCAGCTATTTAATTTCACTGGTTATTCCAGGAGGGCATCGAGGAATGCATCTATCCCCTCTCCCGTCTTTAAATTGGTCCGGAATACCTTCATTCCCGGGTGGTAGCGATAAATGTCGTTCTCCATCCGGTCGAGGTTGGCGCCCACCAGGGGTGCAAGGTCGACCTTGTTGATTATGGCGATGTCGCACCCCCTGAACATCATGGGGTGCTTGTTGACCACGTCATCGCCTTCGGTCGCACTGACGATAACGACCCGTTTCTTTGCGCCGAGCGGGAAATCGGTCGGGCACACCATGTTCCCCACATTCTCGATGAAGAGGAGATCGATCCGGTCGAGGTCAATATTCTCGAGCGAGTGTTCGACGAGGTGTGCATCAAGATGGCACTCTTTGCCGGTATTGGCATTGACGGCGGGGATGCCAAGCGCAACTATCCTCCTGAAATCATCGTCCCCGTATACATCTCCTGCGATGGCGCCCACTCTCACACCACGCGCAGTGAGCAGCGGTACCACCCGCTCGATGAGTGCGGTCTTCCCCGACCCGATGGCACCCAGGAGATCGAAGGCCTGCACACCGTGGGCCTCGAAGTGGCGGGAATTGGAGTCTGCGATACGGCGGTTGACATCGTAGACGTCTTTCTCCAGCCGGACGTCGACATGGTGCATGCGGTACTGGTAGGATGCTGCAGAGTTTATAGGTTCACCATCATACCATACTCAGGATGAAAGGTGAGCGAATACTCTATCCCTGTTATTTCAACGCTGCGCTGAAACGGGCTGAAGGCCGCAGGATCGCGCGGGCAAGCGCGGTGAAGGATCCCACGCTGATGGACCTTGAGAAGGCCGTGAAACGGTCGGGGCTTTCGTTCCGTGTCGAGCAGAAGCATTACCCTTCACGGTGGTGGCAGAAGGAGGGGAGGATCCTTGTCCAGTGGAAGGAGAGCAAGGAGAAGCTCCTGAAGAGGGTCGCCACGCAGATGGCCACGGGGAAGTGATAACGGTGTACGACCTCCACACCCATACCACAATGACCGATGGGGAGATGCTCCCCATCGAGCTTGTCCGCAGGATGTCTGTGCTTGGATATTCGACGGTGGCAATCACCGACCATGCGGACTCTACTAATCTGCACGAGCTTCTTGCATCCCTCGAGCGGCTGATCCCCTCTGCGAAGGAGTACGGCGTAACTCTCCTGCCGGGCGTTGAGTTGACGCATGTCCCGCCCTCGCATATTCCGGCACTCGCAAGAGAGGCGAAGGCGTATGGAGCCCGGATTGTGGTGGTTCATGGCGAGACCGCAATGGAGCCAGTCGCCCCAGGGACGAACCATGCGGCATGCGGGTGCGATGATGTTGATGTCCTCGCACACCCGGGACTTATCACAGCAGAGGATGCCGCACTGGCAGGCAGGCACCAGGTTGCTCTCGAGGTTACCTCGCGCGGGGGCCATAACCGGACCAACGGCCACGTGGTACAGATGGCGCGCTCATCAGGCTGCCAGCTGGTGATCGACTCCGACGCGCATGCACCCGGGGATCTTCTTGACGTGCGCGCGAAAAATCTGGTGGGAAGGGGTGCGGGGCTCGATCAGGACCAATGCAGCCACGTACTGTCTTTAAATATCCAGGAATGGCTTTTACGGCGAAAATGATATTTATACCTTTACAATAACTTTATATACTTTTATTTTCAATATATATAGATTACTAAATCCTTCAGTCTGTCCTCACAGGCAGAAGAACAAGAG
>CAZRCH010000079.1:0-5712 GCA_964598545.1 uncultured Methanolinea sp. | reverse complement strand
ACTTGAGGTCGAGGACCACCACGTTCTCCTTCACCCCGCGGCTCGGGTCAAAGACCGTCGCGCCCTCGAACTCTTCCGCGGGGGCATATCCCTTTGAAGGGAGTACATATCTGCCATGGGCTTTCCTGAGCACGAAGATGTCGATGACATTCGAGGAGTTGAGGGTCTTGTCGAGCGGGCATCCGACGTACCTCGCGATCTCCCGGTAAAACTCGATGATCCTGTTCTTCTCGTTGACGGCGACACAGAGCTCGACGTCCCTGTGGTTGTATTCCACGAGGAGACAGGGATCGCGTTTCCAGAGGTCCGAGATCGTGCCAGTATACCGGATCTTCGTCTCCCCCACCTCCGCCTCCGCGACCGCATCGAGCCGGTACGACTCCTTCAGGGTGGCGTGCATCTTCCGGTAGGCAGGAAGGAGGTCGAACGTCGCCCTTCCGCGCAGGGCGAGCCTCTCCACCTGGCCCTCCAGGCGGGAGAGCATTGTCGGGGAGAGGGAGAGCGCCTCCATCCTCCTGACGATGTAGGGGAGGTCGAATTCGAGGAAGTTCCACCCCGAGAGGATATCAGGATCGGTCTCCTTCACGTATTTGGCAAAACCTTTCAGCATCTCGGTCTCGGAGTGGTACACCTTCATTTCGTGGCGTGACGGGTCGAAGCAGCCCGACGCTCTTGGCGTCGCTGATCCCAACTGCAGCGCACCCTCTTCCTGCCCGGGAGAAGGTGAGAAGAAGGTCGCATACCTGTCAAGGTACGAGTCCCAGCAGGTGATGCAGATGATTGCGTCCCGCGAGGGCTCCGGGAACCCCCGCTGGTCCTCGCACTCGATATCCAGCATGCATACCCGCGCCGGTGCGTAGACATCGGCGGGCCGGATCTCGCGGTAATCCATATACACTCCCGGAGCGATCGCTCCTCCGGTAAGGCCGCAGTCGATCATGAAACGGGTCGCAAATGGGATGTCAGCCTCGAAGTGCTGGTACTGGTCTCTCGCCTCGCGCACGTCAGTCGGCCGTTGCGTGTAGAGGCGGACCACGCGGTCCCCCTTGATCGAAGTATGCACCGTTTCCCAGTCGGGGACCGCGTTCGATGCCGGCGGTCTCTTTCGCACCTGGTCGACCGGGGCATAAAAGTATGGGCGGAATCCGGTCACCTGCAGGTGCCGCGCGGTCCCGTCAGGCTCCCTCCCGAATATGTGGATGAGTGGGCCGTCCGGGGTGCTCGAGTACTCAACCTGGGTAATGGAGATCCCCATCTCACCGGCGCGGGAACTCATTTGGTTAGGTCCAATCTCACTGGTTTCCGTGCTCCGCCCGCCAAAATCCATGACAGATCAGACCCCAAGCTCCCTGCAGAGGCCGGTCACAAACTCGCCCGCGCTCTGGAAATGCGACTGCTCCCATGCATCCATCTTCCACTCCAGGATCTCGCAGATCCCTTCCCTGCCGACAACTGCGGGGACACCGATTGAGCAGTGATCCAGCCCGTATTCGCCTTCCAGGATGCAGGAGCATGCAATGGGCGCCCGGCGGTCTTCGACCACTGCCTGGATCAGCCCGGCGAGGTGGTACGCGGGCCCAAAGACCGTCCCTCCTTTCCCCTGGATGATCTCCATGCTGGCCCCGCGCAGGTTTGCGAGTATCTCCTCACGAACAGGGTTCCTGACCTGGTCCTTGAGGTGGCTGAAGAGCGGCACCTGGAACTCTCCATGGTCACCAATTACCCACGGCTCCCCGCGTATGCTGCGTGAATTCAATTCAAGCCCGAACCGCGCGGAGTCGAGCTGGCCCCCGAACCCGATGCAGCGCGAAGGCTCGAGATGGTTCTTCCTGCACAGGTAGTAGTTGTTTGCATCCATGGGGTTCGTGACGGTGATCAGCACGCCATCGAAATGACGGAGCGCCTGGCTGCACTCGAATGCCACCGGCAGATTGGCCTGGAGGAGGTCGGCCCTCGTCTTCACATCCGGGTTTCGGGGGAGTCCCGCGGAGAAGACGCATATGTCGCTCTGCTTCACGTCCTTCCAATCGGTGCTTACCGGGATCTCAAGCCCGGTATGTTTGAGGTCCAGGACCTGGGAATGGAGGAACGCAGGGACCGCGTCGTACATGACCAGTTCATCCGCAAGACCCAGAATTGCCGAGAGGTACGCAATCTCCCCCCCTATCCTGCCAACTCCCAGCACCGATAGTGTCGTCATACTCTTCTATCATTCTCCGTCCGGAGAATAAATAATTACAATTACTGTGATCTCTTCTTTACATGCTGAGAGTTGTACCCAACCCTGTCAGGGTTGGGGGTGTTGCGCTCGGAAATCACCTCGTGCTGGCCGCAGGTATCCTCGGCACCACTGGGGCATCTCTTGCAAGGGTCCTCTCGGAGGGCGCGGGAGGGGTGGTCACCAAGTCCATCGGACCCGTCCCATTCGAGGGTCATCCCGGACCCTGCCTGGTCCAGGTCAGTGACGGCCTCCTGAACGCGATGGGCCTCCCGAACCCCTCCATGGAATTCCTGGACGAGCTGGGTCCCCTGGCCGGGAAACCCGTTGTTGCCAGCATATTCGGGGGAAGCGCTTCCGAATTTGCGGAAGTTGCAGGGTGGTTTGCGGGAAAGGTGTGTGGCATTGAGCTGAACCTCTCCTGCCCCCACGCTCAGGGATATGGCGCGGCGCTCGGGAGTGACCCGGTACTCGTGGAAGAGTGCACCCGCGCAGTAGCGGGAAGCGGGGTCCCCACCTGGGTCAAGCTGACACCGAACGTGACCGATATTGCAGAGATTGGGAGAGCGGCCGAGCGCGGGGGGGCGAGCGCGCTCGTGGCCATCAATACCCTGAAAGCCATGCGCGTCTCAGTCGGATTGCGCAGGCCCGTGCTCGGAAACAGGGCAGGAGGGCTGTCAGGGAAGGCAATATTCCCCGTGGCGCTACGGTGTGTATACGATCTTTACGAGGCCTGCTCAATTCCTATCATCGGGTGCGGCGGCATCTCAAATGCCGAAGATGTCCTTGAGATGATGATGGCAGGCGCCTCCGCAGTCGAGATAGGGACGGCGGTCATGGAAGATATCTCGATATTCCGAAGAATTGCAGAAGAACTGTATGACACAAGAGGAGAGCCCGCGGATTCCATCGTGGGGTGCGCCCATGACTGAACGCCTGCCCGTTCCGGTACGCATCACGGCTGTCACCGCGGAGACCCCCACGGTCAGGACATTCACATTTGACCACGATTTTTCATTCATCCCGGGCCAGTTTGTCATGGTCTGGATCCCCGGTGTGGATGAAGTCCCGATGGCGCTCTCCTCGGCATCCTCCATCACGGTACAGCGAGTGGGTGAGGCGACTTCAGCGCTCTTCTCCCTGCAAGCAGGGGATATGATCGGGATTCGCGGACCCTTCGGAAACGGGTTCCCGGATGCGCATCGCGTACTCGCAATCGCGGGTGGCGTGGGGGCGGCCCCGCTCCTGCCCGCGGTCCGTGCCGGGGGGGTAAAAAAGTGTCTCCTTGGTGCGCGTTCGGCAGAGGACCTCCTCTTTCCCCGCATCCTTGAATCCTTCACTGAACTTATCGTTTCCACTGACGACGGGACATGCGGCCACAGGGGAGTCGTGGTCGATCTCCTCAGGTCTGAAGGTCTCCATCGTTATGACTGTATCTTCTGCTGCGGCCCCGAGAGGATGATGAAGGCGGTCCTCGACTTCCTCGTGCAGGCCGGGTGCCCTGAGAGGGGGTATTTCAGCCTGCACCGGTATATGAAGTGCGGGATGGGAGTCTGCGGGTCATGCGCCATCGACCCGGAAGGCCTCAGGGTGTGCAGAGACGGGCCGGTATTCCGGGGCGACAGCCTGCAAAAAAGCGAGTTCGGGCATTATTCCCGAGATGCGAGCGGGAGGCGCCGGCCCATATAACCGTAATGAGAAGAAAGTTTTTGAGTAATGAATTTTGACTTCTTTTTGACAATATTTTAATTTAAATGATTGCAAAATGCCAATGCAGTGCAAAAATCATTTAGAAAGGTATTAATAACACCAGAAAGGATTTTAATTTTGAACCTATACGCGAAGTGAACTAGTGGGTTATGGTATAGGTAGGACATTCGAGAGGTGTGTAACAAATGGTGTTTCATCCCCCGGTAGCAATCGTCGCGAAAGCTGGCGATGCTGGGAAGTACAAGGTAGGTCTGCCTGCCTGGAACATGGTCATGCGTGGATTCATGTCCGGTGCATATATCGCCATGGGTGGCGGACTTGCCACTGTGTGCAGCACTGGGATCCTCGCCACCGATGCAGCAATGCGCTACGGCACTGCAAGTGCCGGGTTCGCACAGCTGATCACGGGAGCGGTGTTCCCTGTCGGACTTATCATCACCGTTCTGACCGGCGCAGAGCTGTTCACCGGTGACGCGATGCTTGCCCCGATGGCAGCATTCATCCACAAGATCTCGTGGGCCCAGGTGCTCAACCTCTGGGTCTGGGTGTACATTGGAAACATTATCGGGTCCGTCGTGTATGCATACATTATGGCCTACGGACCATTCGTGACGTTTGACGCTGCAGGAACTGCAACGGTGACCGCGTTCGGTACGAGGGCTATAGCGATCGCGTCTGCGAAAGTGAGTTATGTCGGCACCATGGGTATGTGGTCGGCGTTCCTCAAGGGTATAGGTTGTAACTGGCTCGTGAACCTGGCAATCCTGCTCGGTATCTGTGCAGATGACGCGGTAGGCAAGTTCTTCGGGATCTGGTTCCCGATCATGGCCTTCGTCTCCACCGGGTTCGAACACTCCATTGCCAACCAGTACTTCATCTCCGCGGGCATCCTCACCCAGGGATTCATCACAGACCCGGCAAAGATCAATGCCGGACTGAACTGGGTGACCTTCTGGACCAACAACATGATCATCGTCACTATTGGTAACATAGTGGGTGCCCTCTTCTTCGTGGGAGTCATCTACTGGGTTGCCTTCAGGAAAGAGATCGCGGCCCTGAAGTAAACGTGACCTGATGAAGATCGGAGAAGTCAACGCGAAGGTCTCAATTGTCGCAATTGCGGTGGTTGTGATCTTCTCTATCCTTTTAATTTACACGTATTTTCTCACTGGCGACCAGGTGTATCTCATCTGGGGCATTCCCACGATAGTGTTCCTGTTCTTCATACCAATGGCGCTCAATTACATGAGCCAGAGCCAGTATGCCGATCTGGAACCTATGTACCGGGCGAGGGCAAGGCCTGTCCGAATCAAGATGATCAACGAACACATGCTCGGTGACGTGGTGAAGATCGAAGGCCTCGTGGAAAGGGTTTATTTCCAGTTCCTGAACCGCCCCCAGTTCCTGGTCGCCGACAGGAGCGGAGAGATCTCTGTCAAGATGTTCACTTCCCCCAGGGAGAAGATAAGGAAGGGGGACGTGGTGGAGGTCTACGGGCAGGTCATGAAGCGGTACATCATGGGGGGAGACCCAGTCGTGAATGCCGTTGCCATGACAAAGATCGAGAAGGTCATCGAGACAAAGTCAAAAACAAAAGAAAAATCGAGCGATTAGCCCCTTTTTCGCAAGGACATGAGTTCTTCGTAAGGGGATACTCTTCTTCTCCCGCTTGAAACCAGAAATGGTTGCTTCATTCATTGTTCGGTCATTTTTGTGAATCGCTCCGATTGCGATGAGTGTTATCTGTGCTCATGGAAAATTCTGGATACTCAAGATATTGAATA
>CAZRCH010000078.1:0-6532 GCA_964598545.1 uncultured Methanolinea sp. | reverse complement strand
TGGCCGCTCCTCGCCCTCTCGGGGGCCGTCGCCCAGGCAGCCTACAGCACCGGCGTGAAGGTGCTGCTCAGGCGGGTCTCGCCATACCTCGTGGCAGGCGCCTCGTTCCTCCCGGCATCGGGAGTGCTCTTCCTCCTTTCGTATCTTCTCGGATTCCCCGTGCTGTCGGAGGGATTCCTCCCCGCGGTGGCAGCAACAGTGGCGATCAACGTCGCAGCAACAATCCTCTCCTACCGGGCACTCGCGGTCTCGGACCTCTCTCTCTGTCTCCCGATGCTCGCCTTCACTCCGGTCTTCCTGCTCCTCACCTCGTTCCTCATCCTTGGGGAAGTGCCTTCCGCGGCGGGAATCCTCGGGATATGCCTGGTCGCCGCGGGATCGTACCTCCTCGCGGCGAAAGGGCCGGGGGTGCCCGCCCCCCTTCGCACACTCTCCCGGGACGCAGGGGTGCGGATGATGCTCGCCGTCGCGTTCCTCTACAGCATCTCGGTCAACTATGACAAGGTGGTGGTGGAGACCTCCGACCCGGTCTTCGGGTCCGCGGTGGTGCTCGGCCTCCTCGGCGCCGTGTTTCTTGCATTGGCGGTGTTTTTTGCGGCACGGGCTCCGCTTCTCCGCGGGGAGGTCCCGCGATCGTACCTGCTGCTCCTTTTGGCCATCGGGCTGATCCTCGTGGTGGAGGCAGTCTCGATCAACCTCGCCTACACCCTCTCGATCGTCCCCTACGTGATTTCCATCAAGAGGCTTTCGATCTTCTTCGCGGTCCTTTTCGGGGGGTATCTCCTTCGGGAAGGGAGTGTGAGAGCGAGGGCCGCAGGAAGCCTCGTCATGGTCGCGGGGACGGCCACAATCGCCCTGTGGGGGTGAGGGGAGGAGAGTGCCCGACTGGGTCCTTCATCCGAATCCTCTTCCTCATGGTTCTCCGGTCAGGGGTTTTCCCGCGCCATACAATAATTCTATATACTATCGTGTTTCTGTGTATTGAACAATGAAGACTATTACCCTCAGAGACGATACCTATCACGCCCTCGTGTCCTTAAAAGAGCCCGGGGACAGCTTCTCAGATGTGATCGACCGGTTGATCAGCAGGAAAAACAGGGATATCAGGGAATATGCCGGGGCCCTTAAGGATTCGCCTGTTCTTGACGATCTCGAACGGTTCACGCGAGAGGTGCGCACTTCAGGAAAGGCGAGGATATGATTATCCTCGATACCTCCTTCTTCATAGATTTTTTCCGGAACGGGGATCTCGCGTCTGCCATCCCGAACGATAAAACACCTGCCACCACCGTCATCTCGTATTACGAGGTCATGTCAGGGATTAAGCGGATAAAATCACCAAAAGAGGCGCAATTTTTCTCCCATTTCTTTTCCGATATCGAGATACTTCCCTTCACCCTGCCCGCCGCCGGAATTGCAGCTGACATCGGAGGACGGATGGCCCTGCATGGCAATACGGTCAATACATTCGACATCTGCATCGCAGGGATCGCACTCGCGAATCATGCAAAGGAGATACTCACCTCGGATACCGATTTCCTGGAGATCTCGAAGTACTCGGGGCTTGAAGTCAGGATATACGACCGGGCACGCGCAGCGGGGACATAAAAGCGCCCATTCCCTTGACCAGGGCTCTCTCATCCCGCCCTCAGGGCTCCCGCTTCTCCCCCGGGGAATGCCCATCCCCGGTCCGGCCGACGGCAAGGAGATGCCTTCGCTTGAGAATTCAATCAAGGAATGCAAAGACCGGGTCCAGGTGCGCATATCCTGTAAGGAGCGTGGCCAGGGAAGATCTCACGATGGCTCACGCATCATCCTTCATAGTTCCCAAAGAATTAATAGAATTTGTGTGTATATACAAAAGCATGACATCAAAGAGTATGTTGATCCAGGTCAGGATGCCGCCCCGCCTGGTCCAGCAACTCGACCGTATGACCGAGGAGGGGCTGTATACGAGCCGCAGCGAGGCGATCCTTGATTCTGTCAGGAGACTGGTGCTCGGGTACGAGAGAAGTGACCGGTTCAAAAGAGCCCTGATCAGGAGTTTTCTCCGAAAGGGGGGGAGGGGCTCTATCGACGACTTCGCCCGTGAGGCGGATCCAGATGCGATCGCCGCAGCCATCAAGGAGGCGTATGCTGACAAGTCCGTCGACGAGATCATATCCGAGGTGAGACGGTGATCGTCCTTGATACGGATGTCCTTGCGCTTTTTCATTTTTTCACAAAGGACCCCCGCCATGGTACCACCTCTCTCTTCATGGACAAGACCAGGGAAAGAGAACGGGGGACAACTCTTTACAACCTCCTGGAACTTGCAGGAATCCTCTCCTCTGCAGGAAAGCCGGATATTGCCAGGAAGATGGTGGAGACCTATGCCACGGCATCTGATATGACCATCCTCTACCCTCTTACCGGGACCCTCTCACCGGAACTCTTTTTTGCGGATTATACCGCCGAACTGATGGACATTATGGATCGGGGAATTCGCTATGGCGACGCAAAGATCCTCTGGGTCGCCGAGGCTCATGATGCATCGGCACTTGTGACCTGGAATGTTCGCCATTACCATGAGAAGACACGGATGGATGTCCTTACACCACAAGATTACTGGGCGGGCGAATAGACAGGGATGTTCCCCATCCAGGGATACTGCGATATCAGCGGGAATGTATTCATTCACCCCCATGCCAGTGCTCATCCACGATACCTTGATACCCTGAAACGACGCTGATCCCTTTGTACATAGGCCGCGGAAACAGGGAAGAGGCCGCCCGATGGCTTGGCCAGGCTGAATGTGACCTCGCTGCAGCACAGGTCTCGAATGCAGGGTGCACGTTATGAATGGGCGTGCTTCCAGGCACAGCAGGCAGCCGAAAAAGCGATAATATCCCTCCTGTATAGAGCAGGATACCGAAAGATCCTCACCCCTTCGGTGTATGATCTGCTCCTGGAATCCCGGAAGAGCGCCGATTGCATGCCCTGCCTTGAACAGGAGGCAACACTCCTCGACAATGTCTATATCACCTCCCGCTATCCCAACGGGCTCGCCGGTTCGATGATTCCCTCTGAATACTTCACGAAGGAGAATGCAGGTCGATGCCTTCACTCTGCAGGTTTGATCCTGGACGCGGTCCGGCGCTGTATGCAGAAATAGATGCCAAGCTTGAACTGCGTGCCTGCTCGCTCCGTCAGCGGTACCGTATCGACCGGATCATTCTCCACGGTTCCTATGCCCAAAGAGAGGTGCATGAAGGGAGCGATATCGATCTCATCGTGGTCGGCGATTTCCCGCTTCGTTTCCACGAGAGGCCGTCGCTGGTTCGGGAAATGTCCGACCTTCCGCTTGAACCGCTCTGTTACACCCCTGCAGAGTTTGCTGCATTGATCACCGCAGGGAACCCGTTCATCACTGACGCGATCAGCGAAGGACGGGATCTCTTGCCTCCTCCCCGGATATGCGATCCCTGATGCCGATTATGCTGGAGATTCCCGGTTCGAAAAAAAGGTAAGGATATGATACTTTTCATCATCCAATCCCACTGTACAAGGGTGGGTGGCGGGTCGTGATGAGGACTTGCTCTCACCAGTTACTGCATGATACCAGGATACACATGACCACTCGTCCCCTTTAGTTCGGGCGGGTGGTGGGGAAGGGGTAAAATTCCCATTACAGGATGTACACCCATTGTAAAGGTTTTAATAATTTACAATATGACACCTATACATATGCCCGCAATAAAGCGTATTCCCGTATCCGAAGAGGTCTGGAAAAAGCTTGGCGATATGAAGGGTGCGGGCCAGACCTACGACGATCTTCTTGAAGATATTATAGAAAGGGCAAAAAAATCCCGCCTTGAGGAAGACGTGAGAGTCTGGGAGAGTACCCCCGATACAGAATACGTGCCGCTCTCGGAGATCAAAGATTGACCTTTGGGGTAATTGTCCGAAAGTCAGCACGCGTATATCTCTCCGGTTTACCTGAAAAATCCCGCCGAATAGTCAAAAGCGCGTTGTATAGTCTTGATGAGGACCCTTTCCCCGGCACCGGTGGTGATATAAGAAAAATTGGTCCTGCGGGAAGGTGTGACCGTATACCGGATCCATATCGGACACCGCTATACGGCTTTTTATGCGATAGACATTGAACATGGGATTGTGAGAGTTCATGAGATCCTCACAATCGAGCAGGCTCACAAAAGGTACGGACGGTTGTAAGTGAGATTCACTCCTTCAATGAGACTTTATCTCATTGTCTATCCTGCGGATAGCCTCTTTCAATTCCGGGATATCCTTCTCGATAATATTCCATACCTCCTGAACATCCACACCCATATAGCGATGTATCAAGAGATCTCGCAATCCTGCAATACGACGCCACGGGATCTCAGGATATGCATCTTTCAATGTATCGGATATATTCTTGACCGCCTCTCCTATCACCTCAAGGTTCCTGATCACCGCATCCTGCTGGATTGAAGACTCTATAAAACTCTGATGGCCGTTATTCGTGTACTCTTCGATCTTTTAGAATCCTCTCTAGGATATGAATGAGGTAGAGACGATCGTCTTTCACAATGCCTTTGCCTCCTTCCGGACCCTATCCCTTATATACCAGTGCAAACCAGCCTCAGTGAATACATCCACCCTGCATCCGAGCAGATCTTCGAGGTCCTGAATCAATCCCACCTGGTCAAGGAGGCTCCGGCCCTGCTCAAAGTCTACAAGAAGATCCACATCACTCCCTTCCGTATCTTCACCCCTCTGCACCGATCCGAAGACGCGGACATTCCCTGCACCGTATCGTGATGCAATGCGCAGAATGTCTTCACGTTTCTCCTGAAGCAGATGTCGCAGCCCTGGCACCTCGTTTCACCTTCTCACCAGACATTGTGTAAAACTCCATATAATGATTCTGGAGGGCAATCTGGCTCACGCAATGGGATGTTACCCTGTTCTAATGGTACGCAGGGTGAGTGAGGGAAAAAATTACCTCTCCTCCTGCATATCACACTCCATTCCCAGGGTGGCCGGATGGCGGATTGCAAGAATCCAGCGAATCACTCCCCCGTCCACACTACTTTGATGACGGCTGGACAAATAATCCACGGCCCTGAACAGAAATAATGGCGGTCAAAGGCATACACTGCACACTTCCTCCTAAAGTGAACAGGGCCAAAGAACGCTCCTGGTATCCCTTGTCCTTCTCCTATGGCAATTAAGAGAGAATCAGGGGATTCGATTCAATGGATACCTTTCAGTATTCCAGGAACCCTCGGTTTCAGGGAAAAAGATTCATTGCCCTGATACGCGCTATCAATCCACGATACGATGCCCCCACATGCTCAAAAAGAGTGCAATGTTCCTTCGCTTGCCTCATTATTACAGATCCTTTCCAATGACCTGCCTTATTTGCAAAAAAGGTTCAAATTGCGCAAGATCGGAATCGTTGGTTCATATGCCCGGGGAGAAGAGACGGAAGAGAGCGATATCGATATCCTGGTGGACTTTTTCGAGCCAATCGGGTGGGAAGTTGTTGATTTGAAGGAATACCTCGAAGACATTCTTTCCCACAGGGTCGACCTCATATTGAAAGGGGGTATCACCAATCGTCCCCGGTTGTTCCAGTCCATGACCCGGGATGTGGTGTATGTCGAAGCGTGATCCGTTGGCGGCATTCGAGGATATGCGTGATGCCATCGATACTATCGCGCATTATGTACAGGGATATTCTTTTGAACAGTACATGAATGACAGAAAAACCCAGGATGCCGTCGTAAGAAACTTCGAGATCCTCGGGGAAGCCGCGTCTTTCGTCCCCGAAGAGGTCAGGTCGACAATTCCTGACATTCCATGGAAAAGGGGGATTGGCCTTCGGAACGTCGTGATCCACCACTATTTTGCCATCCAACCATCCGGTTTATCATCAAGGAACAACTTCCCACGCTCCGCACACAGGTTATCCATCTCATCTCGTCACGATCCTGACCGGTAATTCCCGTCTGTGCCCGGTTTTGGGAATGCGGGTGGCGGGATCAGACATACACCCTCCGCAATCCCAATCCCCCAAAAATCCACCCAAACTCCCCCCGTTCCCCTCCGCCGCCATCCAAAACCCCAATTTTTCCAAAAAAGTTCCACAAAGTTTTTATTTTATGAAAAAAATATGTCTTCATCAGAATATTGAAAATACGGGTTCGGATCGGGAGGGGGAGTACAATATAAAAACCGATCCGAAAACCCGCCCTGCAGGTCATCCCAATGTACCCAGACGACCACCCTGACATACAGTTCATCGACCCGGACATCCGGTTCGACTTCCACGAAGCCACTTCGATGATCGAACGCTACTCCGCATTCGAGGAGCTGCTCAACGCAAACTCGGCGAAGGGCATGGTCATGCCGGGCTCCCCTCCCCGGCCCATCACTCCTCGCACCACAATCCCTGTCACACCAAAGGCAACGGTATCGCAGACCGCCTCCCTCTTCCACGACCCCGAGTACCCGAAGCAGCTCGTCGCCGTCATCCCCGCCT
>CAZRCH010000077.1:0-6742 GCA_964598545.1 uncultured Methanolinea sp. | reverse complement strand
AGTAGTGGTGGGAGATGCGGTCGGGACAGGGACAAGCACTGCTGTCGGGAGTATCGTCGTCTGTCCCTCAATCACCTGTGCTTCGGTACTGAATTCCTGGTATCCTGCCAGGAGCATGCGGATGGAATGCATGCCGGGAGTAATGCGGGAGAAAGTCACTGGTCCGCCGGGATCGGTTGAGCCGTAAAAGGTATTGTCGATATATACGTCCGCTCCCCCCGGTCTCGAATGGACCTGCAGCGAACCGTACACCGGCAGGAAAGTTACAGAAATGACATGGTTGGTATTTACCTTGTTGAAGGTGTAAAGAGGGCTCGCGCCAAGTGACTTCTGGTCCACCATCACGTTCTCTATCCGGTAGCCCTGGAATGGCTCGATCACGAAGAGCTGGTCGCTGCCTTTCGAAACCGACACGTCACCGGAAGGGGAGATTTTCCCTCCCGGCCCGGCACTGGCTCTGATGGTGTACGTATCGGCGGCAAATGAAGATGCGGGCAGGGAAATGAGGGCGATTATGAGTATGATCACGGGGAAGCGCGGATGTGGGTGGTACATGGAACGCGAGGGAACAGGATCGTCCAGGTTACTTCCTGCCTGGGAGGATGACCAGCAGGCGGGCTCCCGCGGTCCCCTTTGCGAGCTCGATCAAGTCCCCGTCAGACACCTCCACCGGGACTCGCTTCTGGATGGCGTTACTGTTCAGATAGGTACCACCCGTGCTTCCCCGGTCCTCGATCAGCCACTTGGTCCCCTCCTTCCTGAAGACTGCGTGGGGCTTGCTTACCCTGCTGACAGAAGTGTACTCGCGGGATAGTATCACATCCCCCACATTCTCGTTTGACTCTGCCACCCTGGGATCCACCCGCCCGATGCGAACGCCGGTTTCCTGGATGCAGAAACACTTCCCGTCCTCGGGCCCTCCGAGGAGTATGAGCATTGGGTGGTTGCCTGTGATGTCTCCCTCGATTGCGTGCCTGACTTCATCGAGACGCCTCTTGAGGTCTGTATCAGTCATCTTGATCCGCATGTTGGAGAAGATGCCCAGGTTCCGAACGACCGCCTCCATTGCCCCCGGGACAAGCGAGTATTTCCAAACGGGATGCACACCTTTTGAAGTCTGCTGGCCAAGTCCGACCTCTTTCCTGATGAGGCCCATTCCCATCAGCTTGTCAAGGTGCTTTTTGGTATTCTCGTAGCTTGTTGATATCTCGGATGCAATCATGCGCACGTCGCGGGGTTTTCTCTCAAGCATCTTGAGTATCTTCAGGCGCTGGCTGTTGGAGAGGACTTCCAGGTACTCGGAGAGCTCGTGGTAATAGTCAGGGATCTCATCGAGTACAACGGTCCTGGCTGTGTCCTGGGGTTCCCTGGTCATCCACCTCCACCTTCTATATAGAATACAACTGCAGGAACAAAAATATTCTCCGGACCGGATAGTCTGGTATGGGCAGTCAGGGAAGGAGTTCGAGATGCGGGACTCACTCCACGCGGAGTTTATATGAGGTGGCCCTGGCAGTATTGTCCCGTGTGGCGGGTACAGTATCCGGGTTGCCATGGTAACCGATCGTGCAGGAAGAATAGAAGAACCCGCAGGTGCCATCAGCGGCTGAGAACATGGAGAAGTTCCATCTGCCGGGGAATCTCGAGGAAGCCAGGCGGATCCAGGCGGATATCCGCAGCAGGATTGACGGTGCTCCGGACGTTTGCGGGAAGAGCCCGGGACTCGTTGGGGGGACGGACACAAGTTACGGCGTGTTATCCGCATATGCCACAGTGGTGCTCGTGAGATACCCGCATCTGGACTTCTTTTCACGCGTCGAGGCGAGGGGAGCAATGGAGTTCCCTTACGTCCCCGGGTATTTTTCGTTCCGGGAGATCCCGCCCCTTCTCGAGGCATTCTCGTTGCTGCAAGATCCCCCGGATCTCATCATGGTGCATGGCCATGGGTATGCGCATCCCCGGAGAACAGGCCTGGCCACGCACCTTGGGTATCTCCTGAATATCCCGAGCATCGGTATAGCCGGTCGGAAAATGGCGGGGATGCAGGCCCGGGAACCGGGAGAGAACCGTGGAGATTCCTCGCCGGTGATGATGGAGGGGGAGAGGGTGGGGACCATGCTGCGGACCCGGGAGAGGTGTTCTCCCGTTGTGGTCTCTGCCGGATACCGGACCACGCGTACGCAGGCTGAAGAGATCACGCTTGCGTGCTGCAGGGACTCGCGGTTCCCTTTGCCGCTGGTGCTCGCGGACCGCGCAGCAGCGAGGATGCGCAGGCGATGCGAGGGATAATGGGATCATGGGAGAGATTCTCGTGGGCATGCAGACAGACGAAGCACGGGCCCTCACGTGCGCGTGCCTGAAAAAGGAGAGTCTCAGGTCGCATTGCCTGTCCACGGCGGCGATAATGAAGGCGCTTGCATCCCGCATGGGGAAAGACCCTGATCAGTGGGAGATTACGGGGCTCCTCCATGATATCGATTACGAACTGGTGGGAGGAGATGTAAAGCGGCACGGTGAGGCGGGTTACCGGATGCTGATCGAGAGAGGAACCGGCGAGGATATCGCCGGCGCGGTCAGGAGGCACAACGATCTCCTCTTCGGGGACTCACAAGGCCCCGTGGACGTATCCCTGCGGGCTGCCGACAACATATCCGGACTCATTATAGCAGCTGCAGCGGTGAAAGGGGGTCGCATTACAGAAGTGTCTGAAAAGACTCTCCGGAAGAAGTTCAAAGAGAAGGCCTTTGCGTCGGGGTGCAGGAGGGAGAAAATGATGGGAATCACCAGGTTCATGGAACTTCCGGAGTTCTTTCCACTCTCCCTTGGTACCATCCAGGAGATTCGCGTCGAGCTCGGTCTAGGCTGAGAACCGGCACTGGACGGTCCCCCCTCCAGGAGAGAGACTGGTTCTTTTCCGTATAGGAAACACAGGTGTTCCTCTAAACCGGACTCTCATCTTATCAGGGTTTTTGCCATGGTGAAGGTATGGTGCGGGAATATGGGCCCGCACACGTCACAACCCGGGAAGATTAAAAAAATGCAGAGGGGGTGAGTCCCTCACTGCTCATGACCCCTGCCCGCTCTTCTCTTCCGGTTCTTTGCGAGGTGGGCGTTCAGGCTTGACGTAGGTTATATGAACTACCTCAATACCCTCGTGAACCGTCATACTGGGAGAATATCCCGTCTCCATCGCCAGGCAATGGGCAGGGCATACCTCCACGCAACAGTTGCAGACCACGCACTTCAGGCGGTCGATACTCCAGGTCTTCTCGTCCTTGACCACGCAAATTGCCCCTGAAGGGCATTTTTTCATGCACATGCCGCAGGAGATGCACCTGGCAGGGTCGATCGTGACCCGTCCCCGGGAGATGGCGGTCACCTTCGCGGGAACCGAAGGGTATCTCCTGGTTGCCGGGCTCTTCAGGGTGGTCAGGATCGCGGTTTTTGCCATCTCAAAGAATGCCATGATATGTTCACCTCTCCATGCACCCGATGCAGGGATCAATGCTCAGCACGATGACCGGGACGTCGGCAAGCTCGCAGCCGGCCAGCATCTTCACCAGGGGCGGGACGTTCGTGAGGGTCGGAGTCCGGATTCGCGAGCGGACAAGGTGCCTGCTCCCGTCACCCTTCACGTAATGCACAAGTTCACCACGCGGCTGCTCGGCGCGGGAGAAGCACTCGCCATTCGGATTTCCCTTCGGCTTGACCTCTATCTCACCTTCAGGGATCTTTGCCGCGGCCTGGCGCACGATGTCTATTGAAGAGAAGACTTCCTTTACCCTTACCGCGCACCGTGCGTAGCAATCGCCATCGGTCTCCACGACGGGCTTGAAATGTACCTTCCCGTACGCGGCGTATCCGGTCTTCCGCAGGTCAATGGCTACCCCGCTGCCACGGGCAGTTGGCCCCATCGCTCCGAGGTGATACGCATCACCATGTGAGAGCACCCCTACCCCGCGCGTGCGGGCGATGATGGACTCATCGCGGAGGAACACGTTCGCGATCTCCTTGAAATCGCGCTCGAAACCTGCAAGGTCCCCGACCATGCGATCGAGAGTCTCACCAGAAATATCCCTTCTCACCCCGCCTACCTTGCAACTCCCCTGGATGACGCGCCCCCCGGTGGTCTCCTCTAACACATCGAGCACGGACTCCCGCAATCTCCATGAGGCCATGAAGAGGTTCTCAAAGCCGATAGCATCGGCAAAGAGCCCGAGCCAGAGGAGATGCGAGTGCATCCTGGAATATTCGGACCAGATGGTCCTGAGATAGAGCGCGCGTTCGGGCACTTCGAGGTTCATGACCTGCTCTACTGCCTGGCAGTAGGTCATCCCGTGGATGAAGCTGCATATGCCGCAGGTCCTCTCGGCGATGTACACGTATTCAGGATACTCGCGTTTTGCAACAAGCGTCTCAAGGCCCCTGTGGATATACCCGATGGAGGGGATCGCCTCCACCACCCGCTCGTCCTGGAGCACCAGGTCAAGGTGGATAGGTTCGGGGAGCACAGGGTGCTGGGGTCCGAAGGGGACGATTATTCTCCGGGACATGGACCCTCCCCCCTGAAGGTGGGGTTTGAAAAGGGGTTCTTCACCGCGGTCCGGAAGAGATTCCCGTCAAAGTCTATGTTCATTCCCACTACCCGAATACCAAAGAGGTCGTGCATCTCGTTCTCGTAGATGAACGCACCCCAGTAGATCCCGGAGATGCTTGGAACCTCTGTCTGTCCATCCACCACGATCCTCAGGTTCCTGAACTGGTAATCCAGATCAAATGAATAATTGATCTCATACATATCTCCGACTTTGGTGCAGTGCAGCTGCACCAGCCGGTATCCCTGCTTATTGAACTCTTCCACTCTCCCGATCAGGTGGTCCCGCTCTATCACGGTGGTCTCATCTGCTTCCATGGTCATTTCTCACCTCCCTGGGCAGCCCTGCCGGGCGCAGGCATCTTCTTCTTCTCCTCGAGGATCGAAAGCGCCCGCACGATACCGTCGATGATGGATTCCGGCCGTGCGGCACATCCGGGAACGTAGACGTCCACGGGGATGATGCAGTCGATCCCCCCCACCACGTTGTAGCACTCCCTGAAGACCCCTCCAGTTGAGGCACATATCCCGACCGCGACCACCACTTTCGGATCAGGCATCTGGGCGTAGAGGTTCCTGACGACCTCGCGGTTCTGCTCGTTGATTCCACCTGTAATGACCAGTACGTCAGCGTGCTTGGGATTGCCCGTGTTGATTATCCCGAACCGTTCCACATCGTAGAGGGGCGAGAGGCATGCGAGCACCTCGATGTCACACCCGTTGCAGCTTGACGCGTCATAATGGAGGATCCATGGAGACTTCGAGAGGTGCGTCATACCGGCACCACCCCCGAGAGGTAATAAAGCACCCCGAGATTGACGAGCCCCATCATCCCCGCGATTATCCATGCGCTCTTCAGCGTGAACTTCCAGGTCGCCCTGGAGAAGGTGTTGTCGATCAGGATCTCGAGCAGGTAGGCGACGATGATGGCAATGATGCCGACCAGCGGGTTCCATGCAAAGAAGAGGTAGATGAATCCCAGCAGGAAGACATTCTCGTACCAGTGTGCGATCTCCACCCGTGCGAGCATCGGGCCGGAGAACTCTGTGGTTACCCCTTTTACGATCTCCTGGTGTGCGTGGTGCGAGGTGGAGAGATCGAAGGGGGATTTCCTGAGCTTGATGGTGAGGACCATCAGGAACCCGAGGAAGACGCCGGGCAGATACAATATCAGCGGCAGGGAACTTGCCATGATCTCCCAGACAAAGAAACTCTTCGTCACCATGTACATTCCCACCGCCGCGAGAATGATCATCGGTTCGTAGGCGATGATCTGGATCAGCTCCCTCTCGGCACCGATGAAACTGTAAGGGGAGTACGAGGAGTAGGCGCCGAGCACCAGGAATATGTGGGCGAGGGTGAAGGCGAAGATCACCAGCAGGAGATCTCCCCCTGCAAAGAAGAGGGCCCCGCTTGCCACGATGAAGACGAGGTACGAGAGGACATAGAAGTGCTGAGACGGTGTCACCACGATCTGCTCCTTCTGGAACAACTTTCCCACATCGTAGAAGGGCTGGAGGAGCGGCGGGCCGACACGCCCCTGCATCCTGGCCGTCAGCTTGCGGTCGATTCCTGCCAGGAGCCCCCCGATGAAGGGGGCCAGGATGATGAAGAGGACTGCATACTCGAGCAGGATCATAATGCCACCCCCACGGTGAGAGTCCCGACCAGGAGTATGAGCCCAAAGCAGAGGGCTGTCCCGGCCATGAAGAGTTTCTTCTCTCCGAAGATCTCCTCAAGGTAGTAGTTCCCGAGTGTCACCTGCCGCGTTACTCCCATGGAGCCTTGGAAATGGAGGTCTGGCGTTGCAGGCCTCCCTGCCATGTAGGGAGGCACGATATTCTTCTCTTTTCTGAACCAGAGCAGCGAGAACGGCATGATCATCAGGAGGAAGAGCATCATGACCATGATGGTGACGTTATCCTGCGAGAGCCGCGTGGTCTCGCCGTATACAGAGAGGACAAACGGCTCGATGAGGTGCGAGGAGATGAGGGGGAATGCAAGGCATATGAACACCGTCATGGCGGTCAGGAGCGAAAGTGCGATCCACTTCTCCTGCGGTATCCGGTTCTCCACCTTTGCGGCCACGGGGCAGACCGAGATGATCTTCCCCATCCATTTCGACCAGAAAAAGACCGTGATCGAACC
>CAZRCH010000076.1:0-7131 GCA_964598545.1 uncultured Methanolinea sp. | reverse complement strand
GACGATGTATCTGTGATCCTGCTCGCAAGCGACCAGGAACGGATCCCCGAAGTGGTATGGGTTCGCCTGGAAGAGCTCTCGGCCGACGGGAAATCATTCAAGGGAATACTCCTGAACGAACCCGATATGGATTTTGGCGTGCATGACGGGGACATGCTTACGGTTTGTTTCGTCGAACATGAGGAAGGGCGCTTCCTTGTCGCAGAGATCCAAACGGCGTAAACCGGAGAGACGATTCCAATCCCCCCCTGAAAAACGAGAGCCTGGCCCCCGCCGGATGCCCTCATGTATTCTCCCGGTCACGTGATCAGCAGACCAACGACCAGCCCTGCAATACCTGCAGCGGTCGCAATCGCCATGGTCTCAAGCACGGTCCGCCCTACCGGGCGCCTGCCGAGCTTCGCACGTGCAACGCCGAGCAGGAACAGGAGCGTGGCAGTCCCGGCGATGCAGGCAACCTTTGCCGTCTCGAGAGGCAGGAATGCAAAGGGGATCACCGGAGTCATTGCTGCGATGAAGTCTGCGATGCCCATCCAGCAGGCATGGACGAAGGGAGGCGCTCTCTGTGCCACCGGGACCTCTTCGGATGCAACCGCATCCTCGAACTTCTGGAGAGTAAGAGGGTCCTTCCGGAGGTCGGCATGAATCGCGTCGAGGCTTGCCTGGGAGAGGCCGGAGCGTTCGAGATCCCCCATCAGTTTCGCCACGGCTCCGTCCGGGTTGCGGGAGATCTCGGTCGCCCGCTCCTCTGATTCCACGCGGGCCGCATCCTTTTCAGACTCGAGATCCAGAAAGACACCGGCCATCATCGATACGGTGGCAGCGATTGCCGCGGTTGCTCCCGCAAGGAGGATGACGCCGCTCGACTGGGCACCTGCGACCATGCCGGCGACCAGGCCAAAGATTGAGACCGTTCCATCCGACATCCCAAAGACGATCTCGCCGAAGGATTCGTAGAATGATTCTTTCACTCCCCCCAGCCATCCACCATGTGCGTGTCCACTCATATCGGTGCCTTCCGCCGCGATTCACCTGTCCAATTTCTGTTTGGGTGAGTACGATAAAATGCTATAGGGCCCTTCCAGCTGGTGCACCACGCCTTCCATGAAGACTCCCCCTCCAGATTTTTGTTACGCCTTGAGGTGTCCCGGCCAGGGAATCCCGTGGTATTTGAACAGAGGTTCACCTTTCCTGATGAGAAAAGCAGGCAGGGGGAGGTGATGGCATTCTCCCGGGAACCGAAGCGGACGCACTCCACTTCTGCCGGGGATATCCCCTGGTCCGGTCGCAAGGTCTGAGTCGCTCCCTGCCGGGATGGCAGGCATCCCCTGAAATATTCCTACAGCCCGGCGATCACGTTCGCAACAACGGACTCAAAGTCCTTGCCCGAGCACTCGATCGAGAGATCGGCGTGTTTTTCGTAGAGTGGGGCCCGCTGGTCGTACATCGCCTGCATGCTCTGGCCGGGGAGGAGGACGATGCCCCTGGTCGTGATGTTCGAAAGCCGCTTCTCCATCTCGCCATAGGAGATCTTCAGGTACACGACCACCCCAAGGCATTCCAGGTGCGCCATTGCGGCATCGCTGCATACGACGCTCCCCCCAGTCGCAATCACCGCCTTTTGTGAACAAAGGGAGACGATCGTATCCTCTTCGATCTTCATGAAGGCGTCGGGCCCATCCTGGTCGATGATCTCCTGGAGCCGCCTGCCGGTCTGCTCCTGGATAAGGATATCCGTATCGATGAACTTCAACCCAAGCGACTTTGCAAGGATCACGCCTACCGTGCTCTTCCCTGCTCCGGGCATTCCGATAAGGATGATGTTCTTTGGGTGAACCATGATGATCCCGGGACCCTTCCGGCATCCGGGGCCTCTCCTGATACATGAGTGGGATTTGGGGCGAGATGAAGGTTGTCCGGGAGAGAAGAGCCTCACCCGACACCCTCTACGCAATCACTCCCCCGGCGAGGGTTTACCGGATGGCTCCCTTGGACAGTCCCTGCTGTGTGTTTCCTCGCGGTTTCTTCATAAATTGCGGTCAGATCCTCGTGATCGAAGACAGCCACGCCCGGGAACCCTGCGGCCGTGTCCGACTCTCGAAGACCGCCTCCCTGATCCAGTCGATCCTCCACACAGAGGAGAAGAGATCCCGTATTTCATCCTGCGAGATACGGCGGGGGCCGTAACCGGCAGGTTCGAGATCGCTGAACGCGAGCATGAAATACCGTCCACCTTTTCCAAGGACAGTGTGAAGGTTCCGGACAAATAGTGACCGATCCGGGTCGGAGAGAGTATGGAAGAACCCGGAGTCGATAACGGCGTTAAAAGTTCTGCCGATCTCGTGCACCCTGAGAGTATCATGCACCATGAAAGTTGCGGCAAGGCCGCGTTTTGCCGCCTTCGCCCTGGCGAGTTCAATCACTCCCTGGACCATATCCACCCCAAGCACTTCGTGGCCGCGTTCCGCAAGAAAGATGGCGTTGTCACCTTTCCCGCACCCGACATCGAGCACCGGACCGACGACCTCCCCCGATTCCTCGAGGCGGATTATCTCCCGCTGTGGCCTCCCGATGTCCCAGGGGGGTGTCCCCAAATACGCATCATGAAAAAAACCCATGCTGCAAGGGTGATTGCCGGCCGGGGCGATGAGGTTTTCGCTGCGGCTGGCGAGCAGATGCACTGCAGATACCTTATGACCCGGAGTATAAGGGGATCAATCTCTCAATCGGTGATCCTGGTACTGCTGTTAGACCATTTTCATTGACGAATAGTTCCCCGGGACTCTGAAATAATCACGGGGCACCGAAATCTCGAACCGTGCGCCGGTGACTGGCTCCCCGGTCTCCCTGATGGTGATCCCGGTCAGGGAGAGGATCTCCCTCGCAAGGAACAGACCAAGCCCGGTATTCTTCCCTACCCCACGGTCAAAGATCCTCTCTTTCTCCGCCGGTGCAATCCCGACCCCGTTGTCCTCCCAAATAATGATGAGCGCGTTATTTGACCGGATGGCAGATACTCGTATCTCTGTTACCCTCTCACCGTGACGCACCGCGTTGTCGAGGAGGTTATAAAATACCCGTTCCACCATCTGGTCTGCCAGGATATCGACCCCACTGACCTCTGCATGAAAGGCAATCGTGTCCGGGACATGCCTGTAGGGAAGCGCAGAATCAAGAGAGATCCATTCGGGAGCCCGCGTCCCGATATCCCGAAACAGCCTCATGAACTCTATCTGTTCCCGGATTGCGCGGGTGGCGGATTCGATCTTTTCCAGATACGTGCGCAGCCCCGGCTCCTGCACGTCTTCCAGCGCAATCTCAAGGTATCCCAGGATGACCGAGACCTTGTTCAGGATATCATGGCGGGTTATGCCCCCGAGAAGGTTCAGCTGGCGGTTTGCGTGCCGGAGCGCATCCTCTGCTTTCCTGCGATCCGTGATGTCACGGAGGATTCCAGATATCCCGATCACCTTTCCTGATGCATCACACACTGCGGTCCCATTGTCCTCGAACCAGTGTGTGGTGCCGGTCCTGTCCCTTGCCCGGAAGACAGTTCTCGTCGGCTGACCGGTCGAGACTGTCTTTTCGAAGTCCGCGATAACATCCGGCAGGTCCTCTTCTCCAATAAATGATGCCAGATTCGCCGATACTATCTCTTCAGGTGAATACCCGTACCGCGCGATCTGGGGACTTATACTCGTGATTGTTCCCGAGAGATCCGCGGTATATACGATATCATTGATATTTTCCACAAGCGTGCGATATTTCTTTTCGCTCTCCCGGAGTGCCACCTCAGCATTTCTGGTTGCGGTAATGTCGGTCAGCACATTCATGATCGCGGGCGATTCTCCAACTCTGATGATCGTTCCCCGGACACTGACGATCCTGCGTGTTCCATCCCGTGCGATCAGCTCGATGGTGTAGGGAATATCGATCCCGGATTCAAGGCGCAGGCGGATGGCATCCTTCACTGCCTCGTGGTACTCGGGGGCGATGAACTTCAGGACAGGTTGGCCTTCCACTTCCGCGGGCTTCCAGCCCATTGACTCGCTCATCGCGGGGTTGACGTAAAGGATGGTCCCCTCGCGGTGCACCACGATGAGGTCGGGGAGGTGTTCGAGGATTTCGCGGATCTTTGCCTCGCTTTCCCTGAGATCGTCCTGGGCCTGCATGAGTGCTGTCACGTCCACGAGCGATGCAATGCTGTTGCTGGTCCCCGGAATCACGCCTACGTGGACAAAGCCGTGATGAATGCTGCCATTTGCATCGACCAGTTTGCATTCATAGATAGTGGGGGCTGCGGCAGGGTCTTTCCGCCGGGCATAATGGTACTCCTTCATCCTTTCGCGTTCATCCGGGTGGATGAATCCGGTCCAGCTCAAGACGTTCTCCTGCGCTGCCAGCGGGACGCCGGTAAGCCTCTCCCATTCGGCGTTTGCTTTGAGTATGGTCGTGTCGGGGCCAATCAGGATGGTTGCCGTGCCGGTGTTCTCAAAGACAGTCCTGTACAGGTTCTCGGATCGCTGCAACGCCTCCTCCGAGCGTTTCCGCTCCGTGATATCGCGGAAGATGCCCTCGATGCCCGCGATCCTGCCGCCATGATCATAATAGAGGTGACTGCTGGCAGAGACCGTAATGATATTCCCATTCCTGTGGCGGAGTCTCACTTCATAGTTCTGTACAGATCCTTGCTCCCTGATCACGTCGAGGAGTCTCCTTCGATCGTCAGGGTTGGCATAGAGTGTCTCCGCAAGATTCAGTCCGACGATACTCTCGGGGGGATCATATCCAAAAAGACGGTATCCCGAAGGGGAGAACATGAGAAGGTTGCCGTCCAGGTCGGTCCGATAGTAGACGTCCTGGATATTCTCAAGGATCGTACGGTACTTCTCCTCGCTCTCGAGGAGCGCTTCTTCGCGCCTCCTGTCTGCAGTCACGTCATAGAATGTCCCAATCGAGGCAGGTCGCCCGTGATAGGTTCCGAGATACGTGCTGACCCGCATACAGCTCCGGGTGATGCCATCTCTATGCAGGAGGGAGAACTCGTACCGGTCGGGGACCTGCCTGCCCTCTGCCCTCTCCCTTGCCCTCGAGACGACCATCTCGCGATCCTCCGGAGCGATCAGGTCGGAGAGGAGCTTGCCCTCAAGTTCTTCAGGGGTATACCCTGAGAGACCGGTAAGTGCCCTGTTGTAAAAGACCAGCCTTCCGTCCTGGACGATGAAGACGCCGTCGCGGTTGTGCTCCACAAGCATTCGGTATTTCTCCTCGCTCTCGCGGAGCGAGGTCTCAACCTGTTTCCTCCGGAAGGCCTGCCGGACCTTGTGCGCGAGTTCGGCAAACTGCGCCCTTGGATCACCCCCTTTCTGGAGATAGAAATCGGCACCGTTGTTGATTGCCGCGATCACGACCTCCTCGCGGCCGCGCCCCGTGAAGAGGATGAAGGGGATGTCCCCGAATTGTTCCCGTACAATCTTGAGAAACTCGATCCCGTCCATCCCCGGCATCTGGTAATCGGCGATGATGACATCGTATGACGGGATGTCGCAGCCGCTGAGCGCCTCGCGGGCCGACTCCGCTATCCCGACCGTGAATTCACCTGACTTCTCGAGATACAGCCTGGCAAGATTCAGGAGGGATGGTTCGTCGTCGACATACAGGACCCGGATCCCTGCATCCATCTACTATCCCTCTTGTCCGCGAGGTATATCATCACTTGGGATCGTTCCCTGCAATGCGCATACCATTCCCGCATCGTTCCAAGCAGTCCCAAAACCTTGCAGGCAATCGGGTTTCTTTTTTCGCAATATGAACTCGATGTCTAAAATACCCTTCACGATGATTTCCTGCATAGGCGCACCCGCAGGACCGCTGTATTCACCGGGCATTGTGTATCGCATTTCAACGGGAACCGACGCGGTTGAACCAAAAATTGCATGTGGATGAAATGGGGATCCTGCCAGATACTTTTCTTCAGAGTCATATATCTCCGACAAGGAGGTTGATTCTCCCGGTTCCGGGATGCCTGCCATGTCCCGGAACGCCTCGAAATATCCAGGGTGATCACATGGAGAGTTGACGGATTTTTTCTAATTGTGCCGACAATACGGAAACACGGACGGCGCTTCCTCCTGTATGAGATGGCTATAACCTATTTTGCGGTATAGACCCACATTTACCGCGCTGGTCGTATGCCTATTATCGATAAAAGGCATGGGAAAATTCCCAATCATCGTTCCTCCAATAACTCCATAGCGAGTCCATTCCCGGGGTAAAACAGGCAGGTTCATAGCCAAACATGGAATAATCCCTCATCAAGATGCGATCGTATACCCTCCCATCACAGTATTTCCTGCTCCTCTTCCTGATCATCGGGACGATGATGGGGGGGATGATCCTTGCAGAGGTCTTTTCCGCGCAGGACGCAGACCCCGGCATAGTTATCGTCATCAAGAGCCCCTTTGAGGGCACCATCTTAGAACAGATCTTCGACACGCTCGTGGTTGCAATTCTCATCCTGATGCTGTATACGATTGGCGTATACGCCATCGTCAGGAAGATGGCGGACGAGGCGTCCCGGTTCACTGCCGTCAGGATCTTCTCTGCCATCCTGCTGGGGCTTGGCCTTCTCCTGGGGCTGATGGTGTGGGTCCAGGACCCAAAGGAGATCGTGCTCGTGATCGGCATCATCTGGGGAGCAATCGTCGTTGCACTTCGCGACCTCATCCAGAATATGGTGGGAAGCCTTGTTCTTCTGGTGACCCGGATGTATCGTATCGGCGACAGGATCCACATAAAGGGAACCTATGGGATTGTGATGGACATCGGCATCTTCCGGACCACTCTCATGAGGCTCGACGAGGAATCCGGGGACCACCCCAGCGGCCAGGTCACCACCATCCCAAACGGCATCCTCTTCCGGGAGACGGTCACCAATACGAGCCGGAATCTCTCCTTCACATGCGATGAGATACGGATTACGCTCCCCTTCCCGGCCGATATCGAGAAGACAAAGGCACTCCTCCTCGAGATAGTGCAAGGGCATACCCGCGAGATCCAGGAGAACGCGAGGGTGGAGATCAAGGGACTCGGTGACAGGATGTATCTCCCTGCCTTCGAGACCAAGCCGAC
>CAZRCH010000075.1:0-7540 GCA_964598545.1 uncultured Methanolinea sp. | reverse complement strand
ACGAGCGGAGAGGGGGAGATCGTGGATATCACCTCCCAGGTCAGGGAGGCGATCAGGGCAGCCGGGGCCGAGGAGGCGATGGTCAATGTCTTTGTCGCCGGGTCGACTGCCGCGGTCACGACGATCGAATACGAGCAGGGGGTGCTCTCTGACCTGCGGAAAGCACTCTCGGCGGTGGCTCCTGACGACATCCCCTATGCCCACGACAGCCGCTGGGGGGATGGAAATGGTCGATCGCATGTCAAGGCCTCTCTCGTGGGACCCTCGCTCTCCATCCCGGTCGCAGGGGGCGAGCCGATGCTCGGGACCTGGCAGCAGGTGGTGCTGCTCGAGCTCGATGTGCGAAAGAATCGCTCGAGGACCGTCGTGGTCACTGTCACCACTTGAGACCGCGTATAAAATGCGTGTCAGGCGCTGTCCTGAAAAGAAAAATGAGGTGAGACTATCCTAGTCCAGGGGAATCGTCTCCAGTTGGGAGACCAGTTCCCATATCCGGGTCCGGGCGTGAACCGGCATGTTCGGGTCGTTGCTGATCTCGTCGATCTTTGAGATCGCTTCTGCCGCCCGGAGCCCGGAGTTTTTGTTATTGTTCATCAGCAGCTGTCGGGTCTCGTCCGCGACCCTGCGGATATTCCTTGGTATGGTGCTGTCGTCCATGATGTGCTGGAGCATCTGGATGCAGCTCTCGATGGTCTTATCAGGGTTGGTCATTACAATCCCCTCCGGTGTTCTCCTCGAAAAACTCCTCAATAACGAGTCATTTTCGGTCCACTATTTATATCGGGAGCAGGTCATATAAACCATCCGACATGGTCGCAAACTCCCCGCGGGTCCGTTCGCAAAGTCGATATGCGCAGACCGCACATCTGCCTGTAAGGAGCACGTGGTGCGAAGATGAAGCGAGAAGACGAGATCATGGCCGAACACCTCCTGAAGGGGGGCAAGATGCTCTCGGCGTCCTGCCCGGCATGCGGGTGCCCGCTCTTCGAGGTGAGGGGAGAGACCCTTTGTGTGGTCTGTGCCGAGGGGAAGGCGGGGCAGGACGCTTCCCCGCAGGTTGTGCCTGCCACCCGGGCTGCCTCGCCCACGCGGGCAGTCTCATCCACGATTGCCTCACCGGGGCTTGCAGAGGCCCTCGAGGAGACTGTCATTTCCCTCTGTGCGCGAATACGCGACGAGAAAGATCCCCGCTGTGTCGCGGTGCTCATGGAGGCCGTGGTCACAGGAATTGAGGGACTTGGCGCTTTACGGCCCCGGTAACCTCACCGGTACGGCCGGCTTCCAAGTTCGTGTATCTTTTTTGACCGCTGTTCCCCGATCCCCCTGACCGCGACCAGATCCTCTTCCGTCGCATTCACCACTGCCCGGACCGATCCGAAGTGGTCCAGGAGAACCCGTGCGTTCTTTAACCCGATGTCCGGAAAGGAGGCGATCACATGTTCCTGCTGCTCCTTCAAAGAATGCCCATGACGCTTCATGGGAAGGGTCCGCTCCCGCCCGCCGCCCTCCTCTCTCCGTGCGAGCACGAGGATCATCTGCGCAGTGTCCTCCTCGTCCTTCGTGAAAAGGACACTGATCCCAAGGTCGACCGCGATGGCGGCGAGGGCGCCCCTGACGGCGTTTGGGTGGATGTCCCTTGCCGTGTAAAGGTCTCCCCCCTCGATGATCAGGACCGGCCTTGGGGCGCTCTCTGCGAGGGCCTTCAGCTGCCCGAAGAGGTCCCTCTCCACCAGGGTGTCCACGAAGTCCCGCGCAGTCTTCCTCTCGATGAGGATGCGGTCCCCGATTGCATAATCGCCGGAAGGGAGCCTTCCAAGGGAGAGGGACACCCCCATGTCGCTCAGGATCTCCGCCACCTTCGACGAGGTCTCCCGGTCGTCAACCCTGACTTCGGGGCCCCGCGCTGCAAATTCCCCTATGCTCGACTGGACGGGTGGCTGCGCTCTCTGCCGGGGGAGCCCCTGCGATGAGGGGGAGATGCGCGTTATTCCCGAGAGCATCGAGCGCTCCCTGTTCTGGCTCACGTATCGGAAGACCTCGTCTGAGGTCCCCTTCGTGACAAGGACGACAATCCTCCCCTTCCCGCTCCTCCCTGTCCGCCCTTTCCTCTGGATGCTCCGGATCTCCGAGGGGACCGCCTCGTAGAAGACCACGAGGTCGGTCGAGGGCACGTCCAGGCCCTCCTCCCCGACGGAGGTCGCAACAAGCACGCGAAAGTCGCCGGCCCGGAACTTCTGCAGGGCCTCTATCTGCCGCTTCTGGGAGAGACCTTTCTCGCTGTCCTTTGTCGCCTGGCCGACGAACCGCTGGCAGGCGATCCCTTCGGAGTTCAGGTGGTCCACGATCTGCTGCACCATGTCTCGGAACGTCGCAAAGACGATGATCCGGCTCTCCGGCGAAGCCTCGAGCTGATCCTTCACCACCCTGGAGAGGATCTCCATCTTGGGGTGGAGCTCTTCCTTCCATGACATGCAGCGCTCCAGGAGCCGGATGAATAATGGGTCCCTTGCGAGCCGCGCCGTCGCTTTCGGGCCGGAACCGCCCGACCCCTCTGAAAAGAGCCGGGTGATGTAGCCTGCAAGCACGCGGCTGCCCTGGGACTCTGCGAGCGAGAGCGCATGCCGCAGTTTCATCAGTTCCGCGTAGATGGAGGCTGCGGCATACCCCGACGACTCCCGCGCCTGTATCTGTTCCTGGACCTGCGCGTTGAGTGCCTGGAGTGACTTCATGGAGAGCTGCTGCCGGGGCGGGACGCGGAACCCGAGGTGTGTTAACTGGGTGAGCCGCGAGTCCACGAGCGCATTCAGGTCTGATGCCGCCTGCTTCAGTTCGGGCGGGAGGTCGACTTCCACGACCTCGATCTCCCGCTCGTGGATGTAGGGGGCCACGTCCCGGTCGTGCTCGGTCCTGCTCTCAACCTTGACGACCCCAAGGTTCCGGCAGACATCCTCGACCTTCTCCACCTGGCCCCCGGGCGAGGCCGTCATTGCCAGGACAAGTGGCGAGGCCGCGGTCTCGAGGTACCGCTGCGCCAGGAAGACGTAGGCGTAATTTCCGACCGCACGGTGGCACTCGTCAAAGATCATCAGGGAGACGTCCCTGAAATCATAACTGCCCGCAAGGACGTCGTTTTTAATCACCTGCGGCGTCGCAAAAACCATCCTGGCCTTCTTCCAGGCGGCCGCACGTTCTCCTGAAGGCGTTTCCCCTGTGAACATCGCCAGGGTATCGTCTTCCTGCGAGGGGAGCGAGAGGAACTGCCGGAAGAAGCGGAGGTGCTGCTCCACCAGGGGCTTGGTGGGGGCCATCATCACCACCCTGCCTCCCTGGTTGTAGAGCCTCGAGGCTGCGACAAGAAGTGCGATGGCGGTCTTCCCGAGTCCCGTGGGCAGCACGACCATGGTGTGCCCCTCGAGTGCTTTCATCGCGATGGAGAGCTGGTAGGTGCGCGACTCCAGCCTGCCGGGCGCAATGAAGGGGTGGGTGATGGTGTTCATGCGGGGGAGAGGGATGCGAAGGTTGCGGACCCTTCCACGAGGGACCGGATAAGATCGGGGAGGGTGTCGGCCTGGACACGCACCTGCTCCATGCTGTCGCGGTCCCGGAGAGTCACGGTCCCGGTCCCGGGGGTTTCGTAATCGACGGTGATGGCAAAGGGAGTCCCGACCTCGTCCTGCCTCCGGTACCGGCGCCCGATGGCCCCGGAGTCGTCGAACTCGGCCATGATCCCCCTGGCCTTGAGCGTATTGACGATATCAAGTGCGATCTCGGGGAGCCCGTCGCGGTTCATCAGGGGGAAGACCGCTGCCTGGATTGGCGCGATGCGCGGGGGAAGGCGCAATACCCTGCGTTCCTCGTCGTTTACTGTCTCCTCGGCATAGCGGTGCTCGAGCACCGCGTAGATCATCCGGTCGATACCGTAACTCGGCTCGATCACGTGGGGCGTGATTTCCTCACCCGGTATCTCGACCTCCTCCTCCCTGACCTGGTAGAGATCGGAGGAGATGAAGACCTCCTCGCCATCGACGGTGAGGGTGACTCCGTCAGGGCCCGGGACCGCCTCTGCAAGCGCATCGGCGACCGCTTTTGCCTTCCCCCTGAACCTGGGGCCGAGGGCGCCCATGTTGGCGACCACCCGCACCCTGCGCTCCTTCCGGGGGGTCTCGTAAGGAATGAACACCGCAAATCGCTGCCCGCTCTGCTTCTCGTGCGCCCGTAAGTCATAGTCGGTGCGGTCCGCGATACCCACGGTCTCCACCCAGCCGAACCGCTCCGAGAAGATCTCCGCGTCCCAGCAGTCTTCTGCATAGTGGGCGCGTTCGTCCGGGAGGTGCTGGCGGAAACGGAGCTTCTCCGGGTCCACCCCCACGGTAACCAGAAGGTGGTGGGTGAGGGCAAGGTAATACGCCACGTACTGGTTGGCGATCAGCCCCTCCCGCACAGCCTCATCCATGGTGGTCTCCAGGGCAGGGGTCTCTTCCTGCTGCTGGCGTATCCCGAGCAGGGGCATGCGGTACCCGGCATACCGGGAGAAGAACGGATGGTCCTTCTCATCTGGATGGACAAAGATCTCTGCCTCAGCCTGGGTGAACTCCCGGAGGCGTATCATGCCCTGCCTGGGGGAGATCTCATTCCTGTAGGACTTGCCTATCTGGATTGCCCCGAACGGGAGCGTATCGCGGTAGAAACGCAGGAGGCGCTGGAAATCTGTGAACATCCCCTGTGCGGTCTCGGGGCGGAGGTAGCCCTTTCTCTGGGAACCTGGGCCAATAGAAGTCTGGAACATCAGGTTGAAGAAAAAGACCTCTACCTCGCCGAGCACCTCGCCGCAGACAGGACAGGGAAGGGTGGAGAGCACGCGGGAGAGTGCACTCGTGTCCATGGTCGAGGCCCCAGGGATCCCCTGCCCCTCCGCGATATGGTCGGCACGGAGATACTCCCTGCAGTGGGGGCACTGGCACATCTTGTCCGAGAAACCCTTCACGTGCCCCGAGGCGATGAAGACGTCCTCCTGCCCGATGGTGGGGCACTCGATCTCGTAGTATCCCTCACGGACGACATAGAACTCCCTCCACGTGTCCTCGATTCGCCTCTTCATCATGGAGCCCAGCGGGCCATAGTCGATGAATCCCGCGACCGAGCCGTAACATTCGGACGCCGGCCAGATAAAGCCCCTTCTCCTGGCCAGATCCATTATTTTATCGTATATATCGCTCATGGACACACTTCTCTCTTATATCTGGCACTGCGGCCAGAAAAACTGTGCGGGAGGGCGCATGTCCATCGGGGGAGATTACTTTTCCGGATCAAAAGGAATAACCTCCATATGTCCGGATCTCCATGCTAAAGCCTTAAAGACGGAGAGCGGGGCAGAAGGATAGTGTTATATATATTGCTGGGTATCTTATTCGATAATTCACGAGCGAGGTTTCATGCAGGACGACAAGAGAAAGAGAGAGCTGCTCCAGTTGTTCACCAATATATCAGGGAAAACAAAGATCGTGGAACCCATGAAAAAGATCCACGGGACCCTCCGGGACCGTGATGCCGTGGAGCGCGAGATCGCGCTGGTCATGCGGGAGATCCTGGAACAGGGATTTTTTAAGACAAAACTCAAGCCCATCCAGCTGGCAAGGCTGGTATCTGCGTATTACGCGGGGAAGAACGATACCGAGATCGCCCGCGATCTCGGGGACGAGAAACTCTCAAAGACGGTTGCCCGTGCCAGGGTGAGGCTCAAGCTCTTCCGTGAACTTGACTTCAAGATGCCGTTTGACCAGGACCGGATGGAGGATCTCCTCCTGTCGGGTAAGACAATGAAGGAGGTGAGCGAGGATCTCGGGGTCAGCCCGTCCACGCTGCGGGAATACCGGCATGTGATCGAGCAGAGGGACGATGTCACGATCGATCCATTCCTCGAGCGGATAAAGGACGTGATGGAGGACAGGGACCTCTCCGAGCAGATGACGAGGAGCGCCACGAAGGACAGCCTCGGCGAGGCAATCGACATCACCGAGGCAGAGATGATCGACGTCACGTGAACATTCCGATACCCTTTTTTTCCCGCGCCTGCCCAATATCCCACACCGGGCCACAAGAGGAAGGAACCAAGATGAAACTCACATGGTTTGGACATTCGTGCGTGCTCCTGGAAGGGAGCCGGAAAGTTCTCATCGATCCGTTTATCCCTGACGGAACCATTGACGCGGAACCGGACGTGGTAGCGGTCACCCATGGGCATGCCGATCACATGGGGGACGCGGCGTCATATGGAGTGCCCGTGGTCGCCATCAATGAAGTGGCGAAGTACCTGCGGACGAAGGGTGTAGATGCAGAGGCCATGAACATCGGGGGCACGATCGAGGTGAAGGGCGTGCGGTTCACCATGACCCCTGCACTCCACTCCGCGTGGATCGAAGAGGCCGGTATCGGATGCAACGGGGGATGTGCGGCGGGGTTCGTCATTCGTATGGACGATAAAGCCGTGTACCATGCCGGTGATACGGCGCTCTTCTCAGACATGTCCCTGATAGGCGAGCTCTACCACCCGGACGTGGCGCTTCTCCCCATCGGGGGGAGGTTCACGATGGGCCCTGAAGAGGCCATGGTCGCCGCCCGGATGATCGGGGCTCCACTGGTCATACCGATCCATTACAACACCTGGCCGGCGATCGCACAGGACGCGGACGGGTTCAGGCGGGCGCTCGAGAGGACCACCGACTGCAGGGTCTGTGTCCTTGCACCTGGAGGATCGATTACTCTCTAAAACAACCGTTCCCGTCAGGATTTAGGGCAGAAATCCCGCACATCTCCTCCTGGTGTGGGTTTTGATAGAGCGGCGACCCGGATTGGAGGGGAACCTCATCAGATACCCTTATGGTGTCACACAGAAATGACGATGCATAGAAGAGTGTGTGTTACGATGGAACTTGACGGGAAGACAGTAATTGGTGCAGGCGTAGTGCTGTTTGTAATCGTGGTA
Source organism: uncultured Methanolinea sp. (assembly GCA_964598545.1). Taxonomy (GTDB): domain Archaea; phylum Halobacteriota; class Methanomicrobia; order Methanomicrobiales; family Methanospirillaceae; genus Methanolinea_A. The sequence continues at coordinate 558 of CAZRCH010000075.1, read as the reverse complement.
GGAATATGGTACATGTTTCTTCGGTGAAGGAAGCGTTACAGATCTCATTTGAAGAACAACACGGTCATTCATTCACCATTATTTTCATCCAATTCTCCCGTATCCCACGTTTATGGCGATTCCTATAACGGCCTGCGCGTAACCCTGCATGGAACCAGCGTAACTGCAAATGTTTCTGATTATTGTAATCCATCGTCAACTATTAGTAAAGTATATTTAACAATATGTTAAACTTGGTAGGCATATGCACAGGATTGCAGGTGAATATATATCCGGGAGATGTTTTTCGAGAATCTCCGCTCTGGCACTCGTAATTGCAGCATTCACGTTCTGCAACTGCATGATCGCAATTGCATATGCCACGAATAGTGATGGAATTGACTGGGCTGCAGGGATAGACATGTCCGATGTGGCCCATAGCAGCAAAGCGGAACCCAATTACGAGGTGGTCTTTCCCGGAGACAGGGTCAACGTCCTGAAGATTACCATTGCTCCGGAAGACTGGCGGAAGATGCGTGAGAATATGACCGAGCTGTACGGCGAGTTTGGTGAAGGAAT
>CAZRCH010000074.1:0-7893 GCA_964598545.1 uncultured Methanolinea sp. | reverse complement strand
CACGGAACAGACACCACTATCTAACCAGACGGTCCCGACAATGCCAGGAAACGGCACGATGCCTCCACCCTCACCAATAATTCCGGGAGTATTGATCATACTCGCAGCGGGTGGCCTGGCAACACTTCTCATCTCCAGGGATGTGCTCGGCTCACGCCGGCAGGGCGGGGTTCCTCTTTTCAGGCGCCTCGTGCCCTTTGCACTCTTTGCCATCCCCTGCATCGCGATGGGCGTAGTCCTTCACTGGTACCTCAGTTACCCATCGGAGAGTGGAGGGGGCCTCAACCCCGGACTGGTCGCGGTGGCGATGCCCCTGGTCATGTACATGATCCTCTCATCCATCGCTCTGATGATCGGGGCTCTCCTTTCGTGGCCATTCCGGGGGACACTGAAGGTCCATACCGTAGCAGGGGTCATGCTGATCTTCCTTGCGTTCATGGGTCTCATCACCGGCGACCCTTCACGGCAGTTCATCACCGGTGTCATGCTCCTCGCCGGGATACTCTCCACTCTTGCAGCCCGCTGGCAGGACGGAACATATGGGGCCGGCCATGGAGAAGGACCAGGTGCCGCGGGAGCGCGAAGTGGCCCCCCCGAGGGGCAGGCTGAGCCCCGCAAACCCGCTATTGCCGGAAACGGGATGTTTCCCGGGGAACTCACCGAGAAGTATGAAGTGATGGAGTTCGTCGGTTCCGGTGGGCTCGCCAGGGTGTACAGGGCAAGAAATCTCCAGTCAGGGCAGGAGGTGGCATTGAAGATACCACTGCAATCAGACGAAAAGACAGGGAGATCATTTTTGAAGGAGATCGTGGGGTGGGAAGGACTGAACCACGAGAATATCGTGCGGGTGAGCGGAGTAAATATCCTCCCCGTCCCATACGTGGAGATGGAGTACGTCCCAAAGACCCTTGCCGATGTCCACAAGCCCCTCCCGGTCAGATCTGCCGCACGGTTCTGCCGCGACGTGGCCCGGGGCCTCCTATTTGCCCATGAAAGGGGAATTATCCACCGGGACATCAAGCCCCATAATATCCTTGTGACCCATGAGGGTGTACCCAAGATCACTGACTGGGGGATGAGCAAGGTGATGGGGGTGACCGGGATGCCCACCATCACAGGGTTCTCCCTCGCGTATGCCGCCCCAGAGCAACTGGCACCCCAGACATTCGGAGAGACCGACCAGCGGACAGATATCTACCAGATGGGGTGCGTCCTGTATGAGTTGCTCACAGGAACGGTCCCCTTCCCAGGCAACGATATGGTGAAGGTCAGTGCACTCATCCTCTCGGAGGTACCCACACTTCCTTCGACCTTGAATCCCAGTGCACTGCCGCTCGACACGATTGTCATGCGCTGCCTTGAGAAGAGGCCCGACGAACGCTACCAGAATGTCCGGGACCTGATCGGAGAACTCGATGCATTCCTCCTTCGTGATGATAATGGTGACCGCTATAACATATTCGAGGATTGACCTACTCAACATCCTGAACTTTTCCGAAACCACCACAAAGGTACAGATCTCTCTTATTCATGTGAATATTCATCAGAGAACCTTGTGAGTCTTGTCAAATCCCCGGCGTGGGTGATCATGGGATTTCCCGGTCCATATTCGGATATTCAATCGCCTGAATCTTCACAGATTTCATGGATAGATAAGGGAAACCCGGATTTAAATGAACCGCACACGATAAATAAAATTTTTTGGTAATTCAAGTGCCGAAGAGACGTCCCGGGTGTGAAGTAAAAAAGAGTGTTGATGCTCCCCTGCAGTGAAAGTTCCTGCGGGGAGCGCGGTCTGCATCTATTGTGAGTGTGTGCAAGTTTTCAGGATCTGGCATGCGCTACAAGTGTCCAATTGCCGATAGGGTGTGATGCTCCAAGGACGTGTGCGTTCCTCTGACGGTTTGGTGGATTCCATTCGGGGTGGTGTTGCATGCTGTCCCAAGCCTCCTCGCAGGGGACAGCGGGGCACGGGGACTCCTCGGCACGTTAGGGACGGGCATCGTGCCTCTCCGGTGAATGGGATGAACATGATTCCTTTCACCGCCACAATGAATCCCGTTCACCGATCGCCCCTGCTTCGGGGTGGCAATCCTCCGGCCTCACTTCCATGCCTCACCATACCACAGTCTTGCAGCCTGTCACATAAATTGGACACATCATGGGAGTACGAACCAGATAATTCACGATTCGATCATTTAACCACGCGGTTCAATCAGGAAATAGCAGACTTTGCCTGCCAGCGGACATGAATGTTCATCAGAGACCGCAAGGATACATGGAATGCCTGTGGAGGCAACTCCATGATCCATGTCTTTTTGATTGATAACAGGCCTGTACTCATCCACGCAACGAAACCGGCACTTGAACAGGATGGCGATATCAGGGTGCACCCGTGCGGGTCACCGCAAGGGAGCATGGGAACTTCTCGTGTGAAGGGTCAACAGCCAGGGGTGTTCGACCCTGATGATTCCATGCCCGCCGATGAGGGATTTCATTATTCCATCGCCTCCGTGATCCATGGGATAGCCCCCTTTCACCCTCTCTTCCTGAAGAGGGAACGAGGAAGTGATCATGGGGGCCCCGCAATGCGGGAACCGATCATTGCCGATATCTTCGACCGCAGGGGGTGTCTCCTCTCCATGAAACGTAGCATCCTCCCCTTGGCGGCGGGGACGGTGAGATCACGCGGGGGTTTCAGGTCAACGACAACGATTTCTCCTGGCCTGGCAAGGACCGGGAAGGGTGAACGCGAAACTCACCTCACCATATCCGGGCGCTTCGAGAGCGCCCGCCCCACTGCCCTGAATGCCCCGTCTATCTCACGGTAATTCGGGATATGCCTTTCCCGAAGTACCCGTTCACCGCTCTTCATGCTGTCGCCCCCGAGGATGCAACCGATAACCATCTTTTGGGTATTCCTGGAGAACCTTGCAATCTCCTGGCCAAGGTGTGCAGGGTCGAGAATTGCCGAAGGGACCGCGATCACAACGGCAATATCCCAGTAGTCCTGGAACCGGGTCAGTACGTCAAAGACCCTTGCATACCGCTCGGCTCCCCCGTCCCCAATGATGTCAAGCGGATTCTCCCTGCTCCACATGGGGGGCAGGAACTCATCAAGGGCCCTGATCATCTCTTCGGGGAGGGGCGGGAGGGAAATCCCGTACCAGTCCGCGTAATCGGATGCCATCACTGCAAACCCGCCTGCGGTGGTGACCACGAGGGCCCTGTTCCCCTCCGGGTATCCCTCAGAGGCCAGGAGTTCAGCGACGTCGAAGGCCTCCTGAATGGTAAAGACAGGGATGATCCCGGCCTGGCGGAATGCTGCCTGGTACACCTGGTAATTCCCTGCGAGGGATCCGGTGTGCGAGGCGGCCGCTTTCTGCCCTTTGCGTGAAGATCCTGACTTGAGCGCGATTACCGGCTTTGTAGCTGTGATCTCCCTGACCGCACCGAGAAACTCCCTCCCGCGCCGTATCTCCTCGATGTAAAGGATGATGGCCCGGGTATGGGGATCGGCTGCAACCACGCGGATGAAGTCAACGAATCCCAGGTCGACCTGGTTTCCGACGCTTATCACCATTGAAAAGCCAATATGTTCAGGAATGCTCCAGTCGACGATGGTCGTGACGAACGCGCCGCTCTGGGAGATAAAACCGATATGCCCGTGCATAGGTGAGACGGGATCAAACGTGGTATTGAGGTTCATATGGGGAAGGATGATCCCAAGGCAGTTCGGGCCCACGATGCGCATATCCCCAGCCCGTGCGATCTCGAGGATCTCCTTCTCGAGCGCCGCGCCTTCATCGCCACTTTCGCGAAACCCTGATGAGAGGATGATGGCAAGCTTCACGCCTTTCGCCGTGCACTGGCGAAGGGCACCAGGAACAGCCGGGGCAGGAATTGCGATGACTGCAGTATCCACCTCGCCTGGAACTTCCGTGATCCGGGGATAGGCCCGTTTCCCGAGGATCTCCTGGCTCTTCGGGTTGACAGGATAGACTGGCCCCGGGAACTGGAGCAGGTTCCGAAGGACCACGTAGCCAATCTTTTGAGGATCTGAGGAGGCGCCAATGACGGCAACTGAACCGGGGGAAAAGAGGTCTTCACCAGGGTAAAGTCGAGGATCACCCGTCTCCATCTCCTGCCCACGGGCGAGGTACACTCTGGCATCCACCGCGATACAGCCTCGTGTATACAGGATCAGGGGGTTGATGTCGAATTCATGCCAGTCAGGATCCTCCTCGAAGAGATGCGCAAGGCGCAGGATCGCATCCACGAGGGCTTGCCTGTCAAGAGGTACCGAACCCCGGAAACCCCGAATGATCCTGGACCCGCGGATCTCGTCGATCATCTCCTCGACAGTCGCCCTGTCGACAGGAAGCACCCTGATCGAGACATCGCGGAGGAGTTCGACGAGCGTGCCCCCAATGCCGAACGTAATCACCTTCCCGAATGCAGGGTCTGTCCTTCCCCCGACAAGAAGTTCAAGACCTTGAGGGTATTGCTTTGCCACGATTATGCCGGAGATCTTCGCTCCGGGGATCTTCTCCAGGACCGAACCGGATATCGCCCGGAACGCGTCTTTTGCTTCCTCAACAGAGTGGATGCCGGAAACCACTCCCCCTGCATCGCTCTTGTGCACCACCTGGGGCGACACCACTTTCATCACCACCGGGAATCCTATCGACCCGGCAATCCTTCCCGCCTCCTCCGGTGATGTCGCAACACCGTGCGCCGGGACCGGGATCCCTGCCCCTTCGAGGAGTGCCATCCCCTCCTGCTCGGGAAGCAGCCACGGAGCATCTCCCCCTTTCATCTCTCTCTTCACGCTTGGATCGTCTCTCATACAGGGTGAATTCCCTCGTTCTCACCTTTGGCCCGGTAAGTTATGTACGTATCGTCCTGTTCCCCGGAAGGGATTATCTCCCTGGCGGCAGATTCTTCCTGCATGCCTGAACGGGAAGTGGAAGAAGCCCTGGCCGAGTATGCGCAGTCAGATTCACCATTCCTGCTTTCAGGAGTTCTTGCGAGGGCAGGCGTGAGAGGGCAGATCCCCCCCATGGCAGCCGAACTCTGGCCTCTCTTCACCACCCTTGACCTTGTCACGGAGCGTGTCCCCGGCGACCTTCGCCTCGGGAGAAAAAACCCCTCCCCGCGGAGGGCTCTCTCCCCTGATGAGTGCCAGGGGTTGGATACCTTCTTCAGGCATCCCTCTCTGCCTTTGGAGATCGAGAATGGCATCCGCCAATATATCCATGCAAAGACCGGTAAGGCATGGGATGACCCGTCAGTCCTGCAGAAGATCAGGCAGGCGATCATATCGCAGAAGGACGAATACTGGCGCGAGGGGAAGAAGAAAAGGGTAGTGTACAGGAAAGGGTATGCCGTTCTCGGGTACCTGGCCTACCAGGCTCCTGTCTTCTTCATCCAGGCCGAGCACCTCATGTATGGCCTTGCCCTGGCAGGGCTCCTGAAACGGTCCATGCGGGTGCTCGACCTCGGGTGTGGTCCCGGTGTGGTTCCGCTCGCCATCAACGACTTCCTTCGCAGGATCGGCGGGTGTTCTGCAGATATTTATGCAATCGAGCAGTCAGAGGAGTTTATCGAGGCTTACCGTTTCCTCGCGGAAAGAACTCTTGCCGGGGGAGATGCTGTTACCCTCCATCCACCTCTCAAAGGTGATATCGGCACGGTTCCCCTTCACGACATCCCCACATCACTCGACCTGATTGTCTTTCAGAATACGCTGAACGAGATGACCGCGCTCACTCCCGAAGAGAGGGGGAAGCTAGTGCAGAGATATGCAAAGGCCCTCTCTTCGGATGGCAGCATCCTGATTGTTGAGCCGGCCGACATGGTCAATTCAATGGAGTTGAGGCGGGTCGTCCACCACGCGGCGGCGTCCGGCCTCTTTCTTCATGCCCCATGCCGCTCCCTCTGGAACATCCCCTGCATCCCTCAACGCTGCTGGAGTTTCGTAGAAAAACCGCCGATACACGCAACAGAACTCATGGAGACTCTCGCATCAGGCGATGAGGGATACCGGTACCGGAACACCGACATCAAGTACTCGTATGCGCTGCTCCGGAAAGCACCCCCCCTACAGGTACACGGGCTCCCTCTTTCACCACGGAACTATGCCCGGCTCTCCACCCTGTCGCGACACCTCAACAGGAGGATCAATGTTGCAGGGGTCGTATTGTCAGGAAATCTTGGCGACCACAGGACGTTTGTATTCAAAATCTGTGACGGGACCACCGGACAACCAGTCTATGCTATCCTTCCCTCATACCACATCTCTGGGAAGAACAACGCGCTCCTCTCAATTTCCTATGGGTCCATTGCCGAATTTACATCCGTCCTGGTCAGGTTCAACCAGAAACACCATGCCTACAACCTGCTGGTGACAAGGGAGAGCCAGGTGAAAGAATACACAGGCAGGGGGAGGTCCGCCTCCCTGCCCCATTCCACGCCCGGGGAGGAATGACGACCGGGCCGCCAGGGTGAGACCTGGCGGGGCGGGCGTGAACTTCCGGTGAAATGACTTGTGGCAAGGCATTGCGTGATATCCAGATCACAAAGGTCCGGGTCTTCCTGGACCTCCGCCCCCCCCTGGTGCCATTCTCCCCTGCCCTCGGCAGTGAGATGTTCTTCAGGCATTTTCTCATTGCTTCCCCGACACCTCCTGGCCAATGGACATGCATTTATGACGTGGCCCGTCCATACAAGATTGACAGGAGAGAGGGAAAGGATCGATAGCCATCCCGGGGATATCAGAGAGAGGGCGAAGGAAGACGATGCGGCACATCATATCCATCCGTGATCTGGACAGGGCTGAGATCGACGGAATGCTGGACCACGCGCAGGCCCTCCAGGAACGAACATACGACCCGGAGGCCCTGAAGGGAAGACTCCTCGGTCTCCTCTTCTTCGAACCAAGCACCCGGACGAGGATGTCGTTTGCCTCCGCCATCGCCCGCCTCGGCGGGGACTCAATCTCGATGGACAGCGTGGAAGCAAGCTCCATGGTGAAGGGCGAGACCCTCGCCGATACGATCCGGGTAGTGAGCGGGTACGTCGATGCAATCGTGCTCCGCCACCCAAAAGAGGGGGCGGCCCGCCTCGCGAGCGAGTTCGCCCAGGTACCCGTCATCAATGCAGGCGACGGGGCCGGGCAGCATCCTTCGCAGACGCTCCTTGACCTTTACACCATCCGGCAGTCTATGCCGCTCGAGGGCGTAACCGTTGGCCTGCTCGGGGATCTCCGGTACGGGAGGACTGCGCACTCGCTTGCCCACGCCCTCTCCCTTTACCGGGCAACGCTCCATACCATATCGCCAAAGGGGCTCGAGCTCCCCTCGGGCCTTGCCGGCGAGCTCCGGGACGCAGGGACCGATGTGATCGAGCATGATGACGTGCAGGAGGTGGTTAAAGACCTTGATGTCCTCTACGTCACACGAATACAGCGGGAACGGTTCCCGGATTCGGCCTCCTACTTCAAGGTCGCGTCGAGCTACAGGGTTACCCCGGAGCTTCTTACGGGGGTGCGCGATCACCTGGTAGTCCTGCATCCCCTCCCCAGGGTCAACGAGATTGATCCGCGGGTTGATCACCTGCCTTACGCCCGGTACTTCGAGCAATCGGCAAACGGAATCCCGGTACGGATGGCTATGCTCCTGCGGGTGATGATATGAGGAGAGGAAAGGACGCCCCCAAGGGCCTCCTCATCAGCCCCATCGAGAACGGGACGGTGATCGACCACATCACCGCGGGAGAGGCTCTCAACGTGCTTCGGATAATTGGGATCACGGGGACTACCCAGGAGTCGATATCTGTTGCAACCAACGTGGAGAGCGGCAAGATCGGGTTCAAGGATATCGTGAAGATCAA
>CAZRCH010000073.1:0-7907 GCA_964598545.1 uncultured Methanolinea sp. | reverse complement strand
GCCGTCAATAACCACCGATCACCAAAGAGGTTACTCATCATCCCCAAATCGGATCCTCTCCGAATCGCTCCATCCAGAAGTCCGCAGGGCTCTGCTCAAGGTCCCGTGCGAGATCCTCGGTCCGGAACGAGAAAACATGGTTTGTGCAATAATCGACCAGGAGATCGTAGGCCTTCTTTATACGAATCGTCATCTCGTGCGACACCGCCGGGTCTTGGTCTGAAACATCAGGATGCCATGTTTTGATCTGTTCGTGGTATTTCTGCCGGATCTCGTTCAGGGAAGCACGTTCCTGGATTCCCAGCACCTCTGCCGCTTCCTTGAGAACCGCAGGAGTGATATCGGCCATGTACTATCTGTTCCCTTCCCTCTGCGATAATTGTTCGTGGTATAAACGATCTCTTTTTGCTGATGGTGGTCAGATCATCTGAAATAGATGGCAACCGGGAAAAAATCGCTCATTTATCTCAATAACGCGGCGACCAGCTGGCCGAAGCCTCCCGAGGTGCTGGCAGCAATTGCACAATCCCTCTCCCTCCCTGTTTTCGGGTCAGGGAGGACGACCGGGACCCAGGGCGAAGACTACCTTACGCTGGCCCGGGAGGGACTCTCCGCGTTCCTGGGAGGAGACCCTCCCGAACACCTCGTGTTCACCCACAACGCAACGGATTCCCTGAACATCCTCATACCAGGTTTTTTGGCTGGAATAAATGAAGAATGTCATGTCCTGACCACGGCACTGGACCACAACTCCGTGCTCCGGCCACTCCATGAGTATGAGCAGCAGAACCGTATCCGACTGGATATCATTCCCTTCAAGGAGTGTCGTGTCTGGCCGGAATCGGTCGAAGCGGCAATACGGCCCGATACCCGTCTCATGGTCATGACCCATGGCAGCAACGTGCTCGGCTCGGTGCAGGACATCAGAACAATCGGGGATATCCTGCACGACCATGGGATCTATTTCATCGTGGACGGGGCCCAGACCGCCGGGCATATTCCTGTTGACCTGAAGGATCTGCCGGTCGATGCCTTCGTCTTCACCGGACACAAGGGCCTGCTCGGAGTCCCGGGGACGGGGGGGTTCTACATCAGGGATCCGGATGCGGTCGCACCGGTCCGGTTCGGTGGGACAGGGACGGACTCCTTCTCGCTCCTCCATCCCCGCGGGATGCCGGAGCGGTTCGAGATAGGTACCCACAACTATCCCGGCCTGGCAGCTCTCTACGCCGGGGTGGCGTTTATCACAAGAATAGGATTGGCATCAATCATGGAAAAGGCGGAAAAACAAACCGAGTTTCTCATCCGGGAACTGAAACAAGAGAAGAACATCACAATCTACAACGAACACCCGGACCTGCCGATCATCGCGTTCAATATCAAGGATCTCCAGAACGATGACGTGGGATTCATGCTGGCACGGGCGTACAACATCATCGCACGGACGGGTCTGCACTGTGCCCCCCTGGTACACAAAGCCATTGACGGCGGAGAAGGCTGCATCCGGCTCAGCCACTCCTGGTTCACGACCGATGAAGAGTGCCGGATTGCAGCGGACGCCATACGGAGGATTGCCGGGAATGCGGATTCTTCGGTCGGTCAGGCATAAGGTCTGTGCAGACGGCTCCTTCATGAAGGAGTTCCTCCTCGACGCCCCCCTGAGCGAGGGATTTTTCGCCTACCTCAAGAACTTTGGATCCGTTGAATCGCTCCCCAATGTCGGCGAGGGGTTCTACAAGTTCGAGAAGCCGGACTGGTTCTCCATCAAAGGGTTTGCCGGAGATGCGACGGTCGAGGTCAGGTTTAAAAAGGAGGTAATGGACCTGACCGCTGATTTTGTTTATTTCCTCTTCGCCTCATACAGGGAGGAAAAAATGGATCTCACGCTCCTTAAACAGAGAGAGAAGGCAATAGATGACCGGGTCAGGAAGCATCTCTACGGGGCATGAGAAGGAGAAGAGATCATGTCGCAGGATGTGTTCGAAGAAAACGCAGAGGAATATGACCGGTGGTTCGATGAGCACCCAGCGGAGTATCTCGCAGAACTCGCCCAAATCCGCCAGGTGCTCCCGGCACCGGATTCCCGCGCAATTGATGTAGGGGGCGGCTCCGGGCGGTTTGCGGCCCCCCTGGGAGTCAGGATCGGTGTCGAGCCGTCCCGTGCCCTGTGCCGGATGGCACGCCAGAGAGGGATCGAGGTCATCCGGGGCAGGGCCGAGGCGCTCCCGATCAGGGGCGAGTCCTGTTCTTCAGTGCTCTTCGTCACGGTCATCTGTTTCCTGGACGACCCGGTAGCAGTACTCAGGGAACTTTACCGGATCCTCTTTCCCGGGGGGTTACTCATCGTCGCCTTCATCGAACGTGAGGGAATGATACACCAGAGATATCTTCAGGCGGGTGGGAAAGGGCGGTTCCTCTCCCGTGCCCGGTTTTATTCGCAGGAAGAAGTTTGTGCATTCCTCTATGAAACCGGTTTTGCCGTGAAGAGGGTAGATCCAAGGGCCGGTTTCTGTATCGTTGCTGCAAAAAAGAAATGAGAGATTTAAGGGCGACACATTCAATCCAGAAAAAAACAGGCTTGCACTTTTTCATCCGCAATTCTGCGCATGCGAAAGAGTAACTGATCAAAAGGCTCCGTTGACTACCTAGGGGGGATGAAGGATTTAAAAAAATAATTCATGAATCACCCCTTTTTTTATACTTATACCAGATCGTTCAGAAAATTCCCGTTTTTCGTCCAAATCTTTCATCCATTGTAATGGTGCCGGTCGAAGGTCTGACGGAGGAATTCCTCCTTCCGGTGCCTGCCTGCGTCCATCGGCGGCTTCAGGTATCCCATTTCCGGGGTCTGGAGAGCCGGGCAGAAGGGACAGAGGGCGGAATCGACATCGTTTGCCTTTTCCCTGACCGGGCAATAATAGACCCCGTCGATGACCTTGACCTTCTCCCCGCCGGGAAACGGCATGCCGACCGGATGGCCGGGGAGATCCTGCACGAACATACAGAAACCGGAGAGAAGGAATTTCAGGAACCGTAACCTGATCTTGTCAGCATCGCCCGCTGAACACTGTGCTGCTACCATATTCAAGTATGCACCCACATCCTTCGGTAGAGGTTCGCCCATGCGGCTGAACGCTCCCTGTTGGTTCATGAGCCGAAGTGCCTGGTAGGTCCCATGGAGGTGCCCGGTGATCGTCTCTTCCAGTTTTTTCCGCAGGTCCGGGGGCATGTCCTGGATCTTCCCGGTAAAATTCCACCGCATCCGCTGGAGGTCTTTCGGGGAGTATGAGAGCACAATATCTGCAATAGCCTGCCCAAGCTCGCCACGAGTCTTTTTTGATTTGAGTATTGAGCATGTTCCTGCAATATCTTCGGTATTCATTGTGAGGACCCCCGCAGAACATTGTCCCACTGGCTTTTTTCTGAAAGGGATGTCTTCAGAGAAAGAGGCCGATGCCGGCAATGTTCTGAATTCTGTATATTATATCTATGGATGTTTCTTCTTAAAGTCATACAAACTATCCTCGAGCAACCAGATCAAATCCTTCTCGTTCTGATCGAATGACTTGAAGTACGGGGCTCATGACAGCACGAATCATTATTGGTTCAGATAGTGGAACATTATTGGAGTCCGGATTGCCATGGAACAAGGGAATATCACGATTCTTCAGCATGCGGGGAATGAACCCGGGGGGCTCTTTGAAGAATATTTCCAGGAGCGGGGGAAGGAGGTTCTTCATGTTCCGATTTATGAAACAAATGAAGTCCCGCCTATTCAGTCGACCCATCTCCTTGTCATGGGCGGTCCGATGAGTGTCAATGATGAGGACGAGCTCCCCTGGTTGAGAACGGAGAAGCAGATCATCCGGGACCGGGTGGCGAAGGGACAACCGGTTCTCGGGATTTGCCTCGGTGCGCAACTGATTGCCTCGGCATTCGGGGCAGCGGTGTATCCGTGCGAGGAAGAACTGGGATGGACAGTCGTCACCGCAGAAAGGAATGCCGCTTTTCAGGAATTGCCAGGGAAGTTCGTGGTATTTCAGATGCATGGTGAAACTTTTGACCTTCCCCGGGGTGCACTATTGGTATGCCGGGGAGAAAAGGTCCCTAACCAGGGATTCTGCACGGGAAGTGCCCTGGGCCTCCAGTTCCACGTTGAGCTTACTCCAGAAATCATCCGGGATTGGATCTCTGACCGCCCGATACAGCAACAGGCACCTATTTTCGAAGGAAGCAGACACAATCTTTCCAAAAGCAAGAGGGTGTGCAGAATTATCGCCGATCGGTTCCTGTCCGCCCCACCTTCTGGTTTTTCATGGGTATAGCTGGCAGAACGTGGCGGAGATCATAAAAAGGGAGGGATTCTGTCCCCTACCGCACATCCTCAAGCGGGATATACGGAAGGAGGGTGAGAAGTTCTGACTTCAACCGATCAAACCCGATCCGCTCCAGGAACCGGGCCGTCCTCTCCTTTGGATTGGCATTATCCTGATAATATTCAAGCAGACGGTGGACGAGGTCGAGCGCATCGTCCCGCGAGAGATCCTCAGCAACCAGGGTCCCGATGGAAGGTCTCCTCCCGCTGTTCCCGCCAAAAACAACGGTCCATCCCCGCTGGGTGCCGATCACCCCGATATCCCGGATGAAACTTTCGCCACAGCACCGGGGGCAGCCGGACACCCCGAACTTAAGCTTGGCCGGGAACGTGATGCCATGGTACTTTTTTTCGAGTTCGAGCCCGAGTTCGGTGGAGTCCTGGACCCCGTACTTGCAGACATCCGTGCCCAGGCAGGTCTGGACGTACTTGACGCAGGGGGCGGTCTCTTTCTCGCCGAATGACCCAAGATCCTTGTAGACCGCCGCAAGATCCTTTTCCGGGATCCCGATCAGCATGAACCGCTGGCCGGAGGTGAGCTTCACTATGGGCACATGGTATTTCCGGGCAACTGCGGCAAGGTTCTCAAGCGCCTCGGGAGTGACAAATCCTCCCGGGACCCGGGTCACGATTCCAAAGGTCTTTCCATCGCGCTGGAGGATAGCGCCGGTATGATGAGCCATGGTAATCTCCTCCCTCACAACAGCCTGGTCTCCTCGGTCGGTTTCGGGACCTTGATGACCAGCACCCGGAACACCGATGTGCTCTCGTTGATCCACCGGTGAGGGATTCTGGCCGGGCTCTCGATCAGGGTATCCTTCCCCGCGGTCGACTTCTCATCGCCAATCTCAATCACACCGGTCCCTTCCAGTACATAGAAGATTACATCGACCGGCGTCATATGCCGTTTCAGCGATTCACCGGGTTGGAGCGTGATCATGACCACGACGGCATTGGGGATCTCGCAGAGCTTTCTTGCGTCCACATGATGGGGGTTTTCCGAGCTGGGGGTTTTGGTTGCATCAACAATCTTCATAACGAACACATCTCTTCGCTTACTCTGTTCTTTTTGCGATAATACTGGTCAGGATTCAGAGGACACACTCTTTACAGTCCTGGCTTCCGCAGGCAATGTTTTCAATCTTCCACTTCAGGGCCCACCGCTTGATGTCACGGATGATCTCGATGATCTCAAGGCCGCTCTCGGTGAGGGTATACTCGGTCCTGACAGGGAAGGCGGTCGCATCCACGTTGCGGACAATGATCTCCTCCTCCTCGAGCTCTTTCAACCGTTCGGACAAAACCTTGGGAGTGATACCGGGGAGGGCGTCCCGGAGCTCGGAGAACCTCCTGGTATATTCCTCGCCTTTATAAAGTTCCAGGATGATCAGCAGTGTCCACCGCTTGGAAAGATACCGGACCGTCTGGCTGACCGTGCAGGATTCCTGCATGGTATCTTTATGGATACTTCTGGATATTTATACTTTGGTATGTAATAGATACTTTGTATCAAAAATAAATCATAGGAGCCTGATGATGTTCTGCTACCAGTGTGAAGAGACCGTGAAAGGAACCGGGTGCACCGTGAAAGGCGTCTGCGGGAAAGATGAGGAGATCGCAGCATACCAGGATGTCCTCGTGTACCTCTGCAAGGGGATCTCTATAAGGAACCTTGCAGCGATGGACAAGGGAAAAGGAAATCCTGATGCCGGCCTGTTCATCGCGGATGCACTCTTTGCCACCCTGACCAATGTCAACTTTGACAGAGACCGTTTCACGGCAATGATCAATACCGCTGTTGCAATCCGTGATGCACTTCCGAAAACCGCTGGCAAAGAACCGGATGCATGCACCTGGACGCCTACGGGAGAGAAGGACATCCTCGAGAAAGCATCCACAGTTGGAACCCTCGCGACCGGGAATGAAGATGTCCGATCGCTCCGGTCAACGCTCCTCTTCGGCCTCAAGGGCATCGCTGCCTACTATACTCATGCGGCAGTTCTCGGCAGGACCGATACGGCGATCACCACATTCATGCAGAAAGCGCTTGCCTCCACGCTGAGAGACCTCCCGGTCCCTGACATGGTGGCGCTCGTCCTGGAATGCGGGAAGGTTGGGGTCAGTGTCCTTGCCCTGCTCGATGAGGCAAACACTTCAGCGTATGGCAAACCGCAGATCACGACCGTGAAGACAGGGGTGGGAAAACGCCCGGGCATCCTGATCACCGGCCATGACTTGAAAGACCTTGAGATGTTGCTGGATCAGTCAAGGAACGTAGGGGTGGATGTCTATACCCACGGGGAAATGCTGCCGGCGCACGCATACCCCGCATTCAAAAAATATCCTCACCTGTATGGTAATTATGGCGGATCGTGGCCGCACCAGCGCGAGGAGTTCGACCAGTTCAACGGGCCGGTCCTGTTCACGACCAACTGCCTCGTCCCGCCGAAAGAAAGCTACAAGGGCAGGCTCTTTACGACCGGGCTGACCGGATACCCCGGAGTCCCGCATATTGAAGCAGCAGCGGACGGGAGGAAGGACTTCTCCAGGATCATCACCTTCGCCAAAACCTGCCAGCCCCCGAACACAGTGCCCGGCAGTGGGAAAGACCTCATCACAGGATGCGCCCACGACGCCGTCCTCGCGCTTGCAGAGAAGGTGGTAGCGGCGGTAAAGAACGGCGACATCAAGCGGTTCATCGTCATGGCCGGGTGCGATGGCAGGCAGAAGGAACGGGAATACTACACGGAGTTTGCGAAAGCCCTCCCGAAGGATACGGTCATCCTCACCGCGGGCTGCGCCAAGTACCGCTACAACTCGCTCGATCTCGGCACAATTGGCGGAATCCCCCGGGTCCTCGATGCCGGCCAGTGCAATGACTGCTACTCACTGGTGGTGATCGCCCAGGCACTCGCGAAGGCCTTCGGTGTCGGGATCAACGAGCTGCCGGTCTCGTACAACATTGCGTGGTACGAGCAGAAGGCCGTGCTGGTCCTCCTCGCCCTGCTCTCCCTCGGGGTAAAAGACATCACGCTCGGCCCGAAGCTCCCGGCATTCATATCGCCCGCGGTGCTGGACGTGCTCGTCAAAGAGTTCGACCTCAAGCCTAACACCACGGTGCAGGCCGATCTTGCCCGCATGGTCGGGGCCTGAAACCCCTATGATTTTTATCGCATGAAGATGAGAATTTCGGGAAGAGTAATTTGACATGGAGTTCAAATCAGAATCCCCGGAAACAACCGAAAAGCCGGACAAGAACCGGGACGAACTCAAGGGGAGGGTACTGGTCCTCAGGGACCTCGTAAACTACCAGGACGGGACGGTCGCGAGCCGGATGGTCATCAACCGGAAGGCGGGCAGCATCACCCTCTTCTCGTTTGACGAGGACGAAGGACTGTCCGAGCATACCGCCCCGTATGATGCCGTGGTCACCATTCTCGATGGCGAATGCGAGGTCTGGGTTGCAGGAAAGACCTTCCAGATGAAAGAAGGTGAGACCATCATCTTCCCGGCCAATGCCCCGCACGCACTC
>CAZRCH010000072.1:0-8000 GCA_964598545.1 uncultured Methanolinea sp. | reverse complement strand
TACGCGTCCTGGGGGATCTCCATGTTCCCGAGTGGGAGCATGCTCATGATCTGCTTGAGCGGGCCCATGCGGTTCACTGCCTCCAGCTGCTGGTACATGTCCCGCAGCGAGAACTTGCCCCGGAGCATGGCATTCACATCGACCTCCTGGCCGGCCATGGTCTCCTCCGCCCGCTCGACGAGTGCCCTCAAGTCCCCCATGCCCAGGAGGCGCGATATGAACCCGTCGGGATCGAAGCGCTCCAGGTCGTCGCTCGTCTCGCCGCTGCCGATAAACACGATTCCTGCTTTCGTCTCTGCCACTGCAGAGAGCGCGCCTCCGCCCTTTGCGGTCCCGTCCATCTTGGTGATGATGACACCGTCGATGGTGATCGCCTCGTGAAATCGACGGGCCTGCTCTGCCGCCTGCTGGCCAAGGGCCGCGTCGATCACGAGCCAGCGGTGCTTTGCCGAGGCGATCTTCTGGATATCGATGATCTCCTGGATCAACTCTGCCTCGAGGGCATGCCTCCCCTGGGTATCGATGATCACCACCTCGTTCCCGGACATCGCAGGGAGCCCTTCGCGGACAATCCTGAGCGCATCTCTCTCCTTCGGGTCACCGAAGCAGGAGATATGTATCCTCGAGCAGAGGGTGTGTAACTGCTCGAACGCGCCGGGACGGAACGTATCGGCACAGATCACCCCCACCCTCATGCCCTTTCTCTGGAAGTGCCGGGCAAGCTTCGCGGTGGTGGTGGTCTTGCCGCTCCCCTGGAGGCCAGCCATGAGGATGACCTGGGGTTCAAGCTTCACTTCACCAGCGCTGCCCACCAGATTCACGAGCTCCTGGTACACGATGCGGAGTACATGCTCCCTGACCGTCATGCCTTTCGGGGGCTGCTCTTCAAGGGATCGTGTCTTTATCGCCTGGGAGAGCTGCATCACCAGTTTCACGTTCACATCGGCCTGGATGAGTGCCCGCTGGAGGTCTTTTACGAGTTCCTCGACTGCGGCACGGTCGACGACCGTCTTCCCTGCAAGTTTCTTGAGGGCATCCTTGAGGGACGTCCCGAGCCTGTCAAGCATCAGGCCGAAACCCCCAGGAGCTCGTCGACCACCCTTGTCGGCGCGAAGGGGATGATATCGTCATATCCCTGGCCCACTCCGAGGAACATCAACGGTTTTCCGATGGTATGCGCAATCGAGATCGCCGCGCCGCCTTTCGGGTCCATGTCTGTCTTCGTGAGCACGACCGCATCCGCCCCGACTGTCTTCTCGAACTCGTGCGCTCTCACCACGGCATCGTTGCCTGCAACGGCCTCGTCCACATACACGATGAGATCAGGCTTCATCACTCTCCTGATCTTCTCGAGCTGGTTCATCAGGTTCGCCCTGTTGTGGAACCTTCCTGCAGTATCAGCAAGGACGGCATCGATGCGGTGCGCTTCTGCGTACTGGACCGTGTCAAAGAGGACTGCTGACGGATCGGCGCCTGCCTGGTGCTGGATGACCTTGATTCCGAGCCGCCCTGCGTGCACGTCAATCTGCTCAAGCGCACCCGCCCGGAAGGTGTCCCCTGCACCGATGACAACCGTACAGCCATTCTTCTTCAGGTAGGAGGCCACCTTGGCGACTGTCGTGGTCTTCCCGGTGCCGTTCACCCCGGTGAAGAGGATCTTCACTGGCTTTTCATGGTCCCGGACATAGGAGAGCAGGTCGAACCCCGGCCCGAGCACGCCAAGGATCGCCCCCCTCAAAGCTGAGACGACTATCTCATCGACGGACTCCCCAATCTTTCTCCGCCTGCCTGTAAGATCTGCCCTGACCCTCTGAATGATCTCCTCGGTGACAGGGAGGGCGACATCATTCTCAAGGAGTATCATCTCAAGTTCAAAAAGGGGTTCTTCGACGTCTTTCTCGGCAATAAAAAATTCGCGGTCGGTGATAAGGACCCTGACCCGGGAGAGGAGGGACGGGTCTTTCTCTTCAGGTCCTGTCCCGGACACTGCCGGGTCCAGCGGCGCAGTATCTACAGGAGTGGCGGTCTTCGCGATATTCTCCTCCAGTTTTCCCTGGATCTTCTGGAGCCTGACCCTGAGCCCCTCGAACATCACGCATCACCCGCCCGCAGCATTATCCCAATTCTTCACCCTGGATCGGCCGGGCCTGCTGCATCTGGTACTGCTGGTACCCGGCCTCCAGGCGGCGGGCGATCTCATTCATCTGGTACTTAAGCTGTTCGAGGGTCTCGATGACCTTCTTTGCAGAGGCTTCCATCTCGGTGAGACGATCTTTTAAGTATTCGACAGCCTCTTCGCTTGACCGCTCGACCACGACCTCGGCCCCGATGTTCAGGAGGACCCGCTCAGGCTCCTCGATGCGTGCGCGGATACTGACACCTCCTCCGATCTGGAGCAGCACGGTGTCCCCGGATGATTCCTTGATGCCATGTATTGCATCGATAGCTGCAAGCGCCTCCACCCTCCCTTCCTCAAGAAGGGCCAGCTGCTGCGAGAATATCTCGGACTGCTGCCGGTACTCGTTCAGGTACAGTTGAAGCGACTGCAGCTCCCTCGGGTCAATCCCTTCCACCTTACTCACCACTGAACAGAGTTACGGACTGCACGGTGATATAACTTCTTTTCAGCCGGTGTTTGCTCCCGATAAGGGCAAATGTCCGCTCTTTTGCCTGGGCTTCATTCGGGGCCTCAATTACCTTCGTGTAGGGGCGCCACTCGTCCCCCATCCTGAAATCGCCTTTTACCTCAAACTTTTGGTCCGCCATTCTCTCATTCACTCCAGAAATCCAAATACATCCTCTACTCTTCCAAGTTCAAAGCCGGTAGTCTCGAGCCCGGCAACATATCCATGCTCGTTTACGAGGAGGCCCGTCCCCACAAGACCGGCTCCCCGGTTGATCGACCCGGTACCGATGGGCACTCCCGCGGCCTCTTCCAGCACCTGGATCTCCGCCCGGGTGCTGCGCGGGTGAACCAGTATCCCCCTGTTGGTGGCAACTCCCGCCATCCCGACCGTCTTGATGCCGCCGAGGGTGAGGGGTATGGTCGCAACTCCCAGGAACTCGCCCACCTCGCGTGCCATCTGCTTTGGCATGTCGGGGTGGACAGCGGCAAAGGAGTCGTTTGCCATGATCACATTGCCTGCGGCATTCATGGTATGCTCGAGGAGGAATACCTGGCCATACTCCTCGAGGAGGACAATCTCGCGGTCATCCGCAAGGCCGCTTGCAACGAAACCCCGCCTGTTTCCGATGAGGAGTGATCCGACGATCTCGCTCCCCTGGATGGTGGTAGGAATGATCTCCACGTCCAGCAACTCCACCAGAGCCTGGCAGAACTCCTCGGGTGCACTGGGGGGCACAATCGCAAGGCCGTCGACCACCCTGGAGAACACGCCGATATTCGAGTCACCGGCAATGGAGATCGTCCTGTCCATCTCACTCCTCGGCAAGTTCCGCCTGGACCTGCCCGTCATCGAACTTCATGGCCCGGACACGTATGCGCGACGGAGGCTTCTTTGCGCCGCGGTCCCAGACCCGCTCGTTGATAGTGCGGTCCAGTTTGACGTCCTGGCTCTTCATGTGCTTGGCCAGGAACTTCCTGATATCCTTTATCGCGGTATTGCTCCTCTTCCAGCTGGGAGCCCTCTTCGCTTCCCGCAACGGGATGATGTATATCTGCTCCTGCATCTTGTCTGCCATAACCCTCACACCTTCAGCGTACTCTTTCTCCAGTTACGCCTGCGGGGATGGGTCGAGACCTTCCGTTTGGTCCGCATCATCACCCATGCAGGAACCCTGCGGTTCTGCTCACACGCCTTTGCCAGGCGTACCTTGTATCCTTTGGTTGATCTGCTCATGTGTATCTCACCCTCATGTTGTCAATTGTACCTGTGACCAGGGACTGTACATGGCACTGGGGAAAAAATCTCTCCGCGTCCTCGCCCCTGGCCCGCACCCCCTCGCGAATTTCCGCTTCATAGTCCCCGTTTTCAATGCTTCCCGTCTCCCCGCTGGCGATCTGCAGGTGCCGTGCCGCCAGGCGGTCTACTTCCCTGCGGGGATACCCGAGCAGCGGGCGCAGGTAGCTGCACCCGGTGGTGTCCTGAAGGGACTGCACCTCGTCCCGCGAGAGCATGGGGACACGGTCGTCGAACCGGGTGCCGTCTGCGATCACCCTGTACTCGGCGGCCAGAGCGCGGAGGGCTTCTCTGTGCACCACCTGGATGGCTCCGTTGGGATACCCGCACGCGAGGACCATCCCCACGGCACGGTCGAGAAGATCCTCCCCGAATGTCCTCCGGAACCAGGGCAGGCCCATTGCGCATGCCGCTCTCTCGACTGCACATAGGCTCCTTTCGGGGCTGAACGCGAAGGTATTCAGTTCCACCGCGTAATCCCTTGAGAGGAGGACTGCTGCAAGCGAGCTGTCCTTGCCCCCGCTGAATAGGACTCCGGCCTTCATCCTTTCCTGGTAATCCTGAAATCTTTCTTTGCCGGCTGCAACTGCTGCAGCAGGGATTTCAGCTGTGCATCCGTGATCTTCTGCTTGAGACGCCCGCTCTGGGCCAGCATCACCAGCTGCTGCTCGACGGCTCTTGCAAATTCGGGCTTGGTAAGCTTGATGGTGTTGAGCCGCTCCCTCGCTTCAGGCTCGAGAATCTGCATGAGTACGGCATGGATCTGCGCATCCATCTGTTTCTGGCGCTCCATCTCCTCCTGCATCACCTGCTGGTCGATGGACTGCTGCTGCAACTGCGTCATTCTCCTGCGCCTGAGTTCCGCGAGTTCGTCGTCTCCCATCCAACTCACCTTACTGTGGTGCCCTGGCTGGGCTTTCCTTTGCAATACGGTCGGCCAGGCCGTCCATGTAGGAGATCCCCGCGGGACTGACCCTGCGCCCGGTCTTGTCGTGGAGGACAAGCCCTGCAGTCTCGAGCTGCTGGAGCGATTTTCTCAGAATGGACCCGCTTCCCTTTCTGAACTGTGACGGGCGGGAGCCCCTGTCCTTTTTTCCTCCATAGATAGAACGCATCCGCTGGACGCCGATAGGGCCCTCGATATAGACCCTCCGGAGGATTGATGCCACCCGGACAAACCACCATTCGGGGTCCTGGGGGGGCATCTCCTTGTGCACTCCCGTCTTGGCGAATGCAGCCCATGCCGGGGGTGTGATCTCCGGCTTTTTCTTCAGTTCCTCGGCCAGGGTGCGGATGAACCTGTCAGCCGGAACATCATAGACGGTTGTCATATGTACTGGAACCTCACTGTCACCGATTGGATATAACAGTCTTTACTTATATGTTGCCTGCACTTTTATATATTTCGAGCATGGAGGCACATCCATGGCGGCGCAGGAGATATCCTGCAGATTACAGGGATTTTCGTTCCGTGAAAACCGCCGTCCTGCCCCTGACCTCCAGGAGAACCGCTCCTGCGCTCCTGGCGAGCTCCTCGGGGTCAACATCGGTATTTCGCAGCCATTTCACCTTGACGTGGTGACGCTTCTTCAACTGCTGGACCAGTTCGTCGACGACCGTGGGTGTGAGTCCCTGTTTTCCTATCCATACCGTGGCCTTCATCTCCTGCATGCCGGATCCCCGGCGATCCTCTCTCATCTCTCTCTCCGTGCCAGAAACCTCGTCTGCTGATGGCAGGAGAGGCAGGTGATTACTACCATCCCTCGCCGTATCCTGACCCTCATGTTCACTCCCGGAACAAGGAGACGGCCGCAGTGATGGCAGAACTGTCTCCGCAACCGCCTGTCCAGGCGTACCCGGTGTTTCATGGAGATCTTCCTTGCAAGGGCGACGTACCTGTCGCTGCGTGCAGGTTCCATATGAAAGCACTCGCGTGCCCTCTGAAAGAGGATGGCGATCCGTTCGCGGGCGATTCGCCTTGTATCAGAGCGTGATATCTTTCTCGCCATGGATCTCACCGGGAGGCTGGATGGACTGATGAAAAGCCGTGCATCGTGTTCTCGAAGGTCAGGCGCCAGGGCCTCCCTGATTCAGGATCACCCGGCGGCCGATAACGGCCAGGCGGCCCTCGCAATACAGCCTTACCGCGAGAGGCAGGCAACGGTGCTCCTCGGCAAGGATGCGCTCCGCGAGCCGCTCCTCGTCGTCGCCATCAAGGACTGGCACACATGCCTGGACGATGATAGGGCCGGTATCCATCCCCTCGTCCACGAGGTGGACAGTGCATCCCGAGACCCTCACCCCGTACTCGAGTGCCTGTCGCTGCGCGTGGAGCCCTGCGAAACTCGGGAGGAGCGCGGGGTGAATGTTGATCATCCTCCCAGGAAACTCGCGGACGATTCCCGGCCCGAGGATGCGCATGTAGCCGGCCAGCACGAAGAGATCGGCGTTGAGGGCCTTCATCGCGGCGAGAAGTGCCGATTCGAAGGCCCCCTTATCAGGGAACCGGGTGTAATCGACGACGTGGACGGGTATCCCCGCGTCCCTTGCCCGGGTAATGGCATATGCGCCGGGGTTGTCGGTGACGAGGCCTACGCATGCCGCAGGTATCTGCCCGTCCCGTATTGCATCGATCAGCGCCTGGAAGTTCGAGCCCCTGCCCGATGCAAGCACCGCGACGCGCTTCATCTTCCCGGATCCTCCGCTCCATCCTCCCCCACGTGGTGCTGGATCAGCTTCACCTTTACGATACGGCGTGAGAGCATCTGGGTGACGACGAGCGAGATGTGGCTCTCCTGGATATAGACACTTTCGCCCGGATGGGGGATATGGCCGAGGCGCTCGATAATGAGCCCCCCGACGCTCTCGTAGGCCTCTGACACAGGGAGGGATATGTCGAGTTCGTCATTTATCTCCTCCACCCACACCTTGGCATCCACGAGGTAGACCCCCTCCCCGATCTTCTGAATCTCCGGTTCCTCGCGGTCAAACTCGTCAAGGATGTCCCCCACGAGCTCCTCGAGGATGTCCTCGACGGTGACGATGCCGACAAAACTGCTGTACTCGTCAAGGACGATCGCAATCTGCACTTTCCGGAGCTGCAGCTCTTTCAAGAGGTCATCGATCTTCTTGCTCTCGGGGACAAAGAACGGGTCGTACATCAGGTCCCTGATGTGGATGTTCTTCTTTCCCGCAATCTGGCTTGAAAAGACGTCCTTGACGTTCAGTACCCCGATGATATTGTCCATGTGCTCGTGGTAGACGGGGATTCGCGAGAAACCGGTCTCGTTGAAGATGTGGAGCGCGGCCTCGAGCGTGCTCTGGTCGTCGATGAGCACCACGTCCACCCTTGGCGTCATGATCTCGCGGGCGGTGGTATCGCCGAATTCCAGCACCGAATAGAGCATCTCCCGCTCTTCCTGCTCGATTGCCCCCTCCTCCTTCCCTACGTCGATCCACTCCCTGATCTCCTCCTCGGTCACCGAAGGCTCGGCAAGCCCGCTCTCTCCGGTCCTCCTTTCCGTCACCTTCTCGATTGCCCAGATAAGGGGGGAGAAGATGAGTGCGAGGTAGTAGATCGGCCTTGCGATGGTGAGTGCAAACCGCTCCGTGTTCCGGGCAGCATATATCTTTGGCCCGATCTCACCGAAGAACAAAAGGAGGATGACTACCACCCCTGTCGCAATCCCAACGCCGATGTCGCCAAAGATGCTGATGGTCACAGCCGTTGCGATCGCCGCAGCGGCGACATTCACGACATTGTTGCCAATAAGGATGGTGATAAGAAAACGGTTCGGATGTTCCTTCAGGAGGGCCAGGGCATCGGACCCGGGCCTCTGCTCGTTTACGAGGGTGCGGACCTTTGCCCTGGTGATGGAGACGAGGGCAACCTCGGATGCCGAGAAAAAACCGGAGAGTACCAGGCAGAGGATGAACAGCAAAAAGAGTAAAAAGTCCTCGATCATTCAATACACGCCGCCTGGACGGCTATTTCAATGTTGTTCATATGTCCTGGGACACTACATGTATCGTGCTGACATTTTATAAAACCGTCGATTATACGAAGCAATCTCGCATGAA
>CAZRCH010000071.1:0-8096 GCA_964598545.1 uncultured Methanolinea sp. | reverse complement strand
CCGGATACCGGGGAGAGGGGCACAACTGCGAGGAGCAGGAGTATCAATAACAGTCTTAGTGGTCTCATTTTTTTCATAACTCCATGAGGATGGTCCCTTTCCCCGCCTGTCCATCAGGGGCATCACAGGAGGGGCACTGCCGGGACCAGGTACTGGTACTCGTCAGTGCCAGGGCCAGAAAATCATTCTGGTCTTTTGCGTCTTTTCATCCGGTTCGAGACATCCACATGAGAAAATCATGGATGCTTCCAGATTCCCGCCAATCAAAAATATTCAGGGTATATCTATCATTATTGCTTCATAGGCGATATCGCCATCCGGGGCAATGACAATGATCTCAACACCAGTATCAGCGGTGACATAGAATCCGGGATTGGTCGTAAGGGTTGCCCATTTGTTTGGTTTGAGAAGGAGCGTTTCTGTGACTGTCCCGGCCATCATGTCATACATGAGTATCATACCTCTCTGGTGTGAGGTACCTTTCACTTTCCCGGTCACTTCCCACACCAGCATCGATCCCCACGGCACCGAAATGACCATGGAACCATCATAAGTGTGTTTCGTGACGGCTGTTCTATCCCACAGGTAATACGAGATTGTGCCAAGTTGTGCATTGGCATCGGCTGTGATCTGCGGTGACGCGTCCTCCATCGGCAGGGAGACTGCAATGCTCTTTAATGCCGGATACTCCGACGCACCTGCTGCCATGACCGGGGAGCAAATCACGATCATGACAAGAAGCCAGAATAGAGAATGGTAGTATGTGTTCAATCTCACACCCCCTTTCGTGTTGACCATGCAGACAATGAGATTTCATGATCCCTCTGCTGCTGGTTAAAGAGGGAGATGACAGATGGAGGATATAATGATTGCCCGATATCGTGGATCCTGGCATATGGGCACTCCAATGCGCTGGTGGACGCCCGTTATCACACCTGAGCAAAAACAACAAAGCGACCCGGAGTCTACATAATACCTCATGAGCAGGTACCGTAATTTCTTCCTTCTCGCCGTGGTGACCGGCCTTCTCCTTGTTGCGGGCTGCCTCCAGGAACCGGCTGCACCGATCCATCCCACACCAACCCCGCTCACCGGCCACGCGGCCATGCAGCAGGCGCTTGGGGATGTGACTGCCCGCGTGCAGTCTGCCCTTGACGGGCTCGACTTCACCATCTCTGATGCCGCCGGTGCCCTCGGGACAACCGGGCTCTCCGGCCCCGCCGCAGACGCGGTGCTCGCAAAAGCGGCGGCCTCTCACCCCGCGGTCATGAACGTGATTACCTATGACCCGGACGGCATCGTGCGTGCTGCAGAGCCTGGAGATGCGAAGGTCCTTGTCGGCCAGAACCTCATCGGCTATGCGATCGTGCAAAAGGCGGTAACAGAAAGAGAACCCCTGATGAGCGAACTTCTTCTGCTTGCCGAGGGAGGGGATGGCGTGGTGATCGCACACCCGGTCTTCTCCATGGACAAGAAGTTTGCCGGCGTGATAAGCATGGCATTCTCACCGGATGCCCTTGTCCGGCCCATCGCGGAGAGTGCCGCATCCCAGACCCCGTATTCCTTCATGGTTGCACAGCCGGGCGGAAGGGTCCTCTATGACCCCGACCCCGAAGAGGTCGGACGCGAGACCTTCAATGAGACACTCTATGCAGAATTCCCGGAGATACTCGATCTTGCCCGCCACTATGCGGCACACCGCACCGGCTACGACACCTACTCCTTCCACCGGACCGGGTCAGGCGAGGTCGTCTCGAAGGAGACCTTCTGGGACTCGGTGCAGCTCCACGGGACAGAGTGGCGGGTGCTCGTGATTGGGGAGATATAGGGGAATGGGGGCATCCCCTCTCTTTTTTTGATCCCTTCCGATATTCAGGATGACTGAACAAGGCGTTTGTTTGACACGTGGAGGGAAATTCTCGGCAGAGGAGCCGGTTACCAGGACAATTCCCCTGGGATCATTTCACCTTCTCTTTATACTCCTGATGAGGTGATGAGAAACAATTCACTCCTGGCAGAGTTCAGGTCGATTGGCTGATTTCCTGGGAATGTGGCAAGAGATAACGGATACTCCAATCCCGGATGAAAGTGCCAACCCCGCACCTTGATAACAACATGCGTCTGGCAAACTCATTCTGTACACCTGCCTCATGAAGTGAACCTGGAAGTGTTTCTGCAGGTGACGATACCCGGAGCCGGCACTTCTCTTCTCTATATTCTCTACAATGAAATATATTGGATATGAGAAAATTCTATAAACTTTTGTCGTCCTGTAGGTATGGAGCAATCCTTTCAGGGGATCTGGGAAAAAAGCGGGGATGGATGGTTTCGCGTGAACTTCATCCAGGGGTGAGATGCTCGTCACATCTCTCCATATATACCTCTCTTACCTCGGTATTTATAGATTTCCCTGAATCGGGGCAGTATAAATGAACGCAGCCGTTATCCTCGAGCAATATAAAAAATACTGCTACATCCTCGGCCGGGGACTGGACCGGTCCCCCAACCAGCCCATTTCCCGCATGCTCTACCAGGTGGATGCAGAGATGACTCCGGGGATGTTCATGTCTCTCTGGGCTGGCACCACTATCCTCGCGGGAGCAGGGATGCTCTTTGCGGGAATATTACTCTTTGCTGCCCCGTTCAGTCCCTTCCAGGTCGAACAGCCCCTCATATACATCCTGCTCTTCCCTGCAATCGGTGCCGGGGGAGTGGGCCTCGGCTTCCCATTCTACCTTCAAACCCAGATCTCTAACAAGAAGATGGACATCGAGCGAAAGCTCCCGTATGCACTCTCGTTCATGTCCATCCTGGCCAGTTCCGGGGCTACCCCGCTCGACATCCTCCGCCGGGTGGCAAGGGAGGACTACGGGCATATCTCAAACGAGTTCAAGAAGGTACTCTTCCGGACCGATGTCCTGGGCGAGGATGTCGTGACCGCGATGCACTCGCTTGTCAACAACACCCCCTCGGAACTCTTCAGGGACATCTGCATCGACATCACCAACATCATCTACAGCGGCGGAGGGCTGAAGGGATATCTCGAGGGGAAGTCAAAGGAGCTGATGTCGATCCGGCGGCAGACATACAGGGAGTTCGTGGACTCACTGGCAGTCTTCGGGGAAGGATACCTGGGAGGGGTGGTGATGATCCTGACCCTCTCAGTCCTTGGCATCGTGATCTCCGGAGCGCTTGGCATCGATCTCGGCCCCCTCACCCCGAAGCAGATGTTTGACCTGCTGATATACGTGCTGATCCCGGTGATCAACCTGGTCTTCCTCCAGATGCTCTCCGTGAAATACTCGACTACGCCATGACGCCGCTGAAGCAGTTTTTCGAAGGACTGTCGCTGAAATATACCATCCGGAGGGAATATTTCACCGTCCTTGTCCCGGTCATTGTTGCGGTCCTTATCGTGTGCGTGGCATATTTCTCGGGCCTTGCCAGCATACCGGGAGAACAGGCAAAGGTCGAGAAGTCTGACCGGCAGAAAGCTTACGAGGAGCTGTTGGAGCAGATCGAGTCCGGCGATGATGGCGAAGTGCCTGCGGTCACATTGGAAGAGGAACCCGGACCGGCTCCTCCGCCGCTTGGCCTGGACCACGTCATCGTGATCGCGGCAATCGTGGCAATCGTTCCCTACGCCTTCGATATTACCCTGGAAAAGCGGCGAACACGCCGGAAAGAGGAACTCTATACCGAGTTCCTCTTCAAGCTCTCCGAGTTGATGCGGGGTGGCCTCGACCCCATCAAGTCCGTCGTCGAGCTCTCGAAGACCGATCTCGGCATCCTCACACCGCATGTCCGGCTGGCAGCGACGGCGTTGTCGTTCGGAAAGTCATTTGAAGAGGCGATGAAGGCCATGACCACGACCCTGAAGAGCGAGCTGATCACCCGGTATACGCTCCTCGTCGTCCAGGCCTCCTATAGCGGGGGTTCCACTTCTGACCTCATCCTCAAGGCATCCGAGGACATGCGGAGCATCATCGGCATCGAGAGGGAGAAGGAAGGAAGCCTCTCCCAGTATACGTTCATCTTCTATTTTGCTCAGGGGATCGTCTTCTTCATCGCCCTGACGCTGACCACCTCGCTCCTGCCGTTCCTGCAGGACCTCGGCGCCACCTCCTTCCTCGGGAAGGGCAACCAGCTGGAAGACCTTGACTTTACGGTGGGTTTCTTCCACCTGATCGTGGTCAACGCATTCTTTGGGGGGCTCATCATCGGAAAGATCAGTGAAGGCGAGGCCAGGTACGGACTGAAGCATTCGGCAATACTTATGGCCGCGGGGTACCTTGCCTGCGTCCTGTTGCTCATCCCTGCAGGCCAGGGGCCGCCGCCGGGAGACGTTGAGCTGAAGATCATCTCTGGGGGCGGGCAGCAGGGATTCCCCGGTCTTCCCCTCATGGAACCGGTCGTGATCGAGGTCACGGACAAGGAAGGCAAGCCCATAGAGAAAGCGGACGTCAGGTTTGCACTCAGCCCTGGAGGGTCGGTCAGGCCCGATTCATCCAGGACGGGATCGGACGGGAGAGTGGAAGTGCGACTGGTCCTCGGACCGGAGGACGGCGTCTACACGCTCACCGCGACGAGCGAGGGCGTGAGCGTCCGTGCCCAGGCGATGGCAAAGGGGGAGGGATGATAGGAATGACATACCATGGCGAAGTGAGGAGAGAAAGAGACACAAAATGGCGCGTACTCTGTGCGACCTTGTTCCTCTTTATGATACTCGTCGCACCTGTCTCTGCACACATCAATGTCTGGCAGGTGCTGGTCGAGCCGGACGGCGAGATAATCGGGAACCAGACCCGGGTGACGGTCACCGCGTTCATGGACATCTACTCGGAGGACCGGGTCACCTTCTCTTCCGACAACACCCTCCGGATCAAGACCGACCTTGAAGATGCGGTCTGGAGGCCGGTCCTGCTCTATGACGGGAGGCTGACGGAGTTCCCCGTGCGCCAGGGAAAGAGCATGGCCCTCTCTTCCTGGGACCTCTCGTACCCGTCAGGGAAGAAGGAGGCGCTCAAGGTCGTGGTGAAGGGGTGGGCCCCGGGTGTTGCGTCGGACCAGGAAAAGACCCTGCTCTGGCTTGCAGAGGAGTCTCCGCATGGAATTGTGAACCATACGGAGAAGAAGAAGGAGGTGCTGGTCCTCTTCCGACCCGGTGCCACGAGGGAAGAGGTGCCGGTAGTACCTGTCGGCTCGCTGCATATCACGTCTGACCCGCCGGGGGCGAAGGTCCAGCTCGCTGGAGAGCCCAGGGGGACCACTCCTGTCACCCTCTCCCAGGTTCCTGCCGGCGACCAGGAACTCACGCTCTCGCTGCCGGGTTACCACGATGCGGTCATCACCGTATCGGTCCTGGCCCGCGAGACGGTCGAGGTCTCGAGCCGGCTCATCCCCGGCACCGGGGCTGCGACCGGTGTCCTTGCGGTCGAGTCTTCGCCTCCTTCGGCGACGGTCCTTCTCAACTCCGAGAAGAAGGGCATCACTCCTCTCACCATCGACACCCTCTCTCCCGGCGAGTATACCCTCCGTCTCGAACTGGAGGGATATGCTCCCTACAAAAAAGAGGTGAAGGTGACTGCGGGAGGGATTTCTGTACAGTCAGTCGCGCTTGCGGCACACCCGCCCTCATTGTTGAAGAGCAGCGAGTCCGCTCCCCCGCCTGCGGATGAGAGGGCCTGCAGCGTGAGGATCACCTCCAGCCCCCCTGGAGCAGATGTGATCCTCGACGGGAATTTCCGTGGCCTCACCCCGATCACCATCTCTTCCCTGCCGCAGGGGCCCCATACCATGACACTGTCGCTCCCGTTCTTTGCCGCCCGCACCGAGCAGTTCACTCTCTCACCCGGCGAGGAGAAGGGAATGCACTATACCTTCGGCTTCCACGAGTTCCAGCTCCCCGGTCTCGATGCCATCACCGGTCTCTTCTCTGGAGTAAAGATCGGGCTCCCTGCGCTCCCATTCGGAGGGGAAGGGCAAAAGGACCCGCCCAGGTCTGACAGGGAGAAGGCATACGAGGAAATGATGAAGCAGATCGAAGAGGGGGAGGAGTAAAGTGAGCGAAAGTATTCGCCCGCTCCATGCCACCGGATTCATGTTCCTTGCGCTCGTTGCGGCATGCTGCCTCAGCGCAGGCTGTCTCTATGCCGAAAGAACGGCCGTAGCGGAGACCCCGAACGCATCCCTCGAGATCACGCGGTTCATGGGGGTGTACGGGGGCTCCTCGTTCCTGGTATTCGGGGAGGTGAGAAACACCGGGGAGGTGTCCCTGGAAAAGGTTGTCCTTGTCGTCGATTTCCTCGATGCCGGCCGGAACAAGGTCGCATCGAAGGCGATCGAGTCACCCGGCCCAATCCCGGTCAACGGGACATGGGACTTCGAAGTGTCGCTTGATGGACCACCTGCAGCGGAGGTCCGGTTTTATGAGATCACTACGCTCTACAAATAGGAGAGCAGAGGCCCGGCGTGATGGGTCCCGCCTGTAAATTACCTATCCCAGGCGTTCCCTCGTATCGATCAGAAGTCCCTCCTCGGTGACGGTGAACGGGATCATCTTGTCGACGGGAATCGCCCCCTTCATCTTCAGCACGTGCATGTACCGCTTGATCTTGTCCCCTTCCTGCACTGAGACGAACCGGATCACCCCGTCGGCGACTGCACGGAGGAGCTGTTCGTGCCGGGGAGGCAGGATGCCCATGTCCGAGACGAGGAGATAACTGCCGCCTTCCCTGCTCTTTTTGTGGATGTCGGTGAGGAATGCACGGAACTTTTGCATCTCCAGGTCAATCAGCATCGAGGAGACCGGATCAACGACGCAGAGGTCCCCGGTGCAGTGCTCCATGACCGGTTCGGCCCCGTGGCAGTGGTCGATGATTGTGAGTGAAGGGCCGACCTTCATCCTGTAGCGGGTCATCTGGGAGATGATATCCTCCCTGAAGTGGGATGTCAGGTACATGACCGGTCTCCCCCCCAGTGCAGTCTCTGCCGCCATCTTCTGGGCAAAAAAATCCTTCATGCAGCCGGAGTCCTCTTCGACAAGGATGATGCTTTTATGGGGAATCCTCTCCAGGCTGTCATCGGGAAACATTGCATTACCATAGGAGGGAATAGGTCATAAGCTCTCTTCAAGAGAAAAAATGCAGGGAAGCGACGCTGGTGAATCAGGATGAGAATGTAATCCTATGCTGCAGAAAGCGCGTGGGATAAGGCATTCTCGCTATCATGGCGAAAAATATGGTGATATTCCCGAATTATGCGATTTTAAGAGCCTGATGTGAAAAAAGATTATATAAAGTGAGTCATATAGCAAAATAATTGCATATAACCGAGAACGAATGTACGCCGGGGTGAGAAGGACATGGAACACGAACAGGGTACAGGAAAAGGCTTCTTCTACTCTCCCGCGCTCATCGCCATCGTCCCTGTCATCGCGGTCATCGCCGACTACAGTCTCACGTTCCTCCTCTCCGGCGGGAGGGAGTTCATCCTCGCCTACGAGGCAAGCCCGCTGCTCAGGTATGCGGTGGAGTACGACCTTGTACTGGTCTACTCGGGAGCCCTCGTGCTCTTTTACTATTTTGCCGCGTATCTTGTCCTCGTGCTTCTCCGGGGCTCCGACCTCTATGCCATCGGCGTGGCCCTTATCTCGCTCGTGAGCCTTACGCACTTCCTCGGCGGCCTCTCATGGTACTTCCGGCAGCCGCTCTACTCGGATACGGTCATCGGGCTCTCGCTGATGTGTGTGCTCATCGCGTTGTTCCTCTTTGCGTATTCTCTCTCCCGGGGATGGGGGACAATGAAAAAAATGGAGAATCCCTGATCCCCTGTTGCCAGGAATTCTGTATTTTTTTTGTCTGTTTCTAAAATAAACGGCAAATATGGAGAATATTTTCAAGGGTAAGATCGGCATATTTTTCTCATAGGGGGGAAAGTACCAGTGATCCTGGATGCCATCTGAATCGGGCGTGGGTGAGGTACGGGACGGATCTCTTGATGAAGAGACGTTCAATAAGAAACTTAAGCAATATTTGGAACTGCGCGAGAGAAATATCCGAAAATGCCACTTCAGCTACCGGAGGAGGATCTGAAAC
>CAZRCH010000070.1:0-8137 GCA_964598545.1 uncultured Methanolinea sp. | reverse complement strand
GCATTCACGGATGATGCTAGGCATGACAGACATTTTGGTCTGCAAACCTAAATTACTCTACCATGCCAGTACGGTGGATTCCAGGTGGGGGATTTCTCGGCAACTCCTACCTCGTGGGAGGGGTGCTTGTAGACGCAGGAGTCCTCCCCACTGCAATCGAGCGGTTCAGTGAGCAGGTCAGGGAGATCGTGCTCACCCACTGCCACTTCGACCACATCGCGTACGTGCGTGAGATTGCAAGGATATGCAACGCTCCTGTCCATATTCACCGGCTGGATGCTCCCGGCCTCTCAAGCGACGCAGTATCCCTCTCGATGCACTTTGGGGCCAGCGCTCCCCGTCACCCCCCTGACCGGCTCCTAGAGGAGGGGGACAGGATCGGGGGCCTCCTTGTCCTGCACACGCCCGGCCATACCCCGGGGAGCATCTGCCTCCTCCACGAGGAGGAGCAGGCACTTCTTTCCGGAGATACGGTCTTTTGCGATGGCGGATTCGGACGTTTCGATTTCCCTGGAGGGAGCAGGGATGACCTGGCCAGGTCACTTGACCGCCTCTCATCGCTTGATATAGAGGGCCTCTATCCCGGCCATGGATCCCCCGTGGAACAGGGTGGAAGACGGCATATCCTCGCCGCGAAAAAACTCCTGGACATCACGTATGCATAGGGGCATTTACTGCCTTGTCTTTCAAAACGCCCCCTGCAGAGAGAGAGTGGGTGCGCTCGGTTTTATCGAGTTCCGCGGGGGATTCCATGTCTATATCGGCTCCGCGCTCGGTCCGGGAGGGCTTGCGAGGGTGGCACGGCATATCCGCTGCGCAAAAGAGGGTATCGAAAGGCCGCGGTGGCACGTTGATTACCTTCTTGATTCCGACACCTTCACCCTCGACAGTGTATCCTGTATCGAGACAGGGGAACGCCTCGAATGCATGCTTGCATCACTGATGCCGGGGCGGCCGG
Organism: uncultured Methanolinea sp.; assembly: GCA_964598545.1. GTDB lineage: Archaea > Halobacteriota > Methanomicrobia > Methanomicrobiales > Methanospirillaceae > Methanolinea_A. The sequence goes on along the minus strand of CAZRCH010000070.1, from coordinate 7,179 downwards.
TCCCGCGGTTCGGGTGCAGCGACTGCTGCTGCCCTTCCCATCTCTTCTCCTTTTCGGGCCATCCGCGAGTGCACATCGACAGGGCCGCATCAATACTCTGCCTTTCTGCTCATAGCAAAACAATCAAAACGTAAGAGGTGAACTGTTAGTTCATGAGCGTGCTGGGTATTTCGGGGAGCATGCGGAAGGATGGCAACACCTCCCTGCTGGTCAAGGCCGTGCTGGAGCGCTGCGAGCGTGCGGGCATCAGGACAGAGTTCATCTCCCTTGCCGGCAAGGAGATCAAGCCATGCCTCGGGTGCGAGAAGTGCAAGGAGAAGGACTGGTGCGTCGTCAAGAACGACGACTGGGGAGAGATCATGGAGAAGGTTCTCGATTGCGAAGTCCTTGTAATCGGGTCCCCCACATACTACTTCGACGTCTGCGGACACCTGAAGAACTTCATCGACCGCAGTTACTCGCTCTACCACAGGAGGAAACTTGCGGGGAGGAAAGCGGTCGCGGTGGCCGTCTGCGCCAACAAGGGCGGCGCGAGGACCATCGAGACCCTCGAGGGCTTCCTCAACTCCCACGAGTTCGCCTACCTCGGGTGGGTACGCGGAAAGGGCTATCTTGAGGGAGATGTTGCAAAAGACGCAAGAGGCCTGAAGAGGGCCGAGGAGATCGGGGACAAGATTGTGCAGCTCCTGAGCCCCCACGATTAACTCTCTTTTCATCCCCCTGGCAACGCGCGTTTCCGGGCAGGGACCTTTGTGCAATTTTTTTAGTGCCGGTGATGGATACCCGGGACATGGGGGTAGGAATGTTCCATCTGCCTGTGCGCATTGGCGTGGGTATGTGCTTCCACAAAAAAACGGGAAGTGTTCGTGCAGGGGGGCCCGTCGTCATGGCGGTGCCGGTGCTCGTGGACCATGCGGTTCGTGCCTGTGCGCATGCTTGTGGATCTCGAACGCAATGAGCCATGCCCCGGTATCCATCATGGGAAGCGCATCAGTGAACTGGATGTTAACCGGGCTCCAGAACACGCATCATCCCGCCACTGCCAGTGCACCCAGGGAGAGCCTGGATACCCCTGAAATATCGAGTGTCAGCAGGAGCGTTGCGGCACTGATCAGGACGACTGCCCCTGCCACTCTTCCTCCCACGTGCTCCCGGAACACCCCGCGTGCAATGACGGTTGTTGCGACCGCTTCAAAGTTGAGGATGAGGGCAGCGGTGGCGGCCGGCGCTTCGGAGACGCCAGTCGACGGCAGGAATGGTGCAATGACCCCTCCGGCGAGGATCGTGCAGGCCAGCCATGGCAGATCTTCGCCCCTGATCCGTGACTCACCCCGGAACTTTTCTTTCGGCTGGAATACTGCCAGGAAAAGTGCCATGGAAACCCCCATTCCGAGGTACATATATCCGCTGATAGCCAGGGAATCGTCGCCGGTGGCGAGGAGCGAGATAAATGGTGTGCTGATGCCAAAGAGGAGGGCGCCGGCGAGCGCATACCCTGCCTTGCGGGCGAGAAGAGGTCGCTTGCGGATCGTTCGCGGGATGAGGCCTTCTGCGCAGAAACAGATTGGGGAATCCCTGATCAGGTCTTCCCGGGAGTGGTATAAAGTGTGGTCCTCTGCCGGAGCGTCCGGCCGATATCCTCGGCCATGCGGCGCATCTCTTCGGGGTCCAGGTAGTCGGTGTCCGTGGCCCCGGCACCTTTTGATATACTCTCCTCGAACATCGTCCCGCCGAGGTCATCTCCCCCGGCAATGAGGCACATCTGCGCCATTTTGAGCCCGAGTTTGACCCATGAGACCTGGATATGCGGGATATTGTCCAGGAAAAGGCGGGATACGGCGGTCATCAGCAGGTCTTCTCTTCCCGTCGCCCCGGCACGGGCCAGCCCCCTGCGATAGAGCGGAGTCTCCCGGTGGATAAAACTGAGCGGGACGAACTCGGTGAACCCTTTGGTCTCGTCCTGGATCTCCCTGATGATCTCAAGGTGCCGTACCTGGTCTTCCACGGTCTCGCAGTGGCCGTACATGATGGTCGCCGTTGAGGGGATGCCGAGCGAATGTGCCTCCCTGATAATACGCGCCCATTCCGCGGTCGAGACCTTCCCCGGACAGATAACATCCCTGACCCCGTCAACCAGGATCTCTGCCGCAGTCCCGCAGAGCGATCCAAGCCCCGCATCCTTCATCAGCCCGAGCATCTCGACCGTGGTGATGCCGCTCTTCCTCGCCCCGTATGCGACCTCCATCGGGTTGCTCGCATGGATGTGCACGCCCGGCGCGCCTTCACGTAGGCAGGTGAGGATCTCCAGGTACGACCCTGCATCAAAGTCCGGGTGGAGGCCCGATACCGTGCAGATCTCGGTCACACCCCTCGAGCATGCAAGGGCTGCCTTCTCCCTCACCACCTGGGCAGGGAAGTGGTACGCATCCACGTCCCCGGGTTTCCGGGAGAACCCGCAGAACCCGCAGGAGTTGATGCAGAGGTTGGTGACATTGATATTCTGGTTGCGCACGTACGTTACTGCATTTCCGACAACGCGTTCCCTCTGTTCGTCCGCCGCGGTCGCCACCCGCCAGGCGTCTCTTCCCCTCGCTTTGAACAGTGCTGCCGCCTCATTCCGGGTGAGCCTGTGCCCCTCCCTGACATCGCCAAGCAACACCTGCAGGGTTCTGCCCTGGAACGGGGGCGGCGCAACCATGCTACTCTTTGACATGCATCCTCTGACAGAGTGGTGCGGTCATCACTATAAAACCCCACTCCATGGCATTCATCACCAATGCGTGACAGATACCTTTCCATGCAGGAAGAACGGGTCTTGCTCAGGAACTCGGTGGGGAGAGGATTCGTGGTCCCGCTCGGGCCGGTCAGCCTTGTCGGGGTAGTCGCAGCAGGAGGACTTGTGGGATGCGGTGCAATCGACGTCGCAGCCCTTGAAAAGTTCGGCTATCCTGCCGCTCGTGTCAGGCCTTCAAGCGGTTCATCTGTCTCGACCATTGCCGACCTGCTGGCGGGCGTGGTGAAGGAGACCAACGAAGGGGCGCAAAGACTGGGTGTCGCGGTGGGAATGACGGGAAAGGATGCACTCGACCTCCTCTCCTGATCATCCTTTTTCTTCCGCATCCTGGAATTCTTCTCCCTCCACACCGTTCCCCTGCCTCCTGCACCATCCTTTCCCATTCCCGGCACACATGTCCAGGGTTATCTTCTTGCCGTAGATCAATGCCTCCGCGCATTTTCTCCTCGTATCCTGCAGGTCTCTCCAGAGGGTCCTCCGCGAGATCCCCATCACCACCGCTGCCTCCTCCTGGGAGAGCCCTTCGATGTCGATCAGCCGCAGGATCTCGAGTTCGTCCTGGCGCAGGATAACCTCCTCAAGTGGCCCCCCCAGGATGCTGCATGGCTCAAAGCACCTTCCTGCAATTCTCTTTCCGAATTTTCTCCGGATTCTCGGCCTTCCCCTGTGGGGGTTCCCGCTGCGGTCATCCGGGCACATACGATAGACCTTCTGCAAGCCGTTTCCCGATGCCTGCCAACTCTCTTGAGGCCGGGCAATCTCTCCGCGTCACTGGGACACCATCCCTGACCGCATGTATCACCGCAGGGTCAAATGGAATCCGGCCAATCACCGGGATGCCTTTCTCCTCACAGAACAGTTCGATCTTTCGCGTATACCCGGGATGGAGATCCGCCCTGTTGATCACCACCCAGTGGGAGAGCGAGAACCCCGATGAGACCGTCACAAGCCTGCGAAGGTCGTGCAATGCGGCGATTCCGGGCTCTGTGACCATTACTGCCGCAGAGATCCCACTCAGCGTGGAGATGACCGGGCATCCTATCCCGGGTGGTCCGTCGATGAGCAGGAGGTCCCGCCCCTCCGACTCTTTCAGGGCAGCCTTCTTCACCTCGTGGACCAGGAGCCCTGAGTTGCCGGAGCCGGGGCGAAGCTGCGCATAGACGAGAGGGCCCCGGTCCGTGTCCGCAAGCAGGATCTCTCCATCCTGGTGTTCGAGCATGGAGATGGCCCTCTCGGGGCATACATCCCTGCACACGGCACATCCTTCGCACCGGATCGGGTCTACCCTGTATGTCCCTCCCTCGCCCTGGCATATCGCATGGAATCGGCATGCAGCCATGCAGAGGCCGCAGGCCACACACGTCTCTTCCCTTATTGTTGCCTTCTTCATGCCAAAGAACGGGATCCTCCCCTTCTCTCTCGGGGAGAGGAGAAGGGCGAGGTTCGCGGCCTCCACGTCGCAGTCCGCAAAGGCCAGTCTTCCCGGCAGGACATCGGCCAGTGCGGCAGTCACTACGGTCTTGCCGGTGCCCCCCTTCCCTGAGAGTACCCCAACCTGCAGCATCATCTCGCTCCCGGGAGCGCAGAGGCCCTGGAAAAGAGTTTTAAAAACTGCTCTTTCATGCCCGGCATTCTGTCTGTCACAAGTTGACCGCTGTTTGCTGCTTCCGCGATATCGCGGTCGAACGGAATGGTCATGAGGATCGGGAGGTTTCGTGCCCTGCAGAGATCGCGAATGCTCGCATCGTCTCCCATACTCCGGTTGATCACCACCCCCGAAGGAACCCCGAGCACCTCCGCCACGCCTGCGGCGAGCGTGAGATCATGGAGCCCGAACGGGGTGGGTTCAGTCACGAAGATGCAGGCATCCGCCCCTCCGAGGGTCTCAACGACAGGACATGCAGTGCCCGGAGGTGCATCGCAGATGACGAGGGCATGGCCAGACGCATAATCGAGCGCTTCCCTGATCACGTGGGGGCTCATTACCTCGCGCTCATGCAGGACCCCCGTGATGAGGACCAGCCCGGCGCGGGGCGTGGAGAACGCCACGTGCCCGATGGATCTCTTCTCCATGGTGATGGCCCCTTCCGGGCAGACCAGTTCGCAGCCCCCGCACCCGTGGCACATCTCGGGAAAGAACAGCAACCGGTCCTTGAGGACCACGATTGCCCCGAACTGGCAGGAATTTGCGCAGTTCCCACAATGAGTGCACCTGGAATTCTCAAATGCGGGGACATCGGTCAATACGGGAAGTGTCTTCTCTTCAGACGGGAAGAAAAGGTGCGCGTTCGGCTCCTCCACGTCGCAGTCCACCAGCACCACCTCCCTTTCAGAGGCGAGGACTGCTGCCAGGTTTGACGCAACGAGGGTCTTTCCCGTCCCCCCTTTGCCGCTGGCCACCACCAGTCTCATGGTATCCTTATGCAAACTTCCTGAGCTGTCCCGCGGTGAACTTCTGGAATGCGTCCCCGGCAGTTCCGTTCTCCCTGTACATATAAATCTCTATTCCTGCCGCCTGTATGACCGCAAGGGCGTTTCCCCCGACGTTCCCGGTGATCAGCACACGAGTCCCCCTGTCGATCAGCACCTGGGCAGCTCTTGGCCCTACCCCGCCCGCAGCGTCTGCGAACTCATTTGCAACCGCACTCCACTCTCCTCCCTCGGCATCCCTGAAGAGGAAATAGGGTGATCGTCCAAACCGTTCTTCCGCCGGGTCTTTTGGCTCCGGGCCTTTTGCGGTGACACATACCATCATGATGATATATTTTTACTCATATGAGCATATATAATTGGGGATTGTACCCCTCAATTGGCTAGTCCTTCCCCAGCAGGTTCTCCGGGGTCGCACTCTCGTCTTTGATCTCCCTTTTTTGCTGTGCATCGATCCAACCGTCCCGGACCTTGTCACGGTGGTCGAACCGTGCCACGTAGGGCTTGAGATCGAGGAGAGGGGTCCCATCAAGGACGTCGATACCTTTTATGAAGAGGATGTTTCCTTCTATCTTTTCGATTTCAACAATCGAGAGCCCGATTGGGTTGGGCCGGTTGTAGTGCCTGATAGAGAAGATGCCCCGCGGCCTCTCCCCGTCAAGGAACGGGGTCTCCATCAGGGGACCCTGGGAGGCCTGGTGGAAATGGTAGAGAAGATATACATGAGAGAACTCCGCGAGCCCCTCAAGGCCTTCAGAATATTGCGCATGCACCTCGACTCTTCCCCTGGCACTTGAGAAGACGCTCTGGATTGGCGTACGCTGCCGATCGGTGAAGGGAGAGTGAATGACCCCGATAACCCGGTAACGCACATCTTTGATCGCGCTCATCAGTGGTTGAGAGTGTGAGTGGGAGAATAATGAACATTGTTATTTTATCAAATAATGGTAGTTTCCGACCGGATGTGACCATCCAACAATTAAAGAAACACCGGGCATGAAGTAGTACACCAATGGGATATTCCCACCTCTTCGGGCCGGTCTCGTCCCGCCGCCTGGGACGATCTCTTGGGGTAGACCTCGTTCCCTACAAGGTATGCACCTTCGACTGCGTGTATTGCGAAGTCGGGCATACTACTGTAAAGACCTTCCAGCGGCAGGACTTTTTCCCCCCATCCGAGATAGAAGAGGAGCTGATGCGATTCTTCTCCGGCAATCCGACGCTCGATTATGTCACCCTCTCCGGGTCAGGGGAACCGACGCTTTCGCTCTCCCTCGGCAGGGTGATCAGGTTCATCACGACCAACTTCCCCGGGTATCCCCTGGCAGTCCTTACCAATGGAAGCCTCCTCTGGGACCAAAGCGTACAGCATGATCTCCTTACCTCGGACGTGGTCCTCCCCACCCTCTCCACTGTCGACGAGGAGACATTCCAGAAGATTCACCGGCCGGCATCTGGCCTCACCATCAAAAAGTTCATAGAAGGACTCATTGACTTCCGGAGGATTTACCCAGGAGAGATCTGGCTTGAGGTCTTCCTCATTCCAGGCATCAATATGGACCGGGATCACCTCAGCGCCCTTGGGGAAGAAATCAGGAGAATCCATCCGGACAGGGTCCAGTTAAACACTCTTGACCGCCCCGGAACGGAAGCATGGGTGCGCCCGGCGAGCCGCGAGCAGCTGGCCGAAGCGGCATATCATCTCGGCCTTCCCCTTGCGGAGTCCATCGAACCCGTGCCCTATAGGTGTATCCAGGAGCAAATTACCGCAGACCCTGCATCGATGATTGTGGAGATGATCAGTCGCCGCCCCTGCACTATCGAAGATGTTGCCCTGGCGACGGGGCTGCATCTCCAGGAGGTCGGAAAACTCCTGAGAGTACTCTCCAGGGATCCTCGTTTGATGACGAAGAGAGAGGAGCGGGGGATCTTCTATTCCTGGGTCGGTGACTGAT
>CAZRCH010000069.1:0-8206 GCA_964598545.1 uncultured Methanolinea sp. | reverse complement strand
GGCGTGAACCAGACAGAGGGAGACCTGACTACTGGAGCAGTCGGTACAGCCACGGTGTATGTCAATGCGAATCTCCAGGAGGGAATCGGCAACAGCACCGCGGTTGGAAGCGAGATCACCTACAGTGACGTGACCACCGCGAGCGGCCTCTTCAACCTGGCAAAGGAAGTGAGCTACACTTCCGGTTAAATAATTTTTAACCCAATTCACGAAAATCGGGCGTCTCTCATTCAATCAAGAGAGGATGCGGAACAGTATCCTTTTCATTCTTATTCAGGGCAACTTTCAGATTTCACCATTGAAAATATATCCGCTATTTTCATTTTGTATGCATGTATCTCGATGAGGATCATGTGATTTTTGTATTTGGGGCCTATTTGTGAACTTTTGTAACAGTGGTGCAGGTGTTCACCCCGGAGCAGATCAACAGTTTCGCGGGGGAGAGGTTCATTTTAGATTCCGAATGTTATTACTCTTTAAAAATTCCAGATCTCCCTTGGGCCATCTCCACCGGCCTGGTTTTTCTCAATGCGATATTCTTTTATTGTCATGGCGTATCTATACTGGTACGGAACACCAGGATGACCGGCGAAGGTATATCGCTGTTATATCAATGGTGTACGGAATACGGTCAAAGGAGAGCGAATAGTATGAATGGTACGTATCTTCGTGCAATTACAGTCATCGTTGCATTGTTCCTGCTGTTGATCCCTGCGTCTGCGGCGTTCGAAGCCAGGAATCTGAATGCTCCCTTTTCCACATCGGGGATGACTATCTCTAAGGGGAATGTGCTGGAAAAATTCAGTGCCATACAGGAGAGCCCAGTGTTCTCCCAGCAGTTGAACGAGCTGTCTAAATATCGTTCAACCACAGGTTCATCGCAGACCAGCGTCAGTATCACGGATTCCATCTCACCGTATGGATACTGCAGCACCTGCAGTGGGGTAAACCAGTTTACGGTCATCAACCATTACTCGACCGGGCCAACCTACTATCCGAGTCCATCCCAGACCACTGAGAGGGGATATGGGTCGATGGTTGTTTCCGGTCCCTCTAATCAAGGCACACTCTATCTATGGGTAAAGCCCCTGTTCTTTGCCACCGATGTGGAGGATTATTATGACATGCAATGGCATTCCTGCGGTATTCTGCCCGTAAACTTCGATAACAATATCCTGTCCGGGTCATACTGCCTTAAAGTAACGAAAACCAGGTCGGTAACGTCAAACCCTGAATGGTGTGCGACGGCAGTCGTAGCTCCGAACCAGACAACTGTAGTGAATTTACCCGCGTATCTCTCTGGCTGTCCCTTCGGTTGCAGCAACTGCTGCTGAATACCTCATCGCCTCCCTTTTTTTTCTTGTGAGTAAGTTCGCATGGATTACGCCCAGGGATGCATGCATTTACCGGTGCATTGCGGAGACTGCACCGGGAGCAATTCTCCTCTGCACATTAGAAAACAGCTCTCATTTTCTCAGTGAATTCTCAATTCAATGCGTCGCAGTCAAGGAATACCCATGGAATTCCTGCCCGGATGAAATACCACATCAACGCGTGAATAGCTCCTTTGCTGACTGGTATGGAAAGGATTGACGAATCACGTCCGTATTGTGGGGGGCTGGCTGTCGCTGCACCTCGTAATGCGATGCCATGCTGCCGCCTCAGGAAATGCCCCGGGCATTCTGCCAATCAATCCTGTAGGAGGCATTTTGGCCCCCAATAGTGCATTCGTAGGGTGCAGGAATCAATACGAAACTATTGACTCGGATCGTGGTAACGGAGGCAGTTTTATTACCCGAATAAGGATGTGGACAATTCTTACGATTCAGTTCCCCATCAAAATCGCAAGGCCCTTTAAAAATGGCTCTTCGCTATCTGGTGTGGGTAGTATTGATGAACCTGATACATTTTGTGGGAGCTGTCCACTCCCATACCCCCATATGCGATGCATGCCGCTGCCCCCAAAGGACGCCCCGGCGGCGGTTGGAGTGACTGAATTGGTATGCAGATAACACCCTTGATTCAGTCTCCCCACACAAAACAGCGAGGAGGCTAAAAAATCAATCGCATACTGGAAGAGGAATAGTCAGGCCCAAATATCTATATCCAAGATACCAGGAGAGTCCTGGTTGGGCATGCAATGCGAGAGAGAATGTGGTTTGCCTGGCTTAGGCGCGTGTTGAATGATTCGATGGACTTGATGGTTGTGTTTCTGAAGGGTTGATATCCTGATATGGAGGGGGGGAAAAAGAAGGGAAATACACCTTTCTTTCATATTATAAACTATATAATGCTATATAATTGTGATCGAAAAATGACAGGTGAAAGCGGCCATAACAGGAAGTGAATTCGAGACCATGATACCGCATGAATGTGAGGGAAAGAGAGGTATGGACAAACGGATACGATTCCCTGCACCTCAAAGCGAAGAAGGAAGATCCTGCCCAATAATCGGGGTTGAGAGCGGCGGACCTATAATCGGCCTTGGCTTCCTTATCATCCTCTTTGGAATATTCCCACTCATCCCCGGTTCATACCGGATACTTCCCCTCCCACTTGCCCTTCTGTTCATAGGATTCGGTATCTTTCTGGTCGTGCTGGGAATCAGGAAGTAAATTCCAAAACCATTTTGTCCAGTATACCCCATTCTGGTCGGGATACGATTGGCAGATCCATTCACACCGGAATCAAAGAAGGATGTCACTATGGAGATGCTCGAAAGAGAGGCCAGGTCATCCCCCGATCCCCATGTGCGGGGGTATTCCCTCTACCTGCTCGGGGCCGAAAAAGACGTCTCGAAAAAAAGTCTCTTCCTCACTATGTTGAGGGATCCAGACAAGGGAGTGCGGGGCCAGGCCGCTTGCGCCCTTGCAGGGCTCGGTGAAGAGGCTGTTCCAGACTTGCTCGACCTGTTGAAGGATAAAGAATGGCGAATCAGGTACAGGGCTGCAGAGGCCCTTGGGATGAGCGGTTCCCCGAACGCAGCATCAGCCCTTCTCCAGGCACTCACAGACGAAAAGGACCATGTCAGATACATGGCAGCGAAGTCACTCGGGATCATGGGAGTGCGAAGTGCAGTCGCCCCCCTCCTCGCCAGGCTCTCGGACGAGAACGAGTATGTCCGCCGGATGGCTGCGGTCTCGCTTGAGAAGATTGGCGGGGAAGAGGCTGAGGTTGGGATCAGGCGAGCACTCGCGGAAGCGCCAGCGGGCTCCGCGAGAGATACCCTGGAAGGAAGTGCTCGATAAAAAAAGGCGGGAATAGGAATTACCGTATTTTCGTCCCCGGGGGAACGTCCGTCCTCGGCATAAGAAGCGAGGCCCGGTCCCCGGCGGCAAGGAGCATTCCGCGGCTCTCGACGCCGAATATCTTTGCGGGGGCCAGGTTCGCCACCACAACGACAGGCACCCCAACGAGATCTGCCGGGTCATAGAATGGGGCAATCCCTGCCACGATCTGCCTCCTCTCCTCCCCGATATCCACCTGGAGCTTGAGGAGCTTTGTGGATTTCGGGATCGGTTCCGCGGAGAGGATCCTGCCGGTGCGGATGTCAAGGCGGGAGAACTCCTCAATAGAGACGGGCACCTCCTTCTTTGATCTCTTTTTCGCCTCTTCGACCCTCTTTTGCAGGAGGTTGTCCATCTCGCTGATAAACGTGTCTTCGAGTTTTGGAAAGAGCGGCCTTGGTGCAGGGAGTACACAGGGGGAAAGATCGGAAAACGCCTCGTCCAGGATGCATCCATCCATGTGACCGGAATTCCCGAGCATGGCCCATATCTCGCGTGCCTTTTCGGGCAGCACAGGCTCGAAGAGAAGGCAGAGCGCCCGAGCCAGGACGAGGCAATCCTTCACCACCTGTGCTGCGGCCTGCCTGTCCGTCTTGATACGCTTCCAGGGGGCATTGCTCTGGATGTAGTTGTTCCCGAATGCCGCAAGCGCCATCATCTCGTCTACCGCGACCTTGAAGTCGTAATCGTGCATCGCGGCGTCGACCCGGGCAAAAGACTCCCGTATCTGTTCGAATATCTCTTCCCTCGCGGGGACATCGGGAATCCCGCCGAACTCCTTGTGCGCGAAATAGAGGCTCCGGTAGATGAAGTTCCCGAGGGTGTTCACCAGTTCGTTGTTCACCCGCTCGCCAAAGACCTTCCAGGAGAAGTTGAGATCTTTTGTGTGGTTCGTATACGAGAGGAGGTAATACCGCAGGTAATCTGCGGAAAGCCCCCTGTCCAGGTAATCGTCGTTTGTCCATACGACGTATCCGCGGGACTTTGAGAACTTGTGGTCATCTACTTTGACCATCCCGCTGGCAACGACCGAGTACGGCGTCCCGTATCCCGCACCCTTGAGGAGCGCCGGCCAGAAGATGCAGTGGTGGTAGATGATATCCCCGCCGATGAAGTGGGTCACGCGGGTCTCGCCGCACCAGAGGGCTTTCCAGTCGTTTCCGGTCTTTTTTGCCCATTCTTCCGTGAACGAGATGTACCCGATGGGGGCATCCACCCATACGTAGACAACGAGATCATCCCGGCCGGGAAACTTCACCCCCCAGTCGAGCGTTCGGGTGATGCACCAGTCGTGCAGGTCCTCCTTCACCCAGCCGAGGGCATAGTTTTTGGCATTCAGGGTTCCCGAAAGACCGTCAAGGTACTGGAGAAGGAACTCCTTGAACTCGCTCAGCCTGAAGAAGAAGTGCTCCTGGTCGCGAAGCTCGGCTTTTGTCTTGCACACCATGCAGACCGGATCGCGGATCTCTCCAGGCTCCAGGTGGCGGCCGCATCCCTGGTCGCACTCGTCGCCCCGGGCCTGAACTCCGCAGTGAGGGCAGGTCCCTTCCACGTACCGGTCTGGGAGGAAACGGCGGCACTTCGTGCAGTAGCTCTGCTTGATCACTTTGGAGTAGATAAATCCGTTCCTCTCGAGGGCTTCGACAATCTGCTTCGTGCGCGAGTGGTTTGTGGGATCGTCGGTCATCCCGAAATGGTCGAATTCAACCTTCATCCGGCAAAAAGTCTGGTCAAAGTGGTCATGATAGCGTTCAGACATCTCCCTTGGGGAGATCTTCGCCTCCTCTGCGCTGACCACGATAGGCGTGCCGTGGTTGTCGGAACCGCAGACGAATACCACCTCCTCGCCTCTCCTCCGCAGGTACCTGACGTAGCAGTCTGCGGGGACATAGGTCCGCAGGTGCCCGATGTGACATGGGCCATTGGTATAAGGAAGACCGCACGTCACCAGAATGGGCTTCTCACTCATCACTATGCTTTTGATGATGATGATATAAATAACTGAAAGAGGTATGGCGAAAAAGCTTGTCTTCCCAACTGTTTCCATAGGCTCAGAGCCGTCTATCCCGGACGCCGGAGAACTTGCCGGGTGGGTCCGCACAGAGAGAGGGAGGCAGGTCGACCTCACCTCGTTTCTGATCGAAGAAGGGCTCCGTCCACAGGTGGAGGCGGGGATTGATTTTCCCTGCGCCGGCGGGAAATTCTATCGTGCCAGGTGGCTTGAGTCAATTTCCGGGATAAAAGAAGGGGATATCACGAATGAACTTGGGATGATGCCGGGGGCAGTCGAGGATGATGCCGCGAGGGTAAGGTCCGTTTCGGGCAGCTGCAGGGTCGCCCTCCCCGCCCCCCACCGCCTGGAACTTACTGACAGGTATTATGGAGACGTGGACGAGTCCTCTGCTGCCCTCTGCCAACAGTATCGTCGCCTCTTGCGGGCGATGAGGGACGCAGGGGTGGCAGGCCACGTGCTCCACAGCACAGATGCAGTCCCTGAAGAACTGGAGTTCCTGGCAGGAAAAACAGTCTTCTTCTTCCTTGAAAACCCTGGCGAAGAGTCGATTGCCACGCTTTTGGAGTATCAGCGGGTTATCGCAATCAGGGGGGACCTTATCCCAGTCCTCCTTCCGCACATGGAGGAATACGAGGTTTCACAGGTCCTCATCATGGACCCCGACGCCAGGGATCTCACGAACCTGCTCAATTCGTTTGACCGGGATCAGATCCAGGTGGGAGGGTACTGTACTGAACACCGACCGGAATACTGGCGGACACTCGTGGATTCTGCCACCGTCTCACTCCAGTGATTCTGCAATCTCCACGAACCGGTCGATATGGGGGGATCTCCCGAGCAGCCGGAAGAGGATGCCGTCCCAGAATGAGAAGGGGAAGTTACCTCCCGCGGCATTCGGGTGACCCCCGCCTCCAAAGTTTCGTGCAAGGATATGGCTTACTGGGGGGACCGACCTGAGGGAGAACCTTCCCGATGGAGAGATGAGCACCTCCATGTCGGTCGAAAGGGTGCTGCGCATCCCGGCCGCAGTCTCGCTTGGGTACCCGTAGAGGGGTGCAAACGCGATGCGATACCTGACTCCCCGGACCCGCGCTTTCCGGATGCTCTTCTCCATGAGACTCTCCATCTCCTCCCTTATCTCCCGGTACTGTGCCATGATGCGCTCATCGGAGAAGATCCCCTGCACCAGGCAGTCTCTCACGTACTCCCTGTTCTTCTTCCGCTGCAGCACCTGGCCAAGGACTGCAGACCGGGGATCGGCATGTGTCCAGAGGTCGTAGTCGCAGACCACCCGTGCCACCTCGATAGAAATGGCGTCATCCGGTGCAAGGTCGCGAGCGCAGATTCCTGTCGCACAGGTATCGACCTGCACGTGAAGTATATTGCAGATCTTCTCCACGCGGGCACGCTCTTCGTCACGCCACCGGTGATGGTCCCGCCACTCGACCCTCCAGCCATGTTTCCGGATGGCATCAACCACGCTTTCAGACCCCTGGAAGTAACCGAGATCGGAGATGCTCAGCGTATCCCCTTCCCCGCTCATCCGGGAGATTTCGCTCATCACATGCGGGAACCGCCCCACCGAGCAGAAAACCGTGGTAACGGGATAATAGACTCTCCGGTGAATTGCATCGCATCCAACCGCATCAAGGTCGTTGTGGGTAACGTGCACTACCCCACGGGGGCGGTTCTGCAGCTGGTCCCGGAGTTCCTCGTCTCGGCCTTTCCGGGGGGGAGCAGTCCAGGGAACTCTCATCGGATCCACCGCCGCAGCACAGAATAAAATGGGCCTTGCCTCGTATTCATGCCAGAAAACACATCTTTTATTAGTCTGTACTGACAATATTGTTTCCCTGCCTCAGTAGCTCAGTTCGGGAGAGCGCCAGACTGAAGATCTGGTTGTCCCCGGTTCAAATCCGGGCTGAGGCATCAATTTTCACTGGTATCGCGGATATTCCATTCTCTCTCCTGCCGGGCATCTAGCCCTCGATCCACCGCGTGAGGCTCCCCACACGCCGGAAAGCCTCCTGCAGCGGTAGTTTGACTCCAGATCTCCGGGCACTCCGATAGAAGCGCTAGCGATCCCGGAACCTTGGGCCTGAATCCCGGCTATCTGAAAGGAGATAATTTAGGGTCTCCCGCTCCTTTTTCAGCCAGGAAAACCGCGAAATTACACTGGATACGTAAGTGTCTTCGTCGAGCCATGTATCGGCAAGGATCCCTGCACATTCCATGGAGTAGAGAATCCCTTCCCCGGTAAACGGTGATACGGTACCGATCGATTCTCCGACGCCGATGATCCGCTGCAATTCTCCGTTCTCCCATCTCCTTTTTGCGACCAGTGGCTGTGAGTAATATGGTGATGCCACCCGGATATCTCCTGGACAGCTGCAGTGGCGGGTGATGGAACAGCCTCGTGAGAGGTCGCGGATGAACTGGTCCAGGATCCCCTCATAACAGTCACATGCGAGTCCCCCGGCACCAATGTGATACTGATACCCGCCGAGTGGAAAGATCCAGATATAAGCCAAGCCCCGGGACCCGCGAACCATAGACTCCAGGCCCTGACTCCCTGCCGATCATCGGCTCGATAGTCATCCTTTCCTGAAGCGTTGGCAGGGTAAGGTCGGAGGTGCAGAGGGGAAGCATTATCAGCCATTGCGTGATGGCATGTAAAAGGATTGTGTCCTCTTTGCGGGGGTGTCAACCTGCTCAGATATATCGGGAAATCACCAGGATTTTGTAATAGTGCGAAAAATCCCTGTTTCTGTTCTCACCAATCCCGGCAATATATGGATCAGCGATTGCAATACCTGGTGGAATCGCGTGTTGCGGGGACGCAGGTCGTAGTGACAGGCAAGACCCTCACACGCAATCGAAAGAAATGTCCGGTTGATTGATATTG
>CAZRCH010000068.1:0-8324 GCA_964598545.1 uncultured Methanolinea sp. | reverse complement strand
GTCCTGGAGAGGTCAAAATAGATACTCATCTTCTTGTAGTGTTCCACGTTCTCCTTTCCCATGTCCATGTAGGCACGGTAGTTGACACCGCTTGCCGGCGCCTCTCCCATGGTCTTCTTCAGCGAATTGGTCATGGACGTGAAGATGAACCGGGGCATCATAACAACCGGTTCATCCATAAGGGAGATCTTCCCCTCGAGGGGCTTATGCTCGATGAACTCCGTGATAGCGGATTCCCCCTTCACCACAGCCTCTGCCTTGAACTTCCAGCTCGGCTCGACCTGGTCTGCCACAAATTCACAGTATAGATCACCGTTTGCATGGCAGCTCTTCTCGAGGCAGAACCAGGTCTTTCCTGTCACTGCCTTGAGCACTCCCTCGATCCAGCCCTGGTGGACACCGCATACCGGCATCTTCCAGTCTTTGAGCACTTCTGACTCGAACGTCTTCTTGCAGCGGATCACAATCCTCTTCTCGCCTGCTTCCACAAGCTCGAGCGGTGATCCCCATCCCTGCTGGTGCTGGAGCGTGAAGACGAGCATCAGGAACTCTTCAGGCTTCAGGTTCATCCCAAGCTTCTTTAAGAGCTTGTCCAGCCCGACCGATCCCTGCCCGACAGAGCGAAAGAGCTTCCGCATCGCTTTGTTGGCAAGCTTCCGGTCGAGATTAGCCTCGTACATCTCATAGAGGGCCTTTACCAGGTAATTCGGGTTGCTTGCAGTCCTCACCCCGAAGCACGTGGTGACCCCCTCAAGAGGGTTCACCTGCATGTAAGAAGTAATATCCTTGCTCTTGTTGAGGATAGCCTCAAAATCCTGTTTATCCATAGGATCCTTCTCCACAATCCAGTTATCTGCTGTACGCTCACTTAAATTTGTGGCACACCGCTCCTTTCCCAAAAAACACTCCCCGCTTGAGTTGAAGATACACCCTCACGTGATGTCGAGGACTACAACCTGGCCGATAAGATCGGGATTGAATTCAAATTCATAGACCCTGTTAGAGAGATCGCGGAGGTGCACCACGCACTCGTAGCTGCCGAAGAGAAGGCGGAAACTTACCTTCCCCTCCCTGCTGGTGAAATCATTCCCCACCACCTGGCCCCCTTTCCGGATGGAGACCCTCTGGCCGTGCAGGGGTGCCTCCCCCTTTACGACCTTCATGGAAAACACTCCTGCCCCTCCTTCTTTTGCGGGTGCCACCTGTGGGATGTCGCTTGGAAGCATGCGGTTGAGGATATTCCTGTCGTGGATACGGCACCCGAGAATCAGCCTCTCGACTACCGGTACGTCTAGTGGATGAAAAATGAACTGTTCCGTTCCTTTCAGGAGGTACACGGCGGTGTTGCCAAACAGCATCCCTTTGCTCTCATTGAGCACTGCTCCCTCAGGCTCGCCGGCCAAGAAAAGGATGTACCATCTCTGGTCCTTCTGAACAGAACGGGCAATGCCGCACAACCCTTTTGCACGGGCTGTCTGGAGGAGCACCTGCACGGATGAGGGTCCCTCTCCTGCCGATGCAGCGATAAGGGATTCCATTATCTCTGTACTGGTCATCGCTTATCAGATCCGGCCTGATGTGTGGTTCATCATTCTTCACTCGCCATGGCCATAGGGAGTCTCGTCAAGCCTCCCTGCCTTCATGGGGGATGGGGGATCGTGCCGCAGACACGTCCCTTGGGGCCAGGCATAAGAACCTGCACGACTCAGTTGTACCTGTATCCATGATAATTCCTCTGGCAATCAGTGCGGCAGCAGTGGCATGTACCTATTTTTATGCATCTTACATGGATTTGAAGGAACGGAGAGTCCCGTTCCGGACCTGGTACCCAATGCTTGCGGTTACAATCCCTATGGTCACATGGTTTTACATCATGATGATGACGGGGGGGCAGTTGACGGCCCTTGCCTATTTTCTTGCGATGACAGGGATATTCGCAGTCGTGTTCTACCTGTTTGCCTGGCTGAACCTTTTTGGCGGGGCGGATGCATGGGCCCTGATCTTTCTCTCGGTGAGTATCCCGGCATTTCCTGCAGAACCGTTCTCCGGATATCCTCCCACCGGGTTCTTTCCTTTCTCAGTGCTTGTGAATGCCCTCCTCCTGAACCTGTTCACCCCTCTTATCCTGGGACTCCAGAACCTGGTGCATGGTAGGAAGGCACCATTTCCCTACATGTTTCTTGGGTTTCCCCTCCATGCGGACGATCTGCCAGGGGCATTTGGATTTATCATGGAGGATATCGAAGAAGACGAGGACGGGGCCATCAGGAGGCGCTTTGTTCGGCCCAAGGAGGCGATACGAAGGATGTTTTCCGGCGAGAAAAGGATCTATACCAAGGATCTCCGGCTGCATCCCGAGGATTACACGCGGGAGATGGCTCTCTTTAAGAAAGCAGGGACGGTCTGGATCTCTTACGGGATACCGTTCATCGTTCCTCTCACTGCGGGGCTGGTAACTGCACTCTTTTTTGGAGATATCCTCTATTTTCTCATGAAATGGATAAGTGGTGTATAGCATGCTCACGCTTTCATATGCAGACGGACTCATCCCGGTGGTGGTACAGGATGCGGACACGAGGGATGTGCTTATGGTAGCCTATGCCAACGCAGAGGCCGTCGAACTCACGAAAAGAACGGGATATGCCCATTACTTCTCCCGCAGCAGGAAGAAACTGTGGAAAAAGGGAGAGGAGAGCGGTCACCTGCAGAGGGTGCTTCGCATCCTCGTGGACTGCGACGAAGACTGCCTGCTCTACGAGGTTGACCAGTCCGGGGCGGCATGCCACATGGGATACAGGTCATGCTTTTTCCGAACAATCGATGGAAATATTGTGGCAGAGAGAATCTTTGACCCGGAAACAGTTTATGCAAAAAAAAGTGAGTGAAGACTGAATGAACCCGTGTAAAAAAATTCTCCGTACAGGTTTTTTTTTGGAAAAGGAAGGCGTGCGATGACACGCCATCTTGGCAGGTATGCTGGATATCCAGGGAATGACATGAATTCTTCCCCTGGAATCCGGCCAATCGAAGACCTACACTCCATGGCATGGGGAATGGGATGAAAGGGTATCCGGCTCCATTTTTCCTGCAATGCATGCCCTTCTGCATGACAGAACTTTCATGTATTTCCGGGAGTAATGATGATCGTGGACCTTATAATGAAGGCCCGGGGGCACGATACACTGCTGATCAAAGATACCTCCAGTGACCAAAATACGCCCAAAATGTGCCTGAATCCACAATATAAAGCAAGAAAGGGTGAAAATTTTGAAATTAGTACCGGATACCAGCGTAGTCATAGACGGTCGAATCACCTCCATGATACAAACCGGAGAATATAAGGGTGCATCAATAATCATACCTGAAGCGGTCGTCGCCGAGCTCGAGGCCCAGGCAAACCAGGGACGGGAGATTGGGTTTTCAGGGCTTACCGAACTCCAGGCATTGTGCAAGCTTGCGGAAGAGGGCACCATCGAACTCAGGTTTGTGGGGGTGCGTCCCAGTCTAGAGCAGGTGAAACTGGCGAGCGGTGGGGAGATAGACGCCCTGATCCGTCACGCCGCAATCGAGAACAGTGCCAAATTTATCACGAGCGATGTCGTGCAGGCAGAGGTTGCCAAGGCCAAGGGACTGGACGTGATTTACCTTCGTCCCCAGGTCGAGGGTTTCACCCCGCTTGGCATAGACCAGTTCTTTGACGAGCACACCATCGCAGTCTATCTCAAGGAGAGGGTCTCGCCAATGGCCAAGAAGGGCACTGTCAAAGAGATGAGGCTGATGAAGATCAGGGATCAGTTCTGCACGGACTACGAATTGCGGGGCCTCGCACAGGAGATACTGGAGAGGGCGAAGCGGGACCCGGATGGGTTCATCGAGCTTGAAAAGCGTGGCGTGACCGTGGTGCAGATCGGATCCATGCGGATTGCCATCACCAGGAGGCCGTTCTCTGACGGCATGGAGATCACCGCGGTCCGTCCCATCGCTGATGTCAGCCTTGAGCAGTTCAACAAGGCCGGCATCATAAAGAACCGGATCGTTGGCGACAAACGGGGTCTCCTGATTGCGGGATCGCCGGGTGGAGGAAAAACGACACTTGCTCAGAGTATTGCCACGTACCTCGCGGAACACGGGTATGTCGTCAAGACGATGGAAGCCCCCCGCGAGCTGCAGGTCCCCGACCACATCACCCAGTACACTTCCCTTGAAGGGAGCATGGAGAACACTGCAGATGTACTCCTGCTGGTGCGCCCCGATTTCGTAATATTTGACGAGTTGCGGAAGAACGAGGACTTCCGCGTCTTCGCTGACATGCGCCTTGCGGGAATCGGAATGATCGGGGTCATTCACGCGATCGGTGCCCATGATGCCTTCCAGCGTTTCTCTGACCGTGTCGATTTCGGAGTGCTTCCCCAGATAATCAACACGATCATATTCGTGGACAAGGGTGAGATCACCAATATCTACGATGTCGGGTTCACCATCAAGGTGCCCGAGGGGATGTCTTCAGAGATCAACCTTCGGCCAGTAACCACCGTTTCTGACTACGAGACAGGGGACCTGGTGTTTGAGATCTTCAAGTATGACGGGGAGACGATTGTCATGCCGGTGATGAGCATGGGGGCTGCTCCTGCACCACTGAAAGCCCCCTCCGTCCCAAAGGAGGAGGAGAACACCCAGTGGAAGATCCTCGAGAAGGAGATCCAGAGGGAGATCGGGCGCTACACGGAGGGGTACGTGGACGTGCACATGCTCTCTGACTCTAAAGCCGTGGTATATATCGAGGACAAGGATGTCCCCGCTGCCATCGGAAAGGGCGGAAAGAACATCGCTGCCATCGTCAACAAAGTGGGTATCGGGATCGACATACGGCCCAGGACCGAGCTTGAGAAAGTACCGGCCGCACCCACCCATGAAGAGGAACTCCAGCTGGGAGGTGGGGTGAAGATACGGATGGACAAGAAGCAGCTGGCCATCATCTGCCCTGAACAGAGCGGAAAGATCGTCGATGTATTCTCCGGAAAGGAGTATCTCTTCACTGCAACGGTGAACGATTCCGGCGAGATACATCTTGCCAAGAACTCTACCATCGCCCAGGAGCTGATCAAGCGGTACAACGAGGGCGACAGCATTAAATTAAGGCCAGTATAGACATTTTTCTTTATTTTGCACGGGAGAAAGGTGAGAGGACGTGAGCCTACCTGATATGCGGCAGCTGGAGGAGGCTGCCCTGCACGCATGGGAGCATGCATTTGAACCGGACCCTGCGTCCAGAGAGAAGTTCTACCTGACAGTCGCGTATCCCTACCCCAGCGGCGCCATGCACGTGGGACACGGGAGGACCTATATCGTCCCGGATGTGATCGCACGGTTCTGGAGGATGCGGGGGCGACAGGTCCTCTACCCGATGGCATTCCACGTTACCGGTGCCCCGGTTATCGGGATATCCAGGAGAATTGCGAGAGGCGATGAGAAGGCCGTCCACCTGTACCGGGATCTCTACCGGGTCCCGCAGGAGACGCTGGAGAGATTCACCGATCCCCTGGAGATCGTACGCCACTTCTCCGAGGAGTACCGGAGAGTGATGACCGCATGCGGCCTCTCGATCGACTGGAGACGGCGCTTCACGACTGTCGACCCCCAATACAGTAAGTTCATCGAGTGGCAGTGGCTTCACCTGCGCGAGGGAGGGCACGTGAACAAGGGAGCACACCCGGTGCGGTTCTGCCCACAATGCGACAACCCTGTGGGTGATCATGACCTTCTCGAAGGGGAAAAGGCCGAGATCCTGAAGTTCACACTGGTCATGTTTGAATGGGACGACTCATTTATTCCGACCGCCACACTCCGACCCGAGACCATATACGGTGTGACGAACCTGTGGGTGAACCCGAGTGTCACCTATGTGAAGGCCCGTGTGGACGGGGTTCCCTGGGTTGTCAGCAGGGAGGCTGCGGAGAAACTTGGACTCCAGGATCACGAAGTGACCGTTATTGCCGAGATTCCCGGCACCTCCCTCATCGACCAGGTGGTGAGCCATCCGTTATGCGGGGTGGTGCCAATACTCCCTGCCGAGTTCGTGGATCCTGCCATGGCTACCGGAGTGGTGATGAGCGTCCCCGCACACGCACCGTTCGATTACATCGCGCTCAGGGACCTCCAGGCAGAGGGGCGGTACACGGCGATCTCGCCCGTTGCCCTTATCAAGGTCCCGGGATACGGCGATTTCCCGGCAAAGGATGCCGTTGAGCGAGCAGGTATCCGTGATCAGACCGACCCTGCAATGGACGCCCTCACCCAGGAGGTCTACAGCGCCGAGTTCTCCTCCGGAATCCTCTTCGAGCGATACGGCGGGGAGCCCGTCAGGCAGGCCAGGGAGAGCGTTGCAGCGCTGATGACCGGGAAATATCGCTCCACGGCGATGTACGAGTTCGATACGAGGCCAGTCGTGTGCCGGTGCGGCAGCCAGGTGTTCGTCCGGATCCTCCACGACCAGTGGTTTCTCCAGTACAGCGACCCTGCATGGAAATCACAGGTCTCCAATCACCTGGCTCAAATGTCCCTCGTCCCTCCCGAGGTTCGCACCGAATTCGAACGGACTGTTGGCTGGCTCAAGGACTGGGCCTGCACCCGCAGGGTGGGCCTTGGCACCCGGTTGCCCTGGGACCCCGACTGGCTCATCGAGCCGCTCAGCGACTCCACCATCTACATGGCATATTATACCATCGCCCATCACCTGAAGCAGTGCAGGCCTGAAGAACTCACCCCCGAAATCTTCGATTACCTGTTCCTCAAAAAAGGATCGCCTGCGCACTTCGGGAAGGAGAGACTTGATGAAATGCGGCGGGAGTTCGAATACTGGTACCCATATGACTACCGGTTCTCCGCAAAAGACCTGATCTCCAACCACCTTACATTTCAGCTCTTCCACCACGCAGCCATCTTCCCGGCCCGGAGTATGCCCCGTGGGATGGTGGTCTTTGGGATGGGTCTCCTGAACGGGGCCAAGATGTCGTCCTCCAAGGGCAACGTATTCCTCCTCGAGGACGCAATCAACGAGTTCGGTGCGGATACCGTTCGCATGTTCCTTGTCGGGAGCGCCGAGCCCTGGCAGGACTTTGACTGGCGGAACGAGCTGGTACATTCGACGAGAAAACAGATCGAGCGGTTCTGGAACATGGTGCAGGAGAGCCTCTTTGCGGGAGGGGAGACCACCGATGCAGACCGTTGGCTCCTCTCCCGGCTCCAGCAGCATATCGAGAAGACCACGGAAGCGCTGGAGCGCTTCCAGACCCGGCAGGCACTCCAGGTGGCTTTCTATGCCATCGACTCTGACCTGAAATGGTACAGGAGGCGCCTGCCGGCAGGGATGCAGGGGGGCAGTGCATACCGGGCGCTCGGCCAGATATGGGCGAGGCTCCTGGCACCGGTCATACCCTTCACGTGCGAGAGGCTCTGGGCAGATTCTGGGGGAGAGGGCCTTGTCTCTTTTGCCCCCTGGCCCGTCGCTGATCCAGACAAGGCAGATCCCGACCTTGAAATGGCCGAGGAGCTCCTTCTCCGCACGCTCGAGGATATCGATTCGATCAGACGGGTCCTCCAGATCACTCCTTCCTCGATCACGCTCTGCGTCGCCCCGTCATGGAAGAGGGCGATCTTCTCGGCCGTGGCAACCGCAACAGACAGGAATACGGTACTACGCGAGATCATGAAGGACGAACAGATGAGAAGGCGGGGCAAAGAGGCCACGGAGACGACGAAGCAGTGTATCACGCTTGTGCACCGCCTGCCGCCGGCATTCGTCGAGCAGTATCTCAACGGCGGGGTCAACGAGATGGAGATATTCCGGAATGCCAGGGATTTCCTCGAGAGGGAATGCGCGATCCCGGTCAGCGTGGTGGATGCGGAGGAGAGCAGACACCCGAGATCTGCGGCCGCGCTTCCCCTCAAACCCGCTATCGTGATGGAGTGAAGCCTACTCGGGCTCCACGCTCTTTGCCTTTTTCACACGCTCCTTTGTGGAATACCCTGTGACCTCTTCCAGGTATCTCCGAAAACGCCTGTTGGTGTCCAGGATGACCTCATCTTTTACACTGCTGTCAGACCGTGTATCCACGACCAGCGTCTTTTGGTCCTTCCCCGTTGAGACGTCCAGCACTTTCAGGGCGCCGTACGTGATCTGGAGGTGCTCGCCAACCTTCTTTGGTTCAACTCCAAAGCATTCCACCAGCTTTGATTCCATCGTGACCCTGAGATCCTTCGTATACCCCCTTTTCACAGGATATTCTTGCATAATACTTTTTTAGGTGGATGGAATATGTTAAGCT
>CAZRCH010000067.1:0-8507 GCA_964598545.1 uncultured Methanolinea sp. | reverse complement strand
GATGCCAGGGAAATCGCCTCCCTGAAGGATAAAAATGCGGCGAAGACAAAGAAGAAGCGGCACTGATCTTTTCTGTCTCCTCACCTCTCCAGGTTTTCGCGTTGAGCCGCCTTCAGGCTTGAGACAGATCCCGTGAGAGAACAGCATCACTTCCAGCCTGGGCCATATCGATCCCTGAACCCTTGTATTGACTTTTCGGAAAAACGTCATTTCCTCGAGAGAAATATTCAAAAAACCCCATGAAATGCGTTATCTCCAGCCAAGGTATATCATATCCTGCACCGTATCATCCCTCATGCGAGATACGGGCAACCAGAAAGGCAAGGGGAAAAAACCTGAAAGTGCCGGGGACACTCCAGTACCCGGGGCAGGATCCGGGGCCGTCGGCACAAAACCTGTGCCGTTAACCGCAAAAGAGAAGATCGCGGCAAACCAGAGGAACAAGCGAAGAAAATAAGCGTCCCGGTCGCCGCTCATGGAGACCGTCGGACGAAAAATGGTTTTTTTAGGGGTATAGTGTAATTTTCACCACCAATCTCGCTCACAAATCACGACGAGGAATAATGGAAAACCCATTTACCAAAATCCACGTGAAAAAAGTGCGGGTTCTTGGTCTCATTTCTCATATGCGATAGACCCCGCCGCCCCCGAAGGGCGCCCCGGCGGCGGTTCAATAACTATTCACATTGGCCTTGAAGAACGGAGTTATCATCTGAAATTCACAATACAACAAGAAAACCTACCTCAATCTAATGGGATAATTTCACCTTTTCCTTAAAATGTCGGTGGCTAGATTGTCACTATACCCTTTTTTATTGAGTTCAGGCAGCCGGGTCTTTTAAGGTGATCCGGTATATGCACCGGTTTCCGGAAGACTTCTTCCGGTTCACCCTGAACCGGTTCCTCTGCATGGTCTCGGCCCGTTCGAGGTATTTTGCCATTTCGTGGCCTGTCGTCTGGGATCCGCAGCGTTCGATGATCTCTCCCACCTGCCCGTTCAGGACCATGCCGTCTTTGAGACAGGATAAGAGCGATTCACTGATCTCCCACTGCTTACTCCGTACACTCTTCTCCATTGTGTAACAATTATTCCCTATAGTAGTCATAGCTGTGGATAGGTACCGCAATGTTGACCCTGGAGATCGCCCAGGGGCGTGATGTAAAACCGCGGAAATACTCATTCTTATCACGCCTCCGCCCATAGGAAATAGTGGATGCGGGGGGAACGTGAGAGGGATCGCAATACTTCCCAGAACAGGATTGCACCCTATTTTATCCATCCGGCATTAAATCCTGTTTTTCTGCACAAATCCAAACGCTTATCGCCCGAAACCGTGCAACGCCTCCTTTATGAAGGTGGGAATTATCCGCTGCCTCATGACCGAGGACCTCTGCCCGGGAACCATGGACTTTCGCGTGACTGCCGAGGGGAAGGGGGCGTTTGCAGAGACCGGCCCGGCCGAGATCGTCGGCTTCGTGACGTGCGGGGGATGCCCGGGCAAACGGGCCATCCCGCGGGCAAAGATGCTCGTGGAGAGGGGTGCACAGGCGATCGTGTTCGCCTCGTGCATCACCCGGGGGAACCCGATCGGGTTCCCGTGCCCGCACTATGCCGACATGAGGGACTGTGTGAAGAAAGCCGTCGGCCCGGATGTCTCCATCATTGAATGGACGCACTGACGCGGCTAATCGCGCTTCAGCCCCAGATAGGGTCGTCTCCGAACCGCTCCATCCAGTAGTCCGCGGGGGCATCTGCAAGTTCCCGTGCGAGGTCTTCAGCCCTGAAAGAGAACGGGTGGTTCATGCAGTACTCCACGAGGAGCTCATACGCCTCCCTGAGCCGGATGGTCATCTCGTGCGACTCGGCAGGGTCTTTCCGGGAGACGTCCGGGTGCCACTCCCTGACCCGCTCGTGGTAGAGCGCACGGATCTCGTGAAGGCTTGCCTGATCCCTGATCCCGAGGAGGTCGGCCGCGTCCCTCAACAATTCGGCCGTAATTTTGGCCATTGCATACTGGTTTCGGGAGTGCCGGGATAATGGTTGCCACCACTGCTGCAGAACCGATCACTTTTTCGTCACCCTCGCGAGAACTTCGAGTGAGAACGAGTGCCATGGCAGAAGACCGGCCCTTCATTTACCTGAACAACGCCGCCACCAGCTGGCCAAAACCTCCCGAAGTCCTTGCAGCGGTCTCTGAGTCCCTCTCGCTCCCGGTCTTTGGGTCGGGGCGGACCACAGTGTCCCAGGGAGAGGACTATGTCACGAAGGCGCGTGATGCACTTTCGGGCCTCTTTGGCGCAAAAACCCCCGAGCATGTGGTCTTCACCCAGAACGCGACCGACTCCCTGAACATCCTCATCCAGGGATTCCTCGAACGCCATGCGGGTGACTGCCACGTCCTTACGACGGTGCTCGACCACAACTCTGTCCTCCGCCCTCTCCACGAGTACGAGCGCCAGGGGAGGATCCGCCTGACTGTCCTCCCCTTCGAAGACGGCCGCGTCAGCCCCGCTGCTGTCGCAGAGGCAATCACACCCATGACCCGGCTGATGGTTATGACGCACGGGAGCAACGTGCTCGGGACCGTGCAGGACATCCGGGGAATTGGAGAGGTGTTACACGACCACGGAGCCTGCTTCATCGTTGACGGGGCCCAGGCAGCAGGGCATGTGCCCATCAACTTCGAGAGCCTCCCTGTCGATGGCTATGCTTTCACCGGCCACAAGGCACTCCTCGGCATCGCAGGGATCGGGGGCTTTTTTATAAAGGACCCAGAGGCAATCGCACCGGTCAGGTTCGGGGGGACCGGGACCGATTCCTTCTCGCTCCTCCACCCCACAGGGATGCCTGAGCGGTTCGAAGCGGGGACTCACAACTACCCGGGCCTTGCCGGCCTTGCTGCGGGTGTCTCGTTCATACTCTCGACCGGGATTGAAACAATCATGGAGAAGGCGGAACGCCAGACCTCGTATCTCCTCGGGGAACTTGCAAAGGAGCAAAACATCAGGATCTACCAGGACCACCCGGACCTTCCCATCATCGCCTTCAACATCAGGGATCTTCCGGACGATGACATAGGGTTCATCCTGGCCCGGAGGTATGGGATTATCGTCAGAACGGGGCTTCATTGCGCCCCGCTCGTTCACCGGGCAATCGACGGGGGAGAGGGGTGCGTACGGCTGAGCCACTCCTGGTTTACGACCGACGAAGAATGCAGGATCGCGGCCGGGGCCGTGAGGGAGATCGCGCAGCATGCGGATTGTCCGTTCGGTCAGGCATAAGGTCTGCGCGGACGGCTCCTTCATGAAGGAGTTCCTCATCGACGAGCCTGTCCCTGCGTCGTTCTTCTCGTTCCTCGCGAACTTCGGGCAGGTCGAGGCGCTCCCTCAGCTCGGCGATGGCTTCTTCCGGTTCGAGAAGCCGGACTGGTTCTCCATCAAGGGGTTTGCCGGCGACACGACTGTCGAGGTGCGGTTCAGGAAAGAGGTGATGGACCTGACGACAGACTTTGCGTATTTCCTATTCTCCTCGTTCCAGGGTGAGAAGACTGATCTTTCCCGCCTGAAACAACGGGAGGAGGCAGTCGCCGGGCGGGTCCGCCGACGCCTACACGGGGAGTGAGCGGGGGGAGATTCGTGCCCGAAGATGTCTTCGAGCGGTACGCGGAGGACTACGACCTCTGGTTCGAGGAGCACCCCGCCGAGTACCGTTCAGAACTCGCCCGGGTTCGCGTACTTTTCCCTCCCGCAGCCCTCTTTTCCCTCGAGGTGGGAGCGGGATCGGGGCGGTTTGCCGCACCGCTCGAAATCGAGCTCGGGGTCGAGCCTTCGGTGGCGCTCTGCCGGATGGCGAGACGGAGGGGGATCGAGGTTGTCCGGGCAATCGGCGAGGCGATCCCCTTCAGGGACGCATCCATCCCGTCAGTCCTGATGGTGACCGTCATCTGCTTCCTGGAAGACCCCTCCCGGGTGCTCGCCGAACTGCGGCGAATCCTCGTCCCCGGGGGCGCTGTCGTAATCGCGTTCATCGAACGCGGCGGCCCAATACACCAAAAATACCTCTATGCGGGAGGGAAGGGACGATTTCTCTCCTGTGCACGCTTCTATACCCAGGAGGAGGTGTTTTCTCTCCTCGAAAATAACGGGTTTCGGGTCACCGCTGTGGATCCCCGGGCAGGGTTCTGTGTCATCGCGGCGCAGAAGGGCTGATCAGAGAGGGATTGGGTTTTTGCTCAGACTGTCATTGGCTCTGGAATCAACTGTCGATATCCGATTTCAATCCCACAATACCCCCATTTTTTGCCGGCCGATTTTTCCGAGGCATTTATCCGCATTTACGACGTTGATAGTGGTATTGCTGCCGGTAACTGGTGATACCTGGTGAAGAGCGAAACGTTGCGTGAAGGTGAAGTCCTGGTCCTCTATCTTGAGGGAAGGCTCGATGCGCAGGGCGCCGTGGAGATAGACGCGGTGCTGAAAGATCTCCTCCGTGAGACCGACAGCACGATGGTCTTTGACATGTCGGGAGTCACTTACATGAGCAGCGCCGGCATCAGGACAATTGTTGCAACCGAGAAGAGGATGAAGGAGAGGGGCGGTTGTATCCACCTCTCAGGCCTCCAGCCCTATCCCCGCTCCGTTCTCGATATGACGGGTTTCTCAACCGTGCTCTCCATCCATCCCACGCGCAAAGAGGCGTTCCGGGCGGCAAGGGCAACGGTCGGACGGGAAATTGGAGTTCCCGGGCACGCCCCTCTCGCCATACAGACCAGGGGCGCGGAGTTTGTTGCCACCTGCACGGGGCAGGAGGCCTGCACCCTCGAGATTACCGGGTTTCCCGTGAGTGGAGGGAGTGGAGGAAGGGGCACTTGTCCCGCCATCCCTGTAACGGTACCCGTGTCCGCCTGCTCCCTCGGATTCGGTTCACCAGGCCTCCCGGATGACGGTGAAGAGAGCGCGATGGGGGACTTTTTGTCTGTCGGGCACGTCGCTGGATGGGTCCTCCCTGACAGCGGCGACACCCTCGACTACCTGGTCCTCGAAAAGAACGTGGCAAGGATCCCGCTCGCCACCTCGTTCCTCATCTCCCCTTCCGGGCCACCCGTATGCGAGGTCCGGGTGCGTGCCGGATCACCGGGCGGAATCACGCTCTCGGATCTCTTCGATTCCCTCCATGAGATTGCAAAAGAGGTGGATCCCCGCTACTGTGGAGTCCTCTGCACCTCGTTCTGCGCCGAGTCTCCGGACGTGCAGACCCTCGACCCGGCGGCAGGCACGCCTCCAACTGCCACGCTCGCGGGATGTGCGGTGACTGTCGATGCTGCAGCCCTCCCGGATCACCTTAGGGGAGTGGTCACCGATGCGCTGGTCCGCCACCTTCCCGGAAGACCGGGCATCGTCCCGCGGGTCACAGCGCTCGTCTTCCGGGATCTCTCTGTGGGCAAGGGAGAGTCCGCCTGCGAGGCGGCCGCACGCGGCTTTTCCTCCGATGTGCACGCGCTCCTCCGCCATCTCTCGCCCCGCACGAGGATATTTCAGGCGACTCTCCAACTCTTCGTCATCTCCGACATCCGGCTTCATACTGGCACCACGATTGTCCTCGAGAGGGATGTCCCGGGATGGAACCCCGACTACGAGCGGATCACGAAGAGTGTTCACCATGACTGCTCGGAGGTGCGCCTCCTCCCGATATCCGGCGGCTATTCCGGGTCGCTCGTCTTCCGCGACGACGCCTACGATCGCAGCGGCAGGAGAGAGATGCCGTTTGTCTTAAAACTCGACCGGTGGGAGAACATAAGGGCAGAGATCGACGGATACGAGGGGCACGTCAAACGGTACATCCAGAACAACGCAACCCAGATCATCCAGAAAGCGCGAAGCGGCGATTATGGCGGAATTCTTTACACATTTGTCGGGATTGGGGGGCCCCAGAGCCACATCTTCTCGCTCGAGGACTATTACCGCACCCATACGACAGAAGAAGTGCTCGCGGTCTTCGATATCCTTTTCCGGAGAGTGCTCAGGGCATGGTACGGCCAGCCGCGGCTCCGGGACCTTCCCCTGTACCATGTGTACGGCGACATCTTCCGGTACGAGGATGTCTGCAGGTGGGCAGAATCCCGCTACGGCATCACCGCGGCGGACGAGACCATCGATCTCCCCTTCGGACCGGGGAGGTTGGCAAACCCTCTGCACTTCATGGAACACATCCTCCCGGACCGCCGATCGAGGACATGGAGCGTGTACGAAGGGTCGGTCCACGGAGACCTGAACATGAAGAACGTGCTGATGGACGACGAGCAGAACCTCTGGTTAATCGACTTTGCGATGACCGGGCATTCGCATATCCTGCGTGATGTCGCAAAGCTCGAATCCGTGCTGAAGCTGGAGATGATTCCCATTGAGTCGCAGGAACGGCTCTGTGAGCTTGTCGCACTGGAGCGGGTCTTCCTGACCCCAAAAAAGCTCGGCGAGATCCCATCGCTTCCCGAAGGTATCGCTGACCCGGAAGTCGCAAAGGCATTCCAGGTAATCCAGCAGCTCAGGCGGTATGCCGACACCATCACGCTGCTCGACGAGGACATCCTGCAGTATTACCTGGCGCTCCTCTATTACACGCTCTGTGTCCCGGCATTCGTGAGCGTAAATGATTACATGCGG
Source organism: uncultured Methanolinea sp. (assembly GCA_964598545.1). Lineage (GTDB taxonomy): Archaea > Halobacteriota > Methanomicrobia > Methanomicrobiales > Methanospirillaceae > Methanolinea_A. The sequence continues at coordinate 1,847 of CAZRCH010000067.1, read as the reverse complement.
GAGTATGCCTGGATCTCCTCCTCCCTCCTCTGCGAGGCGCTCCGGATGCACGGTCAGGACTGATCCGCTGCGAATTCTTATGGCAGGGTCTTTGCGGGATTGCTTTCCAGAGGTATCGGATCAGGGTTCCCCTTTCGCAGGGCCCCTGTTGCGTGAGACATCACTCATCCAGACGAACCTTCCAGAGCGGTGCTCCCACCTCCATCCCCGGTATCGTGCGTGTTCTGTCAACCTGCAAGAGGGATGCAGGTATGTATAAAAGTACACCGGACGCGGAGATGGACTGGCATGAACGCAGTCGGACATGGTCATTTGTTGTATTGTACAAATACAAGCAAAAACGTCGGATTTGTAACATTACGCACCGATTGTTTGCGGAAATGAATTTAAGCCCTCATCCCAATGAATTCTGTGAGGTGTAACATATGGATATTGTAAACGCATTCGTTGGACTGATTCAGCTCGTCATCGCCATAATCATGGCAGTGGCAGCCCTCTACATCGGGTACGCCACGTTCTCGAAGATCACCAAGGGAATGGACGAGGCTGCTGAACTCAGAAAAGGCAATGTCGCGGTGGGCATCGTCATCGCCTCCATTCTCTTTGCCATCGCTATCGTGGTACAGTCCGGGATCGCCGGGATCTCCATCGGTATCATGAACGCTCTTGCAGGAGACTGGTTCTCGCTCATCGCTGCAGTCATCCAGCTAATCCTCGGCATCATCCTGGCGGTCGCGGTCAGCTACTTTGCGCTGCACGTCATGGACCGGCTCACAAAAGGGCTCGACGAGTTCGAGGAATTGAAGAAAGGAAACGTCGCGGTTGCCCTCCTTATGGCAGGAGTCATCATCGCGACCGCCGTCATCATCCAGTCCGGGGTCATCGGCATCACCTCGGCGCTAATTTAACCCAACTTTTTTTGCCTCTTCGCCATTTTGCGTGGGGGCAGACCGCCTCCACAAAATGCTTACGGTTCGTCAATCCTGCCTATTCGAGATTGTCAAGAGTTTTTTTTCTTTAGGTAAATCGGAACGTCCCAGGAAATTCATGCAGCTGGTGGCCGCATGCGGCCACCCCCGCGCACCTTATCCCAGAAAGCTCCCACCCAGGGCCGGATTTACTCTTTCTCCTCCCATCACACTCCATGCATGGTGAATGAGTCCCATTATCCACATCCGGTCGCGGAGGCCGTGAGTGAGTGTTCGGTGGAGCGTAAAGGCGAGTAATGAGACGAGCAGATTAAAAAAAAAGGTGAGATCACTTGATGATCTTCTATTTCCTGATTATTTCCCCAGGAATTTTTTGAAGATTCCCGGGACGCCAGCCGTCTCCTTCTGCGATCCCAGCACCTGCTCTGCCATGCGTGCGGCATCTGGTGATGCCTGCATCGCCATCTTCGACTGCTCGCCGAGGAGGCTGGTGAGGCCCTGCTGGTCCACCTGTTTTCCACCCATGCTCTTCGTGACATACCCCATGATCATCGGGGTCGCGATGGCGAGGATCTTTTCGACTACCGCGGAGGGAAGACCGGTCTTCTGTGCAATCGCATTCGAGATCGGAGCCATCTGGCTTCCGAGAAGGCTGCTTGCCATTCCGGATCCCCCGGATACGGCGGAACTGCCGAGGAAGCCGCCCAGGTTGTCAAGGGGGTTGCTCCCCCCCATCTGCCCCATCATCGAGGTGATCATATCTGCTCCACCCGGTTTCTGTGAGGTCTGTGCTATGGAGCCCATGATCATCGGAAGGCCCATGCCAAGTGCGGATTGCACACTCTTCTCATCCGAGCCGACAGATTTGCTGATCATGGAGAGATTGTCTCCCGTCGCCACCTGTTTCATGAGATCTGC
>CAZRCH010000066.1:0-8882 GCA_964598545.1 uncultured Methanolinea sp. | reverse complement strand
AAGTCGAGGTGGAGTTCCTCCGGCAGGTTCAGGAAAAGGTTGCCCGGGTCTTCTTTGTCCTGAACAAGATCGATTACCTCTCCGAGAGCGAGTGCGAGACTGCACTCGCGTTCCTCAGGAAGATCCTTGCAGAGAGCGTTGGAATAATACCCGACGGCCAGATATTCCCCGTCTCAGCAAAACAGGCACTCGCAGCAAAGGAGAAGGGTGATGCTGCCCTGCTCGCCGCAAGCGGCCTCCCCCGGATTACCGGGCACCTCATCGATTTCCTGGCGCGGGAAAAGAACCGGGTCCTCAGGGAAGCGGTTGGGGGAAAGGCATTCGATGTCCTCTCTGACACCTCACTCCAGGTCAACCTGGAGATGCGGTCCCTCCAGATGCCCATCACCGACCTCGAACAGCGTCTTGCCCTTTTCCAGAAGAAGATTGACGAAGCGAAACGGGAACGCCAGCACACTCAGGACATCCTGAACGGTGATCACAAGCGGGTCGTTGAGCTCCTCGAAGACGGGTGTGCTGCGTTGCGGGAGACCTCGAAACACCACCTGGAAACCGTTGCAGCAGCAGCGATCTCATCCACAAGGGAGCTGGATGCCCAGGTCGCGGAAGACGCGATTGCCCAGGAGATCCCGGTCTACTTTGAGCATACTCTCGGGGAAGTCACCGGCAAATTCGACAGGGAACTGATCGCAATCCTGTCCGGTCACCAGCAACGGGCGGCCGCACTGGTCGAATCGATCCGGGTGGCCGCATCAACCATCTTCGAGATCCCGCACCACGCCCCTGCAGCTGCAAGCCCCCTCGTCCTTGCCCGGGAACCCTACTGGGTATCTCGGAAGTCCTGGTCCGGCGGGCTTGGCACCATCTCCCCGGACCTTGTTGACAAGGCACTCCCGCGGTCGATCCGTGAGAAACGGATCAGGACAAGAATCGGGAAGGAGATCCAGACCCTCGTGGTCCATAATGTCGAAAACCTGCGGTGGGCCACCCTGCAGAACATCGATGCCGCGTTCAGGGTATTCTCCCGCGAGCTCGATGAAGACCTCACCCATACCATTGAAGCCACGTACGGTGCCATCGAAGCAGCCTATACACGACGGAAAGAGCATGCTGATGAGATCGCGGACCGGACCCGGCATCTCCAGAAGGCATCCGGGGACCTGCAGGAACTTCTTGATGCGCTCACGCCGGTAAGGTCTTCAAAGGTATGACCCCTGATACCTCCTGCCAGAGTCCACCGGTCACCACCCCCTTCCATCCGAATATCGTGCAGTACGTGCAGGAACGCCGGTGCCCATCAGGGGGGTACTGCTTCTACCGGCTGGACGAGCCGAATGCCGGTGACACCTTCCACGCGCTGCAGATTCTCTCCCTGCTCGGGGAAAGGGTCAACGATGATGAGACAGCCTCATTCCTGCAGGACCTCCAGGAACCAGACGGATCCTATGCTTCCTATACGGCGGCACTCTTTGCCGGACGAGGGCTTCAACTGCTGGGTAAATCTCCTCGTTATGAGGTCACCCCTTTTATCTCCCGTGGCATCCCCTGCATCTCTCCGGATACCCAGGTGATCGAAAGCTTCTCGCTTTTCGAACCGCTCTATACGTGGCTCTCCCTCTTCATGCTATACCGGGTTCCCTTGCCGGAGGAATGGAGCGACCAGATCACCATGACTATCCTGCGGTTCCAGGTCGAATCCGGAGGATTCGGATTCCCCAAGGCCACCCTGCAGGATACCTGGCAGGCCTCAGAGGCCCTCGTTATGCTCCGCTACCCGAAAGAGAACCTGGGAATTTCCCGGTTCATCTGGTCCTGCGAAGACCCGGAGTTCGGATTTCTCGGGAAACCGGGGAGCCGGCCCCCTTACCTCGAGCACCTGTACGCAGGGTTGCGACTCTCGGCACTCCTCAGAACCGCTCCCCGTTATGCAGGGGCATGCAGGGCATTCATCGAGCGGTGTGCCCATCAGTCGGGCGGGTTCGTCCGGTCAGTCTTTGGGGGGTCTCCGACCCTGGAATTCACGGCCCGTGCGGTAGAGTCACTCGCGATTCTTGAAGGAAGTACCCATCATTTGAGAGCATCATGTGGATAAACTCCAGGAAGAATGATCAGAATATGAGAGAGAGGAACTGGCCATGACCACGACCACAATTACCCAGATACACGCCCGGGAGATCCTTGACTCACGGGGCAACCCGACCGTTGAGGTGGACGTGCACCTCGCTGGCGGGGTAATGGCAAGAGCAGCCTGCCCGTCCGGGGCATCCACGGGAACCCATGAGGCAGTGGAGCTCCGCGATGGTGAAAAGAACCGGTACCGCGGGAAGGGAGTACTGAATGCCGTCGACCATGTCAACCATGAGATTGCCGATGCCCTGACCGGGATCGATGCGACTGACCAGGAGGCTGTCGACCGCCTGATGATCCGTCTGGATGGGACTGCGAACAAGGCCACTTTCGGTGCGAACGGGATCCTCGCCGTCTCAATGGCGGTAGCCCGGGCAGCGGCGGCAGCGAAAGGACTGAGCCTTTGGCGATACCTGGAGAAACCGGGCAGAGCCGTCATGCCGGTGCCCATGATGAACATCATGAATGGCGGAGTGCATGCCAACTGGCAGGGGTCCGATTTCCAGGAGTACATGATCGTTCCCTGGGGTGCTCCGGATTTCCGTGAGGCACTCCGCTACGGGAGTGAGACCTACCAGGCACTCAGGGACATCCTGAAGAAGAAGGGATTCAGCACCGGGGTAGGGGATGAAGGAGGATTTGCCCCGGCCGTGTCATCGAACGAGGAACCTCTTGCCCTCATGACCGAGGCAATCGAGGCAGCAGGATATACCCCCGGGAAAGAGATTGGATTTGCCCTTGACCCGGCATCAAGCGGATTTTATCATCAGGGCAAGTACGAGCTTCGCACCGAAGGCAGGTCGCTTTCGGCCAGCGAAATGACGGGGTATTACCGGGACCTTGTTGACACCTATCCAATCGTCGTCATTGAGGATGGCCTTGCGGAAGATGACTGGGCCGGCTGGAAAGGTCTTACCAGGGAAATCGGCGACCGGGTGGAACTGGTAGGGGACGACCTGTTCGTGACGAATGTGGACAGGATCCGAAGAGGGATCAAGGAAGGGGTGGCAAATGGTGTCCTCATCAAGCTGAACCAGATCGGGACCGTGACTGAGACGGTCGCTGCCATTGAACTGGCATACTCCCAGGGATGGGGAGCCATGGTCTCGCACCGGAGTGGGGAGACCGCTGATTCGTTCATTGCTGACTTCACGGTCGCCATGGGGACCGGCCACCTCAAAACCGGGGCCCCGGCCAGGGGCGAGCGGGTGGAGAAGTACAACCAGCTCCTGCGAATCGAGGAAGAGATGGGCAGCAGTGCGAAGTATGCGGGCCGGCATGCATTTGTCCGGTGATACCCTGTTTGGGTCCGGACGAGGGTGAGAATCCTGGAGCAAAAAGATAAAGGCCCTGTCTCGAACCATAGGAATGACTGGTTGAACAGGACTGTCTTCGGGGCCGGGATCACGAGTTTTTTCTCGGACCTGAGTCACGAAGCCGTCACCGTCCTTCTTCCCTCCTTCCTGGTACTCATCGGTGCCCCGGTATACGCCCTGGGAGTGATCGAAGGGATCAGCGACGGTGCTTCGAGTTTTATCAAACTGGTATCGGGGCACTTCGCGGATAAGCTGGGGAAACGGAAGGAATTCGCGCTTATAGGCTATTTTTCGACGGCGATCTTTCCTGCCTTTCTTGCCATTGCAGCCGCATGGCCGATGGTCCTGTTCGGTCGATTCATTGGATGGATCGGGAGGGGCCTTCGTGGACCGCCCCGTGATGCCATACTTGCCAAATCAGTGGATCGGAAAGATCTGGGGAAAGCGTTCGGATTCCACCGGGCCGGCGATACCCTTGGGGCTATTGCGGGACCTCTCGTTGCCCTCGCTCTGGTCGCATCTGTGGGAATTCGTGATGTGTTCTGGCTCGCCCTCATCCCCGGCTTTATCGCTCTCGCATTGTTCTGGCTTCTCGTGAAGGAGAAGAATCCTGCCCCATCGGGGGAAGAAAGGACACTCATCTCCTCCCTGGCAGGACTCCCCTTAAGGTTCAAGCGGTTCCTCTCTGCGGTCCTGGTCTTCGGAATCGCAGACTTCTCGCACACACTCCTCATTGCGTTCGCAATCGTCAGCCTGACCCCGACACTGGGATTCACCTATGCAACCGCGGCAGGCGCCGGTCTGTATGTGATACGAAATGTGGTCTATGCTCTCGCCTCGTATCCCTTTGGAGCTCTAGGAGACCAGATTGGAAGAGGGATTATGCTGGTTGTAGGATATTCGATCGCGGTAATTACGTTCACCGGGTTCATGCTCGCCCCGCCGGATCTTCTTATCTACGCGCTTCTCTTTGCGTTGTGTGGAATATTCATTGCCGCCGAGGATACGCTTGAGAGTGCGGTCGCAGCTGAGTTGATCGAAGATCGATCGAGAGGATTGGGGTTCGGGGCACTTGCAACAATGAACGGGATCGGCGACCTCATTTCAAGTATCCTCGTTGGTTTCATCTGGGCATTTGTCGGATATTCTGCGGGATTCGCATTTGCCGCAGTCGTTGCGGCCATCGGAGCGGTGCTTTTAATATACGCCTCCTCCCCGGGACGGGTTGCAGGGGCGGGATAACGAATTGTACCATGGAGAGAGAATGATGGCAGGGATGACCGTTCGCACTCAAATCCGATGGAAAGGATTGCGCAGAGGACGCATTTTCAGGAGGAGCGGGGCATGGTAGACCGAAAGTCTCCATCCCTTAAAGAAGCACAGGCACGCAGGATCAGGGTCACCTGCCACCATATCGACACGCTGCTTACCGGTATCGAGCATACCCTGCATGAATCCTCGTCAAATACCATATTCCCCCGTGATATCCCTGATATCAACCCCGCACAGGCCAGGACCATCGAGAACTATATTGCCCGCATCCGGGCGCAGCTGATCCGTGTCATGGATGGTCAGGGCATACTCCCTGAAGGGCCAACCATCCCTGCCACGAGGAGTATTCGCACTGTCCTGGCATCCATCGATATCTCGATAGAAGAACTGAAACCGAAATACATGAGGGGATACGGCGATGTCCCTGAGGATCTGGCGACGGAACTCAATGGAATCGCAGGAGAGCTCCAGAGCCTGGTCGCGAAACTCGACCGCTATGTTGCGGAAGATGCAGGCCAGGATCTCCGGTTACGGCTGAATCGGTTGGAACAGGCCGGAAACGACCTTCGGACCCTGGCAAACATCGAGCAAGTGGTCGCAGCCCATGGACTTGTCGAATTCCGCGGAACAATTGCATCGATCCTTGACAGAGCGGAAGACAAATCATTCGAGATTGCCGTCTTCGGGCGGGTCAGTTCCGGCAAATCGTCTCTCCTGAATGCCATGCTCGACACAGATATCCTGCCGGTGGGGGTGACTCCGGTCACCGCCGTTCCCAGCAGGATCACCTTCGGGGATACGCCGGCAATGCAGGTGTCCTTCACCGATTCACCCCCTCAGACATTCGACATCGCGAGGCTCGGCGAGTTTGCAACCGAGCAGCAGAACCCGGGGAACGCGAAGCACGTGACCAGAATCGTGGTGACGCTCCCATCACCCTGCCTCAGGGATGGTATCACATTTGTAGACACCCCGGGTCTGGGGTCCCTGGCGACCAGGGGGGCCGCGGAAACCCTTGCCTATCTCCCGCGATGCGATCTCGGGGTGGTCCTGGTGGATGCGGGATCCACCCTGACGACAGAGGACGTGGCAACCGTGCTCGCGCTCCAGGAAGCGGCGATACCGGTGAATGTCCTCCTCTCCAAGGTGGACCTCATCAGCACGGGGGATTGCGAAAAGATCCTCCACTACGTGAAGCAGCATCTCGTCGCGGAATGCAATCTTACGCTGCCTGTCTACGTGGTGAGTGTCCTTTCCTCGCACCGTCGCCTCCTGGACCGGTGGTTCGACGACCAGATCTTCCCACTCTACAGCCATGCCAGGGAACTCAAAGGATTATCATTATCCAGAAAGATTGGCGCATTGCGGGAATCCGTGATATTAACACTGCAGACCCGGCTCCAGCGGACTGCACACCTTCCCTCAGGCAAGGACGAAGATATCCGGGCAGTGGAGGCCCGTCTTCGGAGGGCAACGGGGGCAATCCAGGGGACCCGTTCTGCAGCTGAACGTGAACTGGAAGACCTGACCCGATGTATCCCTGAGATTGCTCAAGAAGTCGCCTCCAAGCTGATGGAGGCTGGATCATCCAGAGGTGGCCATGAGAATGATATCGGGGAGATCGTCCGCCAGGCGGTTCTCCAGGCAGTCCTGGCGAGGACAGGAAAGATCCAGGATGTCGTGGAAACCCTCGCATCCCAGCTCCGGGACGATCTCCTTACCAGTGCGGAAGCCCTTGGTGTTCCCGACATTCCCGGAGAGGAGGAATTCCAATCCCTCGTCAGGGGGATGCCCGTGTTCGATCCCGGTGAGATCCAGGTTTCCATCCCTCCCTCGGCCTTTACCTCGCTACTGGGCAAGCAGCATGCTGAAAAGCAGATGGCGGAACGGATCCGGCAGCAACTGGGGAGATCATTCGAACAGATGCTCGCAAGTCACTATAGAATCCTGCTGAAATGGACAAAGGATGTCACGACCCAGCTCGGCAGAATGTTCGAGATGTATGCCGAGGGATACCGGGCGCAGGCGGAACGATCGCTCAACGGGCATGCCCCGACAGCCGATAAGATTGACGCGATCGAGAGGGATTTGGAACTCCTGGCGGAGAGGAACTGACATGATGGATTCTACTATTGAAAAATATCATTTTCCCGTTCCGGAAGACCCGGATGAAGGGGAAGATCCCTGGGATCTGGTCTCGGATCCCTGGGTCTTTGACTTCTATCACCCGTTCCTGGAACTGAGAAGGAATCAGGCGTGAGTGGTACTCTGACAGGACTCCCTTGGTCTCCGCTATGTTTCATTTCCATGGTGTCCCAGGCAGGAACCTATTTCGGGAAGACTGTCCGTTCTATCCGGATCTCATCCGGACAAGTAATTCCTGAATTCTATCAAGGGGTTCCAGGAATCCCTCTGCAAGGCCGCCTTTTACAATATCCCTGGTGATTGCTTCGCTATAGAGTTGTGAATAGAGATAATACGCCTGAAAAGAAGGGTCTTGGGCGTCTATGAGATGGCAGGGGAAGAGGTAGATGGAATAGGTCGAGAGCATCCGCTCGTGGCTGGGACTCGCGGTGACCATGGTTAAGAACGTATGCGATTTCTGCATCATATCCCGGATTAGGAGATACAGATCGGGGGGGAGAGTCCTGAATCCTTCCGCCATTTCATCGATGAACCAGGGGATCTCCCTGATCCTGACGCGGAGACTTCGATAAAATGCGGAACGGTAAAGCTTGAGAATCCCCTCTTTTTTCGAGGTGAGTTGGTACCAGTTCCCGTGACCGTACTCATCCCTGGGCAGGTTCTTGATATACCCCATGTTCACGAATGACGTAAGATGCTTTGCAATATTCCGGGGATTTTTGAATCCAATCGCTGCCGCGAGTTGCACGTCAGAGATCGGGTCTCCCTTGATCAGCAGGCTCATGAGCTTGAGACTTGCATCAGTTCTGACTATTCTCCTCTCCCTCCCTGGTCTGTCGTTCAGGATTCGGATCTTGTAAGGTCTCGCGGGATGTCACGTCCCGCATCTCTTGGTGAGAAGAGAAGTCATCAGCGAAAAACGCGGTTAATGGCGGACTTCATCGCCACAGTACCTTAAGATGCAGAGCGATTGAACTTTTCGCTGGTCGACCCCAATAAAAGAGTTCAAGTCTCCTCTCCCAGCGTGCCAATCAGGTCGCGCAAACGCCGGTGCCGTGTTTACTATGGGATTTAATCAGGGAACCTCCTTTTTCAGCAATGTCCGGATGAGGTCCTCTTCTGGACGGAAATACAGATCATCATGCCCCTGCCAGGTCCCGCAGTTTCGGAAGACCACGGCAGGCACACCGTTATTGCTCTCTCCCATTACAAAGTTTGCAAACCCGGCTATCTCATCAACTACCGCCTCCTCGGTGATCTTGAGCACATGACCGAAGAGGTCGGTATCTCCCCTGAAGTCCCGGATTGCAGTCATCCCGCTCCAGCCGACCGCATGGCCGGTCTGGCCCCGGCGGAACGACCGCCCGCATGTATCCGTAATGATGACCCCAACCGTCCGGCCGGTAATCTCTCGGACAGCCTCCCGGACTTCGTCCGCTGCGGCCATGGGATCGGGTGGGAGGAATATCACCATCTCATCTTCGATGTTGCTCTGGTCCACCCCTGCACGGACTCCGATGTGACCAGTCGAAACTTCGGAGAGGACGAACGGGTATTCGAGGAGGATCTCGGTCGATGCATCCAGGACCGCCTGGATAAAACGGGGGTCTTCCCGTGTTTTCTCAGCGATACGGATGGCTCGTGGGGTGGGGGTAATGTCGGTAAGCCGTTTCGTGTATCCTTTCGCTTTGGAATAAACCGATGAAGCAATACTGAGGATATCCCCCTCTTCGAATCTGGTCCGTTCACAGATGAGAGCAGGGAGGTTATCGCCCTCGTGGATGAGGGGGAGTCCCCTAATTCCCTCGACTTGAATATGCATGATTGATGGTTGGACTTTTTCTCTGATAAGTTACATGCAGGATGGAATGCCGCACGGTCATTTCATTATAAAAACCACCTTACACTTTTTCACCCGCATTTCTGCGCGAGCACAAAAATAGCTGATTTACGGGCTCCGTTGCCAACCCGGCTGGGGCTTGCCGCATTCGTTCAAAGGCCCTTGCAAAACCTTTTTTTACC
>CAZRCH010000065.1:0-9186 GCA_964598545.1 uncultured Methanolinea sp. | reverse complement strand
AAAAAACCTTCCGTACCGGGAGGCTTCTGCCTCCACCGCCTCCTGCTCTTCATCATCCAGGATTCGGAAAGGATCCAGGCGGATCTCGACGGCCTGGCTCTTCATGCGTTTATTCCATGTGCCCGCCACTTTCCCGTCGAGTATGAGGACTGCGGGAAAAGAGTTCCCCATGGCAATCATCCGCTCGATTTCCCGTGCTTCGCTGAGATCGCTTCTGTCCTTGTACGCGATCGTATATTCATCGTACACTGAAAGCAGCAATGCAGTGGGAGGATCGGGGATCGCCCCCGGTTCCCGTGGAGCGAACCAGTATTCTTTTCCGTTCACGATCTTCCGATCCAGATGGGATCCAATCAATTCAATTGCGTTTTCTGCATCCTTCTCTGCAAGCCCTGACCACCAGGAGAAATCCTTCTGCTGTGCGGGTCCGTGGCTGGTAAAGTATCTGAGTGTGATTTTTTTCAGGGCTTCTTCCCGGCTGATCCTTGCTGATTTCCTGACCCTCTCGTCGAGAAGAGCGTATGTGAATTGTGTACCGCGCTTTGGCCCGCTGCAGATCAATCCGTCCAACTCGGCGTGCATAATGGCATGAGCCAGTTGCTGGACATCGGTCTTGATCCCGATATCATTCAGAATCGTTTTCAGTTCCTGCCGTGTAAGATAGCGGTGACCTTCCAGGGCTTTCACGATAGCGGCATTGCTCTTTGCAAGCAACGCCTCATCGAGACCTATCCTCCGGTTGGAAGCCGCGAGAAGAGATTTCACCCGTGGAGCCGTAAGTTCGAGCATCCACCGGATATCCTCCGGCATGACGAAATGCCAGGTAGGACGCATTACGTGGATGCGCTGAATTCTGCCTTCGGTGAAAGCCCGTTCGATGTCAGTATCGGTGGATTTTTTTACGCGAAGTCCCAGGGACCATTTTGCGGCAGTGAAATCCTGGGCCTGGACAGCCGCAAGGTGGGTGACAGCATCTGTTGGGCTTTGGAACGGAGAATGGCTTAATCCGGAATTGGAAAGACGGAGACTGAGGATCTCTGAAGAGTTCATCTATCGTCCATCGGGGATCCGATGAATCTGCGGAAGTGTATCTGCTGAATTCACCGCATGGAATTCTGTCCTGATCCTCCCGGTGTCCTGTTCAAAAAATAGAAAGGAGCCGTATCCACTGGGACTATCCAGGGATGGACATGGATAGCACGGCACGCTATCCAGCATCCGGGTCTTCCTGCATCATGCCGAACTGGTTTCCTTCAGGGTCCAGGCAGGACACCCACCAGCCCACTCCCTGGATTGCCATCCTGGGGACGACGATTTTTCCTCCGGCATCGGTCACTTTCTTGACGGACATGTCGAGGTCGGCAACACCGATCGTGCAGAAGAATGCGTTCGCCGACAGGCCGCCGGGAGGCCTGGGACCATGGCGGAATACGAGGCCGCCGTTGATGCCGGGTTCGCCTTCAGCCCCGGTGATCACCATCCAGTACCGGTCCTCGTCCTTCATCTCAAATCCGGGAAGAACCCATTCGTTGATCTCCCATCCGAATACGGATCTGTAGAACTTCGCAACCTGTTCAGGTTCATCAGCCTGAATTTCAAAATGGATGATCCGGTTCATGAATATTCTCTTAGACTTACTCTCTGGTTGGACGTCCTTATTAGTTACAATGACACCTTTCTAAAAAAAATTACAAAAAGGTGTAATGAAGGTATCCGGTAATCTGCAATAATCCCCGCATCAAAGCGAATTCTCTTCCGAATACCTGGCATACGCATTCATGATATCCGTGCGGGTCAGGAAACCAACCAGTTTCTGTGATTCAATCGTATCAACAATCGGAATATGATTGATATCACGCTCAATCATGATCTTAAGTGCGTTATCAAGCGTGGTATCTGGCGTGAGAGTAAAAAGATCCCTGCTCATTCCATCCCTCACTGGTGCATCCAGGTCCTGCTTTTTCCTTACCTGCCGCACGTCCTGGATGGTCATGATCCCGACCAGCTTCCCATTATCGATGACCGGAAATCCGTTATGCCCGTGTAAACGGATGAGATGAAGGACTTCCCTGCTCTTATCCTCGGGATGAAGTACAAGGACCTTCTCAGCCGGAGTCATGCTGGTCCCTGCAGGGATTTTTTGAAGGATGCTGACCTCGTATTCTCCGCGATGGGCCCCGGAATCTGCTTTTGTCTCAACCTGTGCGCGGTATATCCCGCTGCCCCTCGTGAACAGACATGCGATTGCGACTGCGCCCATTGCGGGGACCAGCAAAGAAAAGTTTCCGGTCATCTCGACGACCATGATCATCACCGCGATGGGCGCATATGATACGCATCCAAAGAGTGCGATCATCCCGATTATGACAAATGCAGGGATGGTCTCGACCGGGAAATAGGCCGGGAAAAGGATGTTGAATATCACTCCGCACATTCCCCCAACCATTCCCCCAATCACGAGACCCGGTGCAAAGACACCCCCGCTGCCACCTGAACCAATGGTGAGTGAGGTCGTAAGAATCTTCAGGAACGAGAGGGCCACGAGAACCCCAATGGGAAGCATCGAATACAGCGCAAGCTGGACGAACCCATATCCTGACCCCAGGCTGCCCAGGCCGATTTCTGCACCGTTGGGGATGAAGAGAAAGAGGATAATGACGATTAGACCGGTAAGAAAAGCGCCTATAACGGGCTTTATAAACGGTGGAAAATGATACTTCCTCACAAGGTCTGCAAATACCTCATGGCTCCTGTAAAAGGTATGAATGTATAGCCACCCATACCCGGCGCATATCAGGCCAAGGACAAGGAAAAATGGAATCTGAAACACGTTCCATACAATCGGAGCTTCTGCAAACACCGGACTGAACCCCTCGAAGAGTCCGAATATTGAATAGCCGATGATAGAGGCGAGGAACGCGGGGACGATAACTTCTGATTCAAAGTCTCTTCGATAAAGGATCTCAGCAGCAAGGATAGCGCCGCCAAGAGGTGCCAGGAAAATTGTGCCAATTCCTGCCCCTATTCCAATATTAAGAGCCATTCTTCGCTCATGGAGTGGTAATTTGAGCATATCAGCGATCATCGACCCTATGCCGGCCGCAATCTGGGCTGTAGGCCCCTCTCTTCCTGCACTACCACCGGTCGATATGGTCAGGATGGCGGTGATCGCTTTAAGAAAAGGGACGCGCTTCCGTATGGTTCCCTCGCCATGGAAGGCCCTGATGGCGGCATCGGTACCATGCCCCTCGGTCTCAGGAGCAAGTTTTGTGACAAGTATTCCGGAAGCGAGCGCTCCAAAGCAGATGATTGGGAGAAGGACCCAGATATTGGGTGGCGGAGCCCAACCTGCAATTTCGGCTGCGGATTGTCCTTCAACAGGGTATGAATATCCGAGGCACGTACCCATAAAAAACTGGGTTGCGATAGTGAGACCCTCGAAGAAAAGAAGCGACCCAAAACCGGATACCACTCCTACCACGATGGCGATCATGAGTAATCGCTGAAAGGTAGTGCCACCGTAGTTCATGTTATCGTACTAACAATCCCATAAATTAATTACATTTCGATTTAAATTGGGGGTCGGAATATGGATCAACAACCAAGGAAAGATATGAGCAAGGAGAATTCTGACTCTGAAAAAGGGAAGCCGAATTATTTCCCTTTTGCTTGAGGCTTAACTTCCACGACCTTGTCTATCTTCTTGATCGATACCCCGTTCACTATTGCATCACCCGCTGCAAGATACCGCTTCATAACCATTCCCAAGACCTCAACGACATCCCCAACCTTGATCGTCACGCCAGGATGGGTGAACATTTTCACGGAGATCTCACCGCTGCGGTCGGCAACGATGTATTGGGGACGGTTTAAGAACTGAAAACGGACCTTCTCCACAACTCCTTCAATCCGGACCGGTTCACCAACCATGTTCAGATTGATAAGTTTTATTCGAACGGATCTGGCTTCGCGTTCGTATTGCGGTCTCACATCAGCGTATTCTTTCTGGCTCAAATAATTGAGCCCAAGCGGCATGATCATGAGGAGGATCAGCGTCGGGATACCCCACACGAGGAGTGTGGAATCCCTCCCGAGGATATATGCAATTGCTAAAAGAATGGCAAAGAATCCTCCCACCACGAGGATGATGGGGGAAATCTTCAGCCTTATTTTTCCGATCTTCATTCAATTCCGTTTACTTGAGTGCTGCAATTTCCTTGCGGAACGCAACCCAATAGATGACGCCAACGAAGAACAAACCACCGACGATGTTCCCTATGGTGACCACGATAAGGTTGTTCGTAATGAATGTCATCCAGTTCAGCCCGGCATTGATCTTTGTGGGATCGGTGATGAACCCCTGCGTCATAACACCGGCAGGAATGAAATACATGTTCGCGACACAGTGTTCGAATCCGGACGAGACGAAGGCCATGATCGGGAACCAGATCCCGAAGAATTTTCCAATCAGGTCGTCGGCGCAGATACCGAGCAGCACGGCCAGGTTGACAAGCCAGTTACAACCGATTGCCTTCAGGAACGCAGACCAATGCGCTGCCATACTCACATAGCTTACTTTTGCAGCTGCGATGGCGATTGCGCGTGATCCGAACGCATTTGCAGTAATCAGTCCGGCGGCGTCTACAGTGCAAAATGGCCCATATGCCATGAGATATGCATACCAGATCGATCCAATCAGGTTTCCGATGTAGACCCAGACCCAGAGGTTAAGCACTGAACCCCAGCTGATCTTGTGGATGAATGCCGCCATCGGGGCCAGCATCGCGTCGCCAGTGAAGAGTTCTGCACCGGTCAGCACGATGATAATAAGCCCCACAGGGAACACAGCACCCGTAATGAGCTGGCCAAAACCAGCGCTCGCAGTCCCATAACGCATTGCTGCATCGGTGGCTACAATCCCTGTGCTGCACATAGTTGCGAGGGCGCCTCCCATTGCGATGTACGCACCGGCCATGAATCCACGAAGGAGCATGTTCCATGAGGGGAGTCCTACTTTGTACTTCCCAGCATCGCCGGCCTTTGCGACGATTGCGACTGGGGGATGAAACACCATTTTTTACACACCTCTCGAATGTCCTACCTATACCTAACCCACGAATTCACTTCGCGTATAGGTTCAAAATTAAAATCCTTTCTGGTGTTATTAATACCTTTCTAAATGATTTTTGCACTGCATTGGCGTTTTGCAATATTTTAAATTAAAATATTAGAGAAAAGGAGTACTATTCATTACTGTTTGCCGCTCTTCCCACGATGCATCAGACAGGGCGCCGCCTACCGCTTGCATCGCGGGAATAATGTCCGAATTCACTCTTCAAGAGAATATCCCCCCGGAACACCGGGCCATCCCTGCAGACCCGCAGGCCCTGGGGGTCGATGGCGCATGACCCGCAGACGCCAACCCCGCACTTCATATACCTGTGCAGGCTGAAGAAGCCCTTCTCCGGACATCCTGATCGTGCGAGGTACGCGAGGACCGCTGCCATCATTCTCTCTGGGCCACAGCAGAATATGCAGTCATGCGATCCGAGATTCTCTCCGGCGAGCAGATCGACGACAAAACCCCTGTGGCCGTACGTCCCATCGTCAGTAGAGACGGCAAGTTCGGTATGTTCCCTGAAAATGTCATGGAAGAGGAGTTCCTCTGCCGAACGCGCACCAAGAAGCAGCTTTCTGACACCCCCCGCGCGAACGACAGGTAGGAGTGGGGCCGCGCCGACACCTCCCGCAATTGCAAGGATGCGGCGGGCGGGAGGAAAGCCATTGCCAAAAGGCCCTCTTATCCCTATCATGTCGCCTTCGCTTAAGGAAAAGAGCGCAGAGGTTGCATCCCCCACGCGCTGGACCGTGATCGACGATGATGACGAGAGTGCCATGGGGATCTCGTCCACTCCCGGGACCCAGACCATCACGAACTGGGCGGGAACAAATCCGAACTCCTGGTCAAATGTAAATGTCCTGACATTCGGAGTATCAGAGGTAACCCCTGTAATCCGGACCGGGACGGGGAGCTGTTCAGCCATGGGCACACCCCACTACGCTCTCGACAGGGTCTCCTCGGGGGTCATAGAGATCAGCCGCAATTTTTTGAAATATCGTGATATCATCAATGACGGCAGTACCGATCTCCACTGCGGAGGCGCCTGCCATCATCATCTCCAGGACATCTGCTGCAGTGGAAATACCCCCGCACCCGATGATAGGTATGGAACAGGCCTCGTAGAGATCATATACGCACCGCACTGCGACAGGGAATATTGCTTTTCCAGAGAGGCCGCCCACGCGGTTGCCAAGTACCGGCCGCCGCAGCCCGACCGAGATACGCATGGCCTTCAGGGTGTTGACCGCCACGATTGCCCTCGCCCCGCCCCGCTCTGCTGCCCTCCCGATCTCCGCGATGTCGGTCACGTTCGGCGTCAGCTTGACCCAGGTGGGTAATCCTTTTTGCGCAACTGCGCGGGTGCATTCTTCCACGAGGACAGGATCGCTTCCAAGCGACGCCCCGTATCCGCTGGCATGGGGGCAGGAGAGGTTCAGCTCGACAGCACAGACTTTACCCGAGAACCACCCTGCAACCTCGGCTAATTCTGCCGGGCTTGCCCCGAATATGCTGGCAATCACGGGTTTTCCTGTAAGGTGTGCGAGTTCGTCCAGAAACTCCATTGAGGGGTTCGGAAGGCCCATTGCGTTCAGGAGGCCCCCCTCCACCGCGACGAGGCAGGGCCCGGGGTGGCCCTCGAGCGGGACCGGGCCGATGGACTTGGTGACCACCCCTCCCGCGCCGGATGAAAGGACCCGCAGAAGAGACGAGCCCGTGGTACCGAGGATACCGGCGGCCAGCAAGAGATGGTTTCCCAGCGTTACACCCCCCACATTGATGGGGCCGGGTGCAATAGTCAGCATGTAGAGAAGAGATCAGCGTGATTGTAATTATTTATTCTCCGGACGGAGAATGATAGAAGAGTATGACGACACTATCGGTGCTGGGAGTAGGCAGGATAGGGGGGGAGATTGCGTACCTCTCGGCAATTCTGGGTCTTGCGGACGAACTGGTCATGTATGACGCGGTCCCTGCGTTCCTGCATTCCCAGGTCCTGGATCTCAAGCATACGGGGCTCGATCTCCCCGTGAGCACCGATTGGAAGGACGTGAAACAGAGCGACATATGTGTTTTTTCGGCGGGACTTCCCCGCAACCCAGACGTAAAGACAAGAGCCGACCTCCTCCAGGCAAACCTCCCTGTCGCGTTCGAATGCAGCCAGGCGCTCCGGCATTTCGATGGAGTGCTCATCACCGTCACCAATCCAATGGATGCGAACAACTACTACCTGTGCAGAAAGAATCATCTTGAACCGTCCCGCTGCATCGGGTTCGGGGGCCAGCTCGACTCTGCACGGTTCGGGCTTGAGCTGAAGTCGAGGGGAATTCGCGGCGAGCCCTGGGTGATTGGGGACCACGGAGAGTTCCAGGTGCCGCTCTTTTCCCACCTGAAGGATCCTGTCGGGAACACAACAAGAGGGGAGATCCTTTCGAACCTGCGCGGAGCCAGCATGGAGATAATCAAGGGGAAAGGAGGCACGGTATTTGGTCCGGCCTACCACATTGCAGGTCTGATCCAGGCCGTAGCCGAAGATCGGAGGGCAACTCTTGCGTGCTCGTGCATCCTTGACGGCGAATATGGTCTGCATGGATGTTCTATCGGGGTCCCCGCGGTCATCGGGAGGGAGGGTGTCAGCGAGATCCTCGAGTGGAAGATGGACGCATGGGAGGAGTCGCATTTCAAGAGCGCGGGCGAGTTCGTGACCGGCCTCTGCAGGGAGCTCGGGGTCTGACGCACCATGGATTCCGGTGGCCGGAGCACGGAAGCGCAGGAGAAAGGACCCAACCCAATGAGTTCCCCTGCCGGAGAGATGGGGATCTCTATTACCCAGGTAGAGTACTCGAATACCCCGAATGGCCCACTCATCCATATATTCGGGAGGGACCCAGACGGGGGCGCGCGGCACCTGCAGGTGACGGGGTTCCAGCCATATTTCTATGCTCCGGTCGACCAGGTACGACAGAGACCCCCGGCATCACACGCCGTTCCCGACTGGGAATCGGTGCACACTTCTATCAAGGGGAACCGCGTGGTCCGCCTCTACACCCCGCGGCCGACTGATGTGCGCGAGGCGAGGGACCAGTACCAGCACTTCGAGGCAGACATCCCGTTTGCAACCCGGTTCATGATCGACTGCGGCCTTACCGGGGGAGTGATCGCGCCGGGGGAATACGCGGATTACCTTGAGATCCGGCCTGCCGATGTCTACGCACCGGCGCGGGTATGCATGCTGGATATCGAGTGCGAGGACCAGCGGGGGTTTCCTGAACCCTCCCGGGATGCCATCATCTGCATCACCTGCTGGGACTCATACCTTGACAGGTATGCGACCTTCCTCTACCCTTCTCCCGGGCAGGAAGAGGGTGCACTGCAGTTGGGATTAGCGACGCCAAGAACGACAGGCTGCTTCGACCCATCGCGACACAAGGTGGAGGTGTACCCTTCAGAGACCGAGATGCTGAAAGGTTTTGCAAATTACGTGAAGCAGACCGATCCTGATATTCTCTCGGGGTGGAACTTCCTTGAATTCGACCTCCCCTATATTGTCCGGAGGATGGAGGCGCTCTCCCTCTCTCCTACCATGCTCTCCCGCCTGGAGGGCCAGGTGGAGAGGCTCGCCCTGCGCGGAAGGGCGACGTTCGACCTCCTGCCTGCTTACCGTAAGATGCACGCGACCCAGAAGGAGTCGTACCGGCTCGACGCGGTCGCGGAGGCGGAGGTGGGTGAGACCAAGATACGATACACGGGGACGATCTCGGACCTCTGGAAGAGGGACCCCTGCCTCCTTGTGGAGTACAACCACAAGGATGTCGAGCTTTGCGTCGCCATCAACGAGAAGAACCGGATCATCGAGTTCTACCGGGAGATCGCAAGGTATGTCGGCTGCCCGCTCGAAAAGACCCTCAACTCCTCGAACGTCATTGACATCTTCGTGCTCCGGAAGGCTCATGGCCGCTACGTCCTCCCATCCAAGGGGTATGCCCCCGCGGAGGAATTCGAGGGGGCGACAGTCTTTGACCCGAGCCGCGGGGTGAAGGAGAACGTGGTGGTCCTCGACCTCAAGT
>CAZRCH010000064.1:0-9255 GCA_964598545.1 uncultured Methanolinea sp. | reverse complement strand
TGGTGAGGATGAACGGGTACTCGGCGTCGGGGACCTCTGCCGGGGGCTTGTAGGGGACGGCGAAGAACTGTCCCAGGCCGTCAGGGTGGGCAAACTTCTCCCTGTGCAGGATCGGGGTGCCGGGGTGCTCGGGGGTGGGGCAGGGCCAGTGGGCGGCCTCGGGCTTGTTCAGCCGTGCGTAGCTCATTCCTGCGTATGACGGGGTGACTTTCCGGATCTCCTCGAAGATATCCTCGGCGCTGTTCCAGGGGAACTGCTTGGCGTAGCCCATCTTGGCGGCGATCTCCTTGATGATCACCCAGTCGAGCTTTGCCTGGCCCGGCGGGTCCTGGGCTTTGCGCCACATCTGGACGCGGCGCTCGGTCGAGGTCTGGGTGCCGTCCTTCTCTGCGTAGCAGCAGGCAGGCAGGACGACGTCGGCGAGCTCCGCGGTCTCGTTCATGAAGATGTCCTGCACGACCAGGAACTCCAGGTTCTTTAGGGCCTTCTCCACGTGGTGGAGGTCGGGGTCGGAGATCATCGGGTTCTCGCCCATGATGTACATGCACTTGAGCTCGCCGGGCTTGTCTGCGAGCACGTCCATCATCACGGTGACTTCGTACCCGTTCTTGCCCTCGGCGATGCCGTCAGGGAAGCCCCAGGCGTCGGAGAACTTCTTGTGGGCGGCCTCGTCGATGACCTTCTGGTACGCGGTGAACACGACCGGCAGCGCACCCATGTCGCAGGCGCCCTGCACGTTGTTCTGGCCGCGGAGCGCGTTGACGCCGGCGCCGGGCTTGCCGAGGTTTCCGGTCAGCATCTGGATGTTTGCAACCGACCTGACGTTGTCGACTCCTGTGGTGTGCTGGGTGATCCCCATCGAGTAAAGGATCGCGGTCGGGCCGTGCTTGGCAACCCACTCTGCGCAGGTCTTGAGCTGGGCGACCGGGATGCCCGAGATCTTCGAGACATTCTCGAGCGCATACTCCGGCTTCATGACCTCTGCTTTCAGGGCATCGAAGTCCTTCGTGCGGTTCTTGATGAACTCCTTGTCCTCCCAGCCGTTCTTTAAGATCTCCTGCATCAGGCCGTTGAAGATCGCAACATCAGTGCCGGACCGGAACTGCATGTAGAGGTCGGCCTGCTTGCCCGTTGGCGTGAGCCGCGGGTCGGCGTAGATCAGCTTCGCGCCGTTCAGCTTCGCCTGCATCACTTTCCGGCCGATAAGCGGGTGCTGCTCGAAGGTGTTGCTGCCGATGATGAAGACGCACTTCGATTCGGCGATGTCAAGGATCGAGTTGGTCATCGCACCTGAACCGAACGTCGAGGCGAGCCCCGCGACCGTGGACGCGTGGCAGAGCCTCGCGCAGTGGTCGATGTGCCGCGTCTTCAGCACCCCGCGCGCGAACTTCATCATCGCGTAGTTCTCTTCGTTTGAGACCCTCGCAGACGAGAGGCAGGCGCACTCTTCGGGCTTGTACTGCTTGAACTTCTTTGCGATCAGGTCATATGCCTCGTCCCAGCTCGCCTCGACAAACTTGCCGTCCTTCTTGATTAACGGCATGTTGAGGCGGTCGGGGGCATTGATAAACTCGTGGGCGTAGGTCCCCTTCGGGCAGACCTTCCCCTCATTGACGGGGGAGCGGTGGTAGGGAGCGGTCCCGACGACCTTCCCCTCCTTCACCACGAGGTTGAATGTGCATCCTGTCCCGCAATAGGGGCAGGTGGTCTGTACATACTTCATGTCCATGGTTAAACCTCGAACACAGAGATCTCTGGGAGGTCTGTATTTAACGGTAATGTTTAACTGTGAAAAAATTGATGAATAGTGGTGGGTCAAAGGAGCCGCCTGGTTCGGCGTTCCAGTGATAATTTCTGATTTAATGAGTCAATTTCAAGGAATGAGGATGATACAGGGTTTATGTGCCACCCCGGGGGCGATGCGCAGGTGAAAAATCCCCCGGTCCCCCCGATGCTCACGGCGCTTGTGCAGGCAGGCCTCCTCGGCATCGAGGATAAAGAGTTCGCGAACCTCGACTGCTGCCCGTCGTGCGGGGGCAGCGTGACCGGATACGACTCAAAAGAGCGGCGTTTTGCGGTCCTCAGGGACGATTCCGGCACTCGCCCCATCAACGTCAGGGTGAGGAGGTTCTCCTGCAGGGAATGCGGCAGGATATCCCCGGCCAATGCCCCATTCTACCCGGAGACCCGGCTGGGCTCCCCCGTCGTCGACCTCTGCGTCGTCCTCTCCCAGGGGATGCCCGCCTCGCGAGTGGCGAGGGTCATGGAGGATCTCTCTCTCGTGGTTGACAGGGGCACGGTGAGAAACTACGCCTTCCGGGACTTCGGGGAGATCCCCGTCACCTTGTTCTATGGAATCTCGATTCCCCGGTCGCTAATTACTCTGTCGCTCCTGGGAATGCAGGGGCCGTGATCGCTCATGGCAACGGAGGGGGAGTGAGCGCCGTCCCGTCGTAGGGACAGAACGAGACGCGCGGGTCCGAGGTCTCGAAGCCGCAGAGCGGGCACCTCTTCTCCTCCCTGGGCCGCGAGAGGAATGGAATGAGCGGTATGAAGAGGAAGAGGAAGAAGAACGGCATGCCCGCAAGCCAGAATGCGGCGGTCACAAGAAGCGACCCTGCCAGCAGGATGAGGCTCTTTATCCACGGCTTCGTCGCAGCACCTCCCGCACGGCGAATGCCGGGAGGGCGGTGGCGGCAGGTCCGATCTCCAGGGAGAGATCTGTCCCCCCCAGCGTGGAGGCAAGGAGCCCCGAGCCGGTCCCCGCGGTATAGATGCGGCATGCCCCTGACTCCTCCATCACTCTCGTGACCGAATGACGGATCACCTCTCGCTGCATGTCCCAGAAGGCTTCCGCAACCTGGAGCGCACCCTCGGCCCCGATCTCTTCGAGGTCTGCACAGACAACCCGGGCCAGCCGCCGGAGACAGCATATGCGGTCCCGCCCATTCCTGTCGGGAGTGTCGCAGGAGTAGTCGGTCTCCCCGATGTGGCCCAGCACCAGGTGTGCGTCCGCGCTGATGGAAAACTGCTCCGCGCTCACCGGGGTTGGAACACCCCCGAGGAAGACGCTCCTGATGGCCGCGGGGATGGTGGTGCGGAGAAGCCCTGTATAGACCAGGTAGCCCTTCTGGAGCCGCAGGAGATCGGTGAGGCCGTAGAGCGGGGAGAGCGAGGCCAGCGGGATGATGTCGGTCGTGGTGCTCCCCATGTCGACAAGCAGGCCTTCCGGGTCACGGGCATGGAGAAACGCGGCGGATGCGAGCCAGTTGGCCGCCGCGAGGGCCGGCACCGGGGAGTCGTGGAACCGGCCATCGGTGCCGTAGAAGAGCGCTTCCGGAAAGACCTCCCGGACGGTCCGTGTGATCCAGGCCACACCCTCACTCTTGGTTCGGAAACAGTCCGCGAGCTCACCGCTCATCACCACCGCCGCCTCTCCCCCTGCGTCCCGATGGCGACTGAGTACCCCGGCGAGAGGGGCCCCCTCCCACAGGGGGCAATAGACGGTGTCTACTCCCTCGTCCGTTGCGAATTTGACGTTTGCGCCACCGATATCGATCCCTATCACAGCCGCTCGACCCTCCCCCGGCTGTCGAACCGGGCCCTCCCCTGCAGGTGCACCTCGTCAGGTCCTCCGCCCTTCGAGGCCTGGACCAGGATCTCGGCGATCTCTTCCTGCATGCAGGCCGCGATCCCCACGATGCTTGTGGTGATCCGGGGGTTCACGTCCACCACGTAAGGGAGATCGGCAAGGACGATGTCGACCCCCGCGTACCCCTGGCAGCCGAGGACCTGCACGGCTCTTGTCGCGGTCTGTACGAGTTCTTCATGCCGCGGGTGCGTGACCGGCGTCTCCCCGCCGAGGTACCGGATGCAGCCGTCATCCCCGACCGCGATCTCCTGGCGGTTCACCGCGAGCAGCAGGGGCGGCTTGCCGGTGTAAAAGGAGCAGGCATCCCCGACTACCCGGCTCCCCACGAGGCTCACGCTCAGGTGCTCGCCCTCGATGTAGTCCTGGGCATACTCCCCCTTGCCCGGAGGCTCTTTTGTCAGGCGGACCCCCACCGAACCGCAGCCGAGCGCGGGCTTGACCACCCGCGTTCCCGTCGATCCCGATCCCGGCACAGGGATCCCGTTCCTGGCCAGGACCTGCCCGCACCGCACCTTGTCGGCGCAGACGGCAGCGTTCATGCTCCCGCACCCCACGCTGTGGGTCAGCCTCTCAAGGACAGATGAGAACTGGAAGAGGAGGTGATCCGGGGCTATCACGAGGCCCACGTCGCAGAGGGGGGCGAGTCTCCTGATCTCCCCGAGGAAGTCGCCGTCTTCCGGAGTGAGCACCTCGTACCCGCACCGTACGAAACTCTCCGACAGGACCCGGAGCATTGCCTCGCCCTCGGGTGCCAGGCGGGGATCGTGGAACACGGCATACTCTGCAAGGAGCGCTTTCATCGTATTGAATGGGTCGCCGGGCCAGATGAGCATGACGATCGGTCAAGTATTTCTCATTGCTCCCCCAACGGGTTGGTGACCATGAAACCCCGCGTCCTGCTCACGAACGACGACGGCATCAACTCTGCCGGCCTGTGGGCCGCCTACGAAGCCCTCTCCCCCATCGCCCAGGTGACGGTGGTAGCCCCTGCGACCCAGCAGAGTGCGGTAGGGAGATCCATCTCCATCTTCGAGCCGATCAGGGCCCACGAGGTAGAGATGAACGGCGTCCGTGCCTGGGCGGTGGGAGGGAAGCCGACCGATGCGGTGATCATCGGGCTCTATGCACTGGATCTCCGGCCGGTCATGGTGGTGAGCGGGATCAATATCGGCGAGAACCTCTCCTTTGAGTCCATCATGACCTCGGGGACCGTGGGAGCCGCGCTCGAGGCAGCGAACCAGGGAACCCCTGCCATCGCCTTCTCCCTCCAGGTGGAGGACCAGGGAGACAAGTTCGACGACCCGCGCCATCACGCGCAGAGCTTCGAGAAGTCACGGAAGGTGGTAAGGGAGGTGTGCGGAATGTTCCTCGAGAGGCCCCTTCCGCCAGGTGCCGATATCCTCAACGTGAACATCCCCTCCGTGGTGAGAGGCGGCTACGAAGTGACACGCCTCGCAGAGAAACTCTTTGTGACCGGCGTGGAGAAGAGGCTCGACCCCAGGGGGAGGCCTTACTTCTGGATCAACGGTCCCCTCATCGATGACGCGGGGGAGGGGACGGATGTGCACGCCATCCGGAAAGGCAACGTGTCCCTCACCCCCATCACGCTCGACTGCACTGGGCAGAGTGCGGGCCCTGCACTGCGCGCACTCTTCCCGGGCGGGGAGGGAAGCGCATGAGCAGCCGTTCTGCCGGGGATGCCAAGAGGGACGCCGGGTACCATGCCGCCGAGATGGTAAAAGACGGGATGATCCTCGGGCTCGGCACCGGGTCGACGGCCTACCATGCGATGGTGAGGCTTTCGGTAAGGGTGAGGGAAGAGAAGATATCGGTTGCCGGAGTCCCCACCTCCCACCAGACCGCGATGAGGGCACGCGAACTCGGCATCCCCCTGACCACCCTCGACGATCACCCAAACCCCGATCTTGCCATCGACGGAGCAGACCAGGTCGACCCCGCGCTCCGCCTGATCAAGGGGAGGGGTGCGGCTCTCACGAGGGAGAAAGTGGTGGCGTGTGCCTCCGGACGACTGGTCATCGTGGCAGACACGGGAAAAGTGGTGCAGGCGCTCTCAGGTGTCGTCCCGGTCGAGGTGATCCCGTTTGCCGCGACCCCCGTGATGAGGACCCTTTCAGGTATGGGGGGGGCTCCGCGGGTCCGGGAGGGATTGGCCAAGGACGGCCCGGTGATCACTGACAACGGGAATTTTCTGATCGATTGCCATTTCGACAGGATACCGGATCCTGCGGGGCTCGAGGCAACGCTCACCGCTATCCCCGGAGTGGTGGAGTGCGGGCTCTTCTGCAGTTATACCGGCAAGACCACGCTCGTTGTCGGAGAAGAAGGGGGTTGCAGGGTTATTGCGGGGATGCGGGCTTAAGAGATATAGTCCCGCAGCTGCTGTATCAGGTTCAGCTGGTTGGTGGCCTCGGTCCGCTTCTCCTTCTCGATTGTGTCCATGATCTCGCCGATGGGCTGGGACAGCCTGTAAATTTTCACCGGCCTTCCCTTGTTCTCAGCCTTTGTCTCCCTGTTCGCCACCCAGTGCTGCTCCAACATCGTCGCCATCGCGATACTCACTTCGGGCTGGCGGAGGTCGGTGCCCCGCTCGATGTCCCTCGAGGTGGCCTCCGGGGTGTGGGCCAGGTAGACGAGAACCTTTGCGACATTCTTCTTCAACCCTATCCGCACCAGGAGATCGGCAAATTCCTCTTCCCTGGGGGTGAAGTACATGACATTTCTCGATTTCATGGTGTTCACCGCTTCCTCTTATGTTATAGACATATATTATATAAAAAGATTATTATTATTTATATAGTATTAAAAAAGGAAAGCCGGAGAAAAATAACTGTCCGCGGATTAAAGGAGACCGAGGTTCTTGAGGTCCGTGAGGATCTTCTGCACGGCTTTCCTCGCATCTTCAGGCTCCTTGCCGCCCGTGATGATCAGCTTCCCCGAACCGAAGAGAAGGACTACGACTTTTGGGTTCTCGAGCCTGTACACAAGCCCGGGGAACTGCTCGGGCTCGTATTCGATCCGGTCGAGGTTGAACCCGACGGCGATCTTATTCAGGTTGATGCCCGAGCCGAGGTCCGCCGAGGTGACAATGTTCTGGATCTTGTAGCTCAGTTTCTTCGGGATCTCAATATGCAGTCCACGGAGGAGATTGCCGAGTATCTCAAGCCCCTCCGAGAGGCTCTCGATGCTTTTTGCGCCGGTAAGCACCACCTTTCCGGAACCAAAGACCAGCGCGGCGATCTTCGGGTTCTGCATCCTGATGACGACACCCGGGAACCTCTTCTTATTGTATTCCGCATCTTTGATCTGGGAGGCCAGGGCGGGGAGATCCAGATAATCGGTTACCTTGGCCGAGGCAACGATATTTTCAATCTTGAGAGAGTCCTCTGGCTTGACCTTCATGTTTATAAAATGACCCCGGACAGTATATAAACAGTTGGGTGTGATACCCAAAGGTCACGGGTGAAGCAGGAAGGCTGCGATCGAGAAGTAGATCAGGACTCCCATGATGTCTGCGATCGAGGTGATGAGCGGGCCGCTCGCGGTTGCAGGGTCCATCTTCAGTCTCGTCAGGAGAAACGGGAGCGACAACCCGATGAGTCCCCCCATGATCACGATGGAGACCATCGAGAGCGAAACGATGATCGCGATCTCGGGCCCGCCACGGAAAAGCCCAATGGCTGCGACGGCAATACCCATCGTGATCCCCATTGCCAGGGCGACGACGACCTCCTTTCCAAGGAGCGAGATCCAGTCCTTCATCCTGACATCGCCGACGGCGATGGAGCGGATCACGAGCGTGGAGGACTGCGCGCCGGTGTTGCCCCCGCTGTCGATGAGAAGGGGAAGGAAGAAGACAAGCGTGATTGCGGCCGTGATGGTCTCCTCGTAGAAGGCGAGGCCTGCTCCGGTGAAAATATTCACGAACACGAGGGTGAGAAGCCACGGGATCCTTTTCCGGTAAAGCAGGGAGACTCCCGCCTCCCGTATGTTGGTCTTCAGCTCCCTGATCGTCGCCATCTTGTGGAAGTCCTCGGTCGCCTCCTCTTCAACCACATCCATCACGTCGTCGAAGGTGATGGAGCCGACAAGGCGTCGCTCGCTGTCGAGGACCGGGATCGCGGGGAGGTCGCGCTCCATGATAAGCTCCGCAGCCTTTTCCCTTGGGTCGGAGGTGGAGACAGAGAGCTCGGGTTCCTCCGCAAGCTCCCCCATTGGGGTCGCAGGCAGTGCCTTGATCAGGCTCCCGAGCCTCACGTACCCCTTGTAGACTCTCCCTGGCTCCCTGACGTAGATCATCTCCATCTGGTCAGGCCGAAGCGGCGTGGCGTGGAGCTGGGAGAGCACCGTTCCTGCAAGGGCATCCTCCCTCACGCTGAGGTACAGCGGGGACATGATCCTCCCTGCGCTGTCCTCGGGATAGCCGAGGAGGAGGTTGAGAAGGTTCCTGTCCTCGGGGTTGAGCGCGCTGATGAGGCGGTTGGTGATCCCGGCGGGGAGCTCGGGGAAGAGGCGGGCACGGTCGTCCGGATCGAGGGAAGAGATCAGGGTGAGGGCTTCCGGGTCGCCGGTCATCGCCACGATTCGGGCCTGCTGGTCGGGGTCGAGCCCCTCGAAGAAGTCGAGGGCAGCCTCGCGGTCGAGGAGGCGGAAGAGGAGGAGGAAGTCAGGTTTTTCGAGCGAGAGGAAGAGTTCCCGGAGTTCGTCGGGATTTAGGTCACGGGCGATATCGCGGAGCCGCTCGTAATCGCGGTTTTCCAGGCATTCCTGTAGCGCACTTTCGTCCATGGTTGCACCTCCGCTGCCCCAGAGACCCACCCAGTGCCGATCGGTTCCGTTTCTCCCCACAAGACCCGCGTTGCGGTCGTGATGACGCCGGATCCCCCTGGATGCTGGACTCTTCCGGCTGGAAAGAGGGGTTCTGCCGTTGAACTATGGGGGGTTCGAGGGTATTAGTATTTACCAGTCCTGCCTTCGCGGACTGGAAGGAGTTGTTACCTTCAGGCAGGCAACAAATCCCCTGCAAGGAAATCGCAGCCCCTCGCTGTGCGACTCCCTGCCGGCATGTGACATATGGACGGTTTTATCAACTCGCTCCCATAGGTGTAAGTATGCAGAGTCGGAAGGATGCCGGTGTAAACGAGGTGATCGCATCCATCCTCATGGTGGCGCTCGTCATCGTCCTGGCCATCATCATCGGAAGTATCGTGTTCGGCGTCATCGTGATCCAGCCGAAGTCGGCCTATATCCCGCCACGGGTCGAGGTGGTAAACTACAGCGGCCAGCAGGCCATCAGCCTCTACTCAAGGGGCGGGGACCCAGCGGTCCTCGACAAGGGAGATGGCGTGCAGTACGCGCTTGGCATCTACGTTGAGAACTCGAGCGTGTCGTCCCGCGTCACTCCGGATACCGGGGTGGGGACGTTTGGCCCCGGCCAGACGCTGTATATCTATTACAGCGGTGGGAAATACCGTGCAACCGACAACCTGACCGGAAAGATATTCGAACAGCTCCCACCCGGTCCGCTCACCCTGCGCCTGGTGGACGAGAATGCGAGGCTGCTGGTGTATAAGGAGGGGATTGGG
>CAZRCH010000063.1:2945-9337 GCA_964598545.1 uncultured Methanolinea sp. | reverse complement strand
GAGGACGAGATCCCGGCCCTCTCCACCCATAAAGCCACCATGGTCTTCTTCCTTGGCACTGCCCACCTGGAGGAGATCACGTCGCGGGTCGCATGCCCGCAGGAAACACCTGCCGCGGTCGTGTACCATGCCAGCTGGCCCGACCAGAAGGTGGTGAGGGGGACCGTTTCCGACATCGCCGCGAAGGCAAGAGCGGCGGGCATCGAGAAGACGGCGCTTCTCATCATCGGAGGGGTGCTCGACCCCGTCCATTCGGGCCACCACAGGTCGCAGCTCTACTCATGAACAGGATAGTCATCGCACTGGAACGATTCGAGGATGCGGGGAGGAGGGTCGCCGAGTTCCTTCACGCCGAGCTGATCCTCTACTCGGACGAGGCGTTCCCCCTCGCCTTCTCCCGCTCGAACGCTATCGTGGCGGTGATGGCATCCGGGATCGCAGTCCGGGCAATCGCCCCCCTCCTCAACGACAAGTGGACCGACCCCGCGGTGGTTGTCGTCGACCCCGGGCTCTGCTTTGCAGTCCCCCTGGTTGGCGGGCACCACGGGGCCAATGACCTTTCAAGGGAACTTGCCGGGCTCGGGATCACCCCGGTGATCACGACCGCCACGGAGCGTGCGGGAAAGGCAGCCGTGGAAGTGGTCGCCGCCGGGGAGGGATGCCGTGTCCTGAACCGCGATTCTACCGTTTCGGTCAATGCGGCACTCCTTGACGGGGAAGTCCCGGTGCACGTCGTGTCCGGCCCGGCAATGGTCATCGCGGGGCCAGGCGTCGCGCTCCTTGCAAGGGACGGCGAGTATGCCGTCGGGCTCGGCTGCCGCAGGGGCACTCCGGCACAAGAGGTCGAGGATGCAGTCAGGAAGGCCCTTGGGGTATCCGGAATATCTGCCGATGAGGTGAGCGTCTATGCCACCACCGGGAAGAAAGCCTGCGAGCCCGGAATTGTCGGGGGGGTGAGGGCCCTTCGCGGGACCCTCATCTACCTTGACGACGAAGTACTCGCAAGGTTCCCCCCGCAGTCCCCCTCCCGTGCCGGGAAGGTGGGTCTCGCCGGGGTGGCGGAACCTGCGGCGCTGGCCGCTTCGAAGAGAAAGGAGCTCGTGATGAGAAAGACTGTGTACGGAGAGGTGACCGTTGCCATCGCACGGTAAGGGGCGGGGCGTCCTTTACATCGTGGGTTCGGGTCCCGGTTCACCCGACCAGATGACCAAAAAAGCGCTCCAGGCAATACGCGATGCGGAATACGTCCTCGGGAACGACTCGTACCTTACGCCCCTGTCACCCCTTACAGAAGGAAAGAAGGTGATCCGGAGCAGCATGGGGAAGGAGGTGGAACGGGCAAGGGAGGCGGTCGCGCTGGCACGGGATCATGTGGTGGCCATGGTCAGCGGAGGAGACCCCGGAGTCTACGGGATGGCCAGCATCGTCCTCGAAGTCGCGGAACGCTCCGGCTCCGCTGCCAGGATCGAGGTGATCCCTGGCGTCACCGCGGCGACTGCCGCAGCTTCAAGGCTCGGGTCTCCCCTCTCCGGGGACTTTGCCGTCGTCAGCCTCTCGGACCTCCTCACGCCCATGGAGGTGATCGAGGAGCGGCTCGGACATGCCTTTGCCATGGGGATACCCGTCGTGCTTTACAACCCCCGGAGCAGGGGCCGCCCCCACAACTTTGCCCGTGCAATGGAGATAGCCGCCTCTCACCGGGACCCCTCGACCCCCCTTGGACTGGTGAAGAATGCGTACAGGGATGGCGAGGAGGTCGTCATCACGACGCTCGGGCAGGTCACCACGATCGAAGACCAGGTGGACATGCACAGCGCGGTGATCGTGGGTGGAACAGAGAGCAGGATTTGGATGGAGGGATCGCATGCCAGAGGGATCATCACCCCACGGGGATACCACAGGAAATACCTATACTGACCTTGGGGCCACCACGAAGGAGGCCCGCCAGATTTCGGAGACGAGCAGGAGACTTGCGAGAAAGACCATCGGAAACCGCGACTACGAGGACAGGGTGCGGCAGCGCTGCTCCATTGCGGTCGGAGACTTTTCGATGGCCTCGCTCATCAGGTTCGTGGGAGATCCCATTCCCGCAGGGCTCCGCGCCCTGGAACTCCAGGCCCCCATCATCACCGATATCCGAATGGTGCAGGTCGGGATCCAGAAGAAGGGGCATGGAAGCGAGGTCATCTGTGCCCTTGATCATGCAGGTTCAGCGGCCGAGAAAGGGATCACCCGGTCGAGGGCAGGTATCCTAGCCCTCGGGGAGAGGATCGACGGCGCGATGGTGGTGATAGGAAACGCTCCGTCAGCCCTCCTCTCCCTCTGCGACCTCATCAGTGAAGGGCATACCCCCTCCCTTGTGGTGGGCACACCCGTCGGGTTCGTGAACGCCTCCGAGTCAAAAGAACTGCTGAGAACTTTGTCTGTTCCCTCGATCTCAAACGTCGGGACGAGGGGCGGGACCCCCGTTGCCGTTGCGGCCATCAACGAGATCATCACCATCCATGCCGAGCAGCACCCACCCTGACCCTGATGGGACGACCATCACAGATCCAGTGACTGGATTCGCATACCCTTCGGAGTGGGTGAGCGCCTGCCAGGACCCGGGATTGAGAGCCCTCGCTTCGTCCGGCCTCGGGGTGCTCACGTCAAGGGGGCGCGTGCTGAGGAGGGGATTTACCACGGGCACGACGGCAGCTGCGGCGTGCAGCGCGGCGATCCTTTCCCTTCGCGGGCCCGTGAGAGAGGTACGGGTTCGCATTCCCTGCGGCCTCCTGGTGTCCGTTCCCGCCCGGGGTAGGGGAGGACATGCAGAAGCTGATAAATTCGCCGGGGACTACCCCGGCGATGCCACTGCGGGAGTGACGTTCTCTGCAGATGCAAGGCCGCGTGACCAGGGGGTCATCCTCATTGCAGGGCCGGGGATCGGCCGGTTTGCCAGGGACACCCCCCGGAACAGCGCGGGGGATCCTGCCATCAGCCAGGCGGCCCTCCAGTGCATCATGGATGCCATCGACAGCGCGGCCAGGGAGATCGGCCTCTCTGCCGTCGAGGTCTCTCTCTCTGTCCCAAAGGGTGAGATCATTGCGGCAGAGACTCTGAACCCAAAGATTGGGATCCTTTCGGGAATATCGGTGCTCGGGACCACCGGCCTCGTCGAGCCGTGGGACGACCACCTCACCGAATCCATGCTCGAGAGAGTGGAGAGGGCAGAACGCCTGGTGATCACCACCGGGAGGCTTGGCCTCCGCTATTCCCGGCTCCTCTTCCCCGACCACGAGGTGGTGCTCGCCGGGGCAAGGATACGGGAGTCCCTGGAGCGTGCCAGGGGAGAGGTGATCCTCTGCGGCCTCCCGGGACTTGTCCTGAAATTCCTTGATCCGGATATCCTCGAAGGGACCGGGTGCGCGACGGTGGAGGAGCTCTCCGGCAGGCCCGGTTTCGGCCGGCTCGTTGCAGGCGTTTTCAAAAAGACCAGGATTGCGTTTCCCGGTCTCCGGGTGATTGTTCTCTCGCGAGATGGAGAGGTGCTGGGGGACAGCGGATGAAGATCGTCGGAGTGGGCTGCGGGCCCGGGATGCTCACTGAAGAAGCGATCGCGGCAATATCCCGCGCGTCCCTCGTATACGGCTCCCCGAGGGCCATCGACCTCGCGAGATCTCACATCCCTGAGGGCTGCACGGTCAGGGAGATCGAGGACTACCGGGCCCTCCGGACCCTTCCAGTTGATGCCGTCGTCCTCTCCACCGGCGACCCCATGCTCGCGGGTCTCGGGTACCTTGAAGGCGAGGTGATCCCCGGCATCTCCTCCCTCCAGGTCACCCTTGCCCGGCTGCATGTCCCGATGGCGCAAATTTCGGTAGTGGCGGCCCACGGGAGGGACCATGACGCGGCGATCCGGGAGACCGTGGCGGAGATTGCCAGGGGAAGGACAGTCTTTCTCCTGGCAGACCCCGGGTTCGAAGTCCCTCGCCTCGCGGGGCACTTCCTGCCGCCCCCGCCCGGACTCTCCATCACCCTCTGCGAGCAGCTGGGATACCCCGACGAGCGGGTGGTGACCGGGACACCCGATGCCCCGCCCGTGCCGTGCAATGACCTCTTTGTTCTCCTTGTCAACCCGGGTGCCGCGAGAAGAAGCCACTGAGCACACCCTTTGTCCGCTGCAATGCGAGGGGGGACGAAAATGTTCCTCTGCCCAGGTCGATTCCCGCGCATGGTGAAATTCCGGTCAAGAGGAATATAACCAACCACCTCATACCACAATACAGGCAACTGTCCACACAGGAGATTTTCCATGGAGAAGAATGTCAAAAAGCAGATCAGCCTGATATGTTTCGCGGCCGGCTTTGTCCTGCTCCTCATCCAGGACCTCAAGGGGTTCTCGACCATCGACCTCGGGTTCTCGTGGCCCTGGGCGATTATGTTCTACTGCGGCCTGCTGCTGATGGTAATCGGGTATTACCTCCGGGGATAGCGGGGTGCCAGGGGGCGCGTGGGGGCGGAGTGTTCAGAGGAGTACTGCCGTTCCGCCTTCCCTCTTCAGGAAGCCCTCTTTTTCAAGAGTCTCAAGGATTCCCGCCGCCCTCTTCATGTCGATTCCGAGCATCGGCGGGAGGTCTGATTCCCTGACCGCCCCCTCACTGACAAGGATTGCGAGGATCCTCCCCCTGACCATCCTGTCCGAGCCTTCGAAGGGTGCCTGTTTCCGATAATGGGCACTTCGACGGTTGGGATTCGGGATACGCTTTTTGAGCGCGCTCCCAAGGTCCATCAGGGCATAGTACCACTCCCGCGGACTCTCACGATCACAGGTTGCGGCGACGAGGGGCCGGATCTCCCGGTCTCTCACAACGCCATGGCCCTCGAAGAAGCAATGAAGAAAGACCCTCCTCACATTGGTCTCTATCACGATCGACGGCCTGTTGAACACGAATGCCACAAGCGATGCCGCCGTGGCCTCACCGATTCCGGGTAACGACGAGAGCGTCCCCTCGTCATCCGGCAGGCGGCCCGCATATTCATCCACCACGAGACGCGCGATCCGATGCAGGAAAATGGCCCTCCTGTTATACCCGAGCCCCTGCCACTCACCGAGCACCTCGGGAAACGAAGCCTCCGCGAGCGCTGAAAAGTCAGGGAAACGGGCGATGAAACGGGGGTAACGCTCAAGGACACGTTCAACCTGGGTCTGCTGCAGCATCATCTCTGATACAAGGATGGAATATCCATCGTGCGTGTTCCTCCACGGAAGATCCCTCCTGTGCACCCTGTAAAACCGGTATACCTTCTCCCTGAACTCCGCAACCTCCCGCACAGAGAGCACCCCTCCGGGTTCACCAGGAGACGCCCGGGCCATGCTCCTCCGCGAGCGCCGCAACCCGTTCCACGTACTGGTCTATCCGGAACTTCCTTTTGAGGCCCGCAGCATTCATGTAGCGGACCTTTCCAAAAACAGGGCGCTCCCCCCAGGCACGGTCGTGCTTCCCGAAACACCATGCAACGCCGGCATAGCCGTTTGGGTCCCTCCCATCCAGTTCGTACCGGTTATTGAGGGAAAGTGCGATGGCATACGCCTGCTCCGGGGTCTCTGTCCATTCAAGGACCTTCTTTCCCCAGTACATCCGCATGTACCCGTGCATCTTCCCCGTGACCAGGAGTTCCTGCTGCGCTGCATTCCAGAAGGGGTCATGGGTCCGGGCTTCCTCGAATTCGGCCTCCGTGTAGACGTACTCCCGGGGATCATCTGCATGCTCCACGAGCGTCATTTTGGCCCACCCGGGCAACCCCAGGTAGCTGTCGTAATGGGGATTGAAGTGCACAAAGTTCAACGAGAGCTCGCGCCGGATGATCAACTGCTCCAAAAACGCATCGGCACCCGGCTGGCGGGATTCAAGCACCCTCTGCGTGATATACGCAGGAGATACCTGTCCGAAATGGATGTACGGGCTCAACCCAGAAGTAACGGGGCTTGCAGGGTCGTTCTGCCCCGAGGGGTACCGGGAAAGGTCCCCTGCGATGAACTTCTCCAGGCGCAGGAGTGCCTCGTGCTCCCCTCCCCGGTACAACGGCGATGGTCCCGGACCC
Source organism: uncultured Methanolinea sp. (assembly GCA_964598545.1). Taxonomy (GTDB): domain Archaea; phylum Halobacteriota; class Methanomicrobia; order Methanomicrobiales; family Methanospirillaceae; genus Methanolinea_A. The sequence goes on along the minus strand of CAZRCH010000063.1, from coordinate 3,253 downwards.
TTCCCTTTCACACGGGTGATCAGTGTTTCTGCCTCATGGTAGGGGATCCCCCCGTGTTCCGGAGAGGGAGAGGGGTATTGGACAGGAGTGCTTTCGACTGGCTCGAGAAAACGCATTAACTGGCGATGGATCTTCTTCCGGATGGTGCCCGCCGACCACTCCTCCTTGCCGGATACCGTCTCCACGGGAACGACCGCGTTGTCCTCCACCATCACAAGCGGACAGTCCACCATCCCCGCCAGATCCTTCCTCCAGGTCTGGTGCAGGGCGAGGTATCCCCGGTCGGTCACGACCATCGCAGCGTCTTT
>CAZRCH010000063.1:0-2845 GCA_964598545.1 uncultured Methanolinea sp. | reverse complement strand
GGGGGAGAAAAGCCCCAACCTCGAGTACTGGAACGTCAGCGTGTTCTCTGTCGGCCTGAAGAAGAGATCCGATCTCCAGGTATTCCCCTGCACAGGGGAGAAGGTGTTCTCGAACTTCCATTCCTGCTTCACAGGGATACTGCCTGTGTACGTGACCATCTTGAGGCTCGCAGATTCGTTCACGACTGCATTGCCCGAGATACTGGTACTGCTCGAGATCCATGGCCCGGCAAGCCCCTCTGCAGAGACTGCTGCCGGGATCACGATCCCGATTAAAATCAGGCTGAGAACCAGGAATACGGGCGTATTTCTTCTTTCTGGCATGATTATCCTCCGTGTGGCGTGGCGGCGCTCAACGGAACATGTTCGCTCTAGTATCGGACCCTTTCACCTATATGCTTTCCTCTCAACCGATGAAAAAGCGCGAATTGTCATTCAGGTTCTGAAAAACAGGCCGTTGAGTTCTCTTCTTTTGAAAGTGACCATTGTCGGCCTGCCATGGGGGCAGCTGAAGGGATGCCCAGTCTGGCGCAATTGCGCTATCAGCGACCTGCACTGCTCCATGGTCAGGGGAGTCCCCCCCTTGATGGCCCCCCTGCATGCGATTACTTTGAGGACACGCTCCTTCTCGGATGGATCCTGGCGCACGTCACCGGAGAGAAGGGCATCAACAACCTCCCGGACCCCATCCTGCCCGATCTGCTTTCCCAGAACTATTGGAATGGCACGGACAGCATACGTTCCTCTCCCGAAATCCTCTATGGAGAACCCGATCTCTTCAAGGAGTGGGATAAGCGCCGGGAGGATTGCAGCCTCGCGCGGGGACAGGTGCAATGGAACGGGGACGATCAGCTCCTGGTACTCGGGCTCTCTTTCCCCCGCATCCAGGACCTGTTCGTACAGTATCCGCTCGTGCGCCGCGTGCTGATCGATCAGGATGAGGTCTTCGCCACCCCTCGGGCAGGTGAGGATGTAGGTATTGTCAAGAGTCCCGAGGACTTCGAGATCCGGGACAGGTGATTGCCCTGCTGTCCCTGCGGAGAGTCCAAGCTCGGTCTGGCGGAGGCGCCGATCGGTATCGGCACGGATGGCCCTGCCCGGTTCTGCAACCGTGGCCGGGGAAGGTTCATCGATGTGATAGGAGGGTGATCCAGTGGCGGGGGAGATCGTTGCCTGGGTCGAGGCTTTTCCCGGTTCGCGGGCCTCGAACGTGAGATCCATGTCTTTGAGCGCCTTTTCCACGGCCCTGGATATCTCATCCTTCACCTCCCTCTCCCTGCTCAGGCGGACCTCTCTCTTGGTGGGATGGACGTTCACGTCGACAAGGTGCGGGTCGATCGTGATGTCGAGGATGGCCACCGGGAACCTGTCGCCAGGGAGAAGGGTGCCGTATCCTGCCTTCACCGCGAGGGAGAGCGCCCTTGACTGCACCGGCCGCCTGTTGATGCTGAAAAATACCTGGTAGGGGTTCTGCCTTGAGAGCGACGGGTGCGAGATCACCCCCTTCACCCCGATGAACGACCCCTCGAAGTCCAGTGGGATCAGGGCGCTTCCCACCCCGGTGCCGAAGAGGTGACGCGCCGCGTCGTGGACAGATCCACCGGGCCCGGACATCAGCACCTTCCGGTTATGGAGGACGCGGAACGAGACATCCGGGCGGGAGAGGATGATCCGCTCCAAAATCCCCGTGATATATGCCATCTCTGCCGGGAGCGAGCGCAGGAATTTTCTCCGTGCGGGCGTGTTGAAGAAGATCTCCTCCACCTCGACAGTCGTCCCCTCAGGGCACCCGCATTCACCCCGCTCAATCACCCCCCCTCCCTCGTTTACAATCCGGACACCCGAGAGCGCGGTGCCCGCCTTCCTCGTGGTGAGGGAGAGTTTCGAGACTGCAGCGATGCTCGCGAGCGCCTCGCCGCGGAAGCCGAGCGACTGCACGAGCAGGAGGTCGGGAAGAGTCCGGATCTTGCTCGTGGCATGCCGGACACAGGCGAGATCTGCGTCTTTTGGCGTCATTCCCGAACCATTGTCAGTGACCCTGATCCCGGTGATCGTCCCCTTGCGCGAGGTGATCTCCACCTCGATGCGCGTTGCTCTTGCATCAAGCGCGTTCTCCACGAGCTCCTTCACCACCGATGCAGGTCGCTCGACCACTTCTCCGGCAGCGATCCGGGACACAGTCTGCTGGTCGAGTACCTGGATCTCTCCTGGTTCTCTCCCGATCTCCACTTCTTCACCTCCCCCCTTCCCGTGCCCTCTTCTGGAGGTCATAGAGATGGGAGAGGGCCGAGAGCGGGGTCATATCATCGAGGTTCATGTTCTTCAGCGTCTCGAGGACGGGGTGGGAGGGCGCCTCCGCCGCCGGGATGTCCGGGAGAAGCATCTGGGTATACCGCTTCACCCTCGGGCCTGATGAATGGCTCCCGACATCAGCCAACTCTTCGAGGAGCACCCGCGCCCGGTCAGTCACCCTGCGTGGAACCCCGGCAAGCGCTGCGACGTGGATCCCGTAGCTCTTGTCGGTCGCGCCGGGGATGATCTTGCGGAGGAATACGACATCCCTGCCGGTGTCTTTCGCCGCGAAGTGGAAGTTCTTTACGCGGGAAAACTCCTCCTCGACAGTGACGAGTTCATGGAAATGCGTGGCAAAGAGGGTCCTTGGCCCCCCGGACTTTTTACCATGCAGGAACTCTAAGACCGCTCTTGCGATGCAGAGGCCGTCGAGAGTGCTCGTCCCCCTCCCGATCTCATCGAGGATCACAAGGCTTCGCCCGGTCACGTTGTTGAGGATATTTGCAAGCTCGAGCATCTCTACGAGGAATGTGCTCTGCCCGCTCGCGAGGTC
>CAZRCH010000062.1:5181-9475 GCA_964598545.1 uncultured Methanolinea sp. | reverse complement strand
TGCAGTCTACCGCAACAGTGGTCCCAAACTTCTTAGAGAGGGATTTGACCTCGATTGCCGCTTGCATCGCAGTCATTCCACCCAAGTGAACAAGTCATTCCGAGAGGTGCCATTCGATCGGCACACCCTCCTCCTCGATGAGATATTTCCAATCGGTCCCACAGTATCTGTCTTTATTCCTTTGTGTTCCGGCCATACTTGAAAGTGCTGAAGGTGCGTTCGGGATATCCCTTCCATCTGCAAGGCAGTTGCTTTCATGCGGTTCACAAAATAGAAAGCCGGAGTTCAGGATACGCACTCCCTCATCCTTATTAAGACGAGGCAACAGGGAGAAAGCAGCGGTTCATGAGTGCCATTTCAGAGAAGACGATGCGCCGACCGGGACTCGAACCCGGGTTTAGGCGTTGGCAACGCCTAGTGATAACCACTACACTATCGGCGCAATTTTTGCTCTACACAATATGAGGTAATCGCTAATAAGGGTATCGAATTCCTGGCAAAATGGGCATATGCTGCCTCTCCTTACATTAGAACAGCAAATCCCTTTTGCATCTTTCCCGCAAGGAAATGAGTGGAGCCCTCCCCTGGCCCGGTTGATTTATTCTGCATGTTCCGGCATTGGAATGGCATTTTCCCGCCACCCGGCGATGCAATCGTATGTGACGCTTCTCGCAGAGTACAATTTTCATCCTGAATCCAACATCTTAATTAAAAAAGACAGGGTAGATCTATAGCAATGATCCCCCTCCTTGTGGATTTCTCCAAAAAGACGGTGGTGATATTCGGAGGCGGAGAGGTGGGAGCCCGGAAGGCAGCATATTTTGCTCCAGAAGCGAGGGTGCGTGTCTACAGCAGGTCATTCTCCCCTGCGTTCTCGGGGCTGAATATCGGCCGGGAGACCATTGACCTTCATGGTGCCGGAGACACGCGGCTCCCCTCGCTCCTCCAGGGAGCGTTTCTCGCCATTGCAGCAACCCCTGATCGGGAGCTGAACAACCGCATAGGGGAGTTGTGCCAGGAAAGGGGGATCCTCTTCAACAATGCCGAGGGCGATGCCGGCGACCTGCTGATTCCCTCCGTGGTGAAGGGGGAGCGGTTCCTGCTGGCCATAAGCACGGGGGGATCGAGCCCGGCGGTCTCTCGTTTCCTCCGCGAGTTCGTTCAGAAATCTCTCCCGGACCTCGACCGGATGATCGCCCTCCAGGAGAGACTTCGGGCATACTTAAAAGAGTGCCAGCCGGACGCGGACGCAAGAAAGGATGTAGTGTGGAAGGTGCTGATGGACAGTGATGTCTGGGTTGCCCTCCACGGTGGCGAGATAGCCGCCTGGTCCCTTGTTGCGCGGAGGTACCTGCAATGAACACAGCCCCCTCCTGCCTCCTCACTCCACTTGCCATTGCGGGTGTCAGCCACCACACCGCAACGGTGGACGTGCTCGAGCAGGCGAGGTACCCGGACGAGCAGGCATTCCTCGAGAAGGCCCGCGACCGGTTCCGCGGCGTGATGCTCCTCCAGACCTGCAACCGCGTGGAGATATTTGTCCATGGAGAAGCCGGGACACTGGCAGCCTTCCTTGAGGAGGAAGGGAGGGGGGATTTCTCGCTCTGCACGGGAGCAGACGCCATGTGCCACCTTCTTGAGCTTGCCTGCGGGATCGATTCCATGATCGTGGGGGAGGACCAGATCCTCGGCCAGCTCAAGAAAGCCCTCCAGCAGTCGAGGGATGCGGGATGCGCAAGCCCTGTGCTCGAGCTCTGCATCAACAAGGCGGTCCATGCAGGGATAGAGGCCCGGAGGCGGACGCATATCAACAGGGGGGCCGTCTCGATCGGTTCTGCCGCAGTGCAGCTCGCAGAGGAGCAGCTCGGCACGCTCCAGGGAAAGCACATCCTCGTGATTGGGTCCGGGGAGATGGGCATGCTCGTTGCCCAGGCGCTCGCTGCAAAGGACCTCACCGCGATCTATGTCGCAAACCGGACCTATTCCCGGGCAGAGGTGCTGGCAAAAAAGATCGGGGGCAGGGCAGTGAGGCTCGACGACCTCCCCCGCTACATGGTCCAGTCGGACGTGGTCATCTCCTGCACCTCTGCACCGCACCCTGTCATCCACTGCAATACCCTCCGCGATGTGATGAAGGCCCGCTGCTGGCCGCACGACAACACACCCCGGCCACTCATCCTGGTCGACATCGCGCAACCAAGGGACATAGAGGAAGGTGCGGATGCGATTGCCGGAATCTCCCTCTTCTCAATCGACAATCTCCGGAGGATCAACGAGATGACCATGCATGCCAGGAGGACTGAAGCCGAGCGGGCAAGGGAGTTTCTGGATGGCGAGCTCATCCATTTTATAAGGCTCCTCAACAGCCGGGCTGCTGACGATACGCTGGCCATCCTGCATACCTGGGCCGAGGCCATCCGCATCAGGGAGCGGGACAGGGCGCTTGCGAGGCTCGGGACAGGCGATATTCGGGCAAGGGAGATCATCGACGACCTGTCCAGGGTACTCGTGAAGAAGATCCTCTCGGATGTGACAGTCTCCATCCGCCACTGCGCAGAGATGGGCGAACTCGAGTCGGCCGAGTCGCTGGTATCCGCCATCACCAGAGGTGAGAATCTGTGTTTCCGCAACGAAGAATGAGAAGGCTCAGGGGACGAATCGTCCAGCCGCTCCTCCGGGAGCAGGTACTGCAGAAGACAGACCTCGTTGCCCCGCTGTTCATCGACGAGACCGCATCATCGCGGAGGGAGATACCCTCAATGCCGGGACAGTGCCGTTATCCTCCAGGGGAGGCGGAGTCTGTCGCAAGGGAGCTCTGGGACGCCGGGATCCGGGCCGTCATGCTCTTCGGAGTCCCGAAGGAGAAGGATGCACAGGCATCCGGTGCGTATGATCCGAACGGGGTGGTGCAGCGCGCTGTCAGGTCGATAAAGAAGTCGGTCCCCGGGATGGTGGTGATCACGGACGTCTGTGCCTGCGAGTATACCGATCACGGACACTGCGGCATCGTGGGGGACACCCGTTCAGGAGTCGACCTCCTGAACGACCCCTCGCTCGACATCATGGACCGCATCGCAATAAGCCATGCGGGGAGCGGAGCGGATATTGTCGCACCTTCCTGCATGCTCGACGGTGTGGTCCAGTCCATACGGCATGCCCTTGACAGGGAGGGGTTCGAAGACGTCCTGATCATGTCGTATTCGACCAAGTTCGCGAGCGCCCTCTACGGCCCGTTCAGGGAGGCGGCAGACTCTGGCTTCCTGTTCGGGGACCGGACCACCTACCAGGTCCATCCCGGGAACACGCGGGAGGCAGTCATGGAGTCGATGCTCGACCTGGACGAGGGGGCGGACATCCTCATGGTGAAACCGGCAGGGTTCTACCTCGATATCCTTGCAGAGATACGGACCCTCGGCATCCCTGTCGCCGCGTTCCAGGTCAGCGGGGAGTATGCCATGATAAAGGCCGCCGCAGGGGAGGGGTGGATCAAAGAGAAGGAGGTGGTGACCGAGAGCCTCACCTGCATCAAGCGTGCAGGGGCGGATCTCGTCATCACCTACTTTGCACGGGACGTTGCGGGGTGGCTTGATGAAGAGCAGTGAGTACTTCCTGGAGGCAAAGGCTCTGATGCCGGGGGGCGTGAGCAGTCCTGTCCGCGCAATCAGGCCGCACCCGTTCTACACACTCGAGGCTTCCGGATCGAGGATCAGGACAGTGGATGGGGAGGAACTGATAGACTGCTGCATGGCATACGGCCCCCTGATTCTCGGCCATTCCCACCCGGCGATCCGGACTGCCGTGGCGACACAACTGGAGAAGGGGTGGCTTTACGGGACTCCCACCCCCATTGAACCGGAGTATGCCTCTCTTCTTGTCAGGGACCACCCCGGCCTCGACATGATACGGTTCGTATCGAGCGGCTCCGAGGCAACCATGGCTGCGATCCGGCTGGCCCGGGGATTCTCGGGGAAGAAGGAGATCGTAAAGGTAGAGGGGGGGTTCCATGGCGCCCATGACGGCGTGCTGGTGCAGGCCGGGTCCGGGGCCACCACGCTCGGCATCCCGGACTCGGCCGGGGTGCTCCCCGAGGTCGCCGCACGCACCCGGCAGGTCCCCTACAACGACCTGGACGCGCTCGAAGACCTCATCTCCCGGAGCAGGGACATCGCCGCCGTCATCCTCGAGCCTGTGATGGGAAACATCGGCCCCATCCTGCCTGACAAGGGATACCTTGAAGGAGTCCGCGAGATCACGCGGGCCCACGATGTCCTCCTCATCTTTGACGAGGTGATCA
>CAZRCH010000062.1:0-5081 GCA_964598545.1 uncultured Methanolinea sp. | reverse complement strand
GTCCGCGAGATCACGCGGGCCCACGATGTCCTCCTCATCTTTGACGAGGTGATCACCGGGTACAGGGTGGGGATCGGAGGGGCGCAGGTCCGCTACGGGGTCCGGCCCGACCTCACGACGCTCGGGAAGATCATCGGCGGGGGTCTTCCCATCGGTGCATTCGGGGGAAGGAGGGAGATCATGGAGATGGTCGCGCCCGCAGGACCGGTCTACAACGCAGGGACGTTCTCGGGCAATCCTCTCTCACTCGCTGCGGGGAAGGCAACGATCGAATGGCTCCATGCAAACCAGGGCATCTACCGAAGGCTCGAAGAGGAAGCAGGGATGATCGCTGAGGCCGCGGCGGGGAAGCGCTGCGGCACGATGGTCACGCTCGGGTCGATGTTCAAGTTCTTCTTCCGAAACTCCCCGCCGAGAAACTACGTCGAGGCAAAGGAGTGCGATACCGCCGCCTTCCGGGATTTCTGGGAGAAGATGCTCGGGCAGGGGATATTCCTGCCCCCGTCACAGTTCGAGACCAACTTCCTCTCCGCGGCGCACAGCGACCATGACATCGACGCCATCTGCACGGCATACCGCGCATGCCTCTCAAAATAGGGACCAGGGGGAGTGCGCTTGCACTTGCCCAGGCGGACAGGGTCATCTCCCTCCTGGAAGATGAGGGAGTCGAATCAAAGAGAGTGATCATAACCACGCACGGCGACACTGCGACGGGAGTCCCCCTGCACGAGATCGGGGGGCAGGGGGTCTTTGTCCGTGCGCTCGATGACGCGATCCTCGAGGGGAGCATTGATGCAGCAGTGCACAGTATGAAGGATATCCCCGCAAAGAGGCCTGCAGGGCTCGTGACCTGCGCGATACTCCCGCGCGACTCTCCCGCCGATTTCCTTGTGCATGCACAACAGTTCCAGAAGATAAAGAGGATCGGGACATCGAGTACAAGGAGGAAGGCGCAGCTCCTCATGCACCACCCTGACTGGAGGATCGAACCGCTCCGCGGGAACGTGGACACCCGCATCAGGAAACTCCGGGAAGGAGCATACGATGCCGTCGTACTGGCCGAGGCGGGTCTCCAGAGACTTGGTCTCTGCCTGCCGGGCACGAGGCTTGCTCCAGAGATGTACGTACCATCCCCGAACCAGGGGACAATAGCCGTGGTCAGCAGGGAGGGAGACGATGCCACTCTCCTTGCCGGCTCACTGGACCACCCGGAAACCCGGAGGGACGTGACTTTCGAGCGGGTGGTGATGGAAGAGGTGGGAGGCGGATGTTTCACCCCGCAGGGGGTATACTGCAGGAAAAGGCATATCTGGGCAGAGATACTCTCGCTCGACGGGTGCAGGAGAGTGAGGAGGGAGGGATACCTCTCATCGGCTGACGATGCCCGCAAGTTCGGGCAATTGCTCAGGAGAGATGCGTTTGACCTGATACAGGAGGCATACATGAGACTGGGGCTGAAAGAATGACGGGAAAGGTATACCTTGTGGGTTCCGGCCCGGGGGGCCTTGGGCTCCTCACCCTGCGGGCACGCGAAGTCATTGACCAGGCAGACGTAATCCTCTATGACCAGCTCCCCGGAGAAGAGGTCCTGGCAACCCTCCCCGGGAGGGCTGAGAAGATCGACTGCGGGAAGTTCGGCGGGAAGCACCTCCGCGAGCAGGATGACATCGAGGCCCTGATGGTCGCAAAGGCCAGGGAAGGGAAGAAGGTCGTGCGGTTGAAAGGCGGAGACCCCTTCCTGTTCGGGAGGGGCGGCGAGGAGCTCGAGGTGATGAGGGAGCACGGCATCCCGGTCGAGCTCGTCTCCGGGGTCACGAGCGCCCTCGCAGTCCCAGGCGCAGTGGGAATCCCGCTCACCCACCGGAAATATGCCTCCCAGGTGACCATCCTCACCGGCCACGAGGAGCCGGGGAAAGCGGAGTCCGGCCTCGACTGGGAGAACCTCGCGAGGAACCCGGGCACGCTTGTCATCCTGATGGGTGTGAAGAATATCCCCGACATCACGCGAAGCCTCGTCGATAATGGCAGGGACCCCGATACGCCTGTTGCGGTCATCGAGCGGGGCCTTCGCCCCGACCAGCGGGTGACCATCGGCAACCTCCGGACGATCGCGGACATATCGAAGTCGCGGAATGTACGGCCCCCGGCGATCATCGTCATCGGGGACGTGGTCCGGCTCTACCGGGAGGATGAGCCAGGGCTCGTCCCGCTATGAGGAGACCTTTTTTTCTCCCTCGCTGTGTTGTGTAGGGAGATTGAATCGAGTGTGCCATCTCGCATACCTATTCAGTTACTCCAGATGCCGCCGTTTTTTCCCATAAATCGTCTTAAAACCGATCAACGATTACAGGATGATCCATTGGTGCCGAAATGCCGCCACGGATCGAGGGCGGTAGCCCCGCAGCATGTTCTCGGGCGGCGGGGTGCATCGCATTTGGGGGTGTGGGAGCACACAGCTCCTCTAAAATGTATCCGGTTCGTCAATCCTGTCTGTATCAGATAGCGAAGAACCTTTCTTTTTCTCTTGGAAGAGGAGTTCTGGCCATCCTTTGGCCCTATTCAAGGATAATGGAAAGACAATTTGGATCAGGGCAGGTGCCCAATGGATTAATATTTTGAAAGGGGGGTAGTCTGTATCGATGCACAGTCATGAGAAATCATCCAGATGTATATTCCGGTATATATGGTGACCCACATGAATCTAAAATGGAGAATAATACTCTGCATCTGCCTGGTGATTGTGGCCTGTTTGCCGATGGTGTCGGCCGCGATACAGGTTCCGACCACAAAATATTCTTTCAACAGGCCGTCATTGGACCTGTTGAAAACGGCACAGTTTGCCCAATATACGCGTGAAAATATAGGAATATATCATGAGCTGCCCGATATTCAGGTATACCATTCCCCCAGACTCATCCGGAAGCCGGACTTTTCCGCGGTAACTACCGATCCCGCAATGCCCGGGACTACGAATAGCGTCTTTGAGGGGTGGAGAATCCTCAGGACTATCCCATATTCCGGAATATACATCACGGGAGAACACGCAATCGCGATTGCACTGGTACGATTCCCCGGTATTGAACTCACGGAACCTATCAGGGCAACCCTGGAACGAATTGATGCCCCTGCATTTCCGCTTGCAACAAACCCATGCTGGGCAGTTGAAATTGCTGGCCGTAATCCGGAAGTTTGGGGCACATCTTATGGGGGAATTGTCTTTATTGATGCGCTCACAGGAGAGGTTTTATATACGTTTTTCCTCATGTAAATCCCCTTTTTTTCGGTGCAATAGTCCTCATTGGCACCAAGTCATGATGATCCTCCGGATTGATGGTTCGTAAAAAATTATCGGTTCATGTGAATCGAAAAAGGAGTGTCGGAATTGGAATTATTCTGTTATCATGTTCTGATTACACGGCACATGCACCGTAAAGTATTCAAATAATCATATGTATACAAATTATAATGTCTACAAATTCCGTTTACAGTATTCGCATCGATTCCCGGGTCCGGAAGATGATTGATGAACTGGACGATCCATCCTGGCAGGATGAAGTCCGTGCCTTCATCGAGCGCCTGGCCCGGGAGAAAAGGAAAGCCCAGCTCCTTGAAAGGGCGCGGAAACTGCACAAGGAGATGGAGGAGGGCGTGCCCGCTGCCGGGATCATCCGGGAGGACCGGGATGCACGATAGCGTAGTGCTGGATTCGAGTATCATCGCGGCCATCTTTTTCCCGGAAAAAATATCCATGAAGGCAATCGAAGTCGCAGAAGGCAACGATTGCACCACCGTCGATCTTGCGTATGCAGAAGTTGCGAATGTCGCCTGGAAACGGGCAATCCAATCCGAAAGCACTTTAGAAACTGTAAAAGCGGCGTTGACGGAGAGCCAGGCATTCATTCGGGAGACCTGCCAAGTTATCCCTGCACTCGACCTGGCGGCTGAAGCGTTCGACATGGCGTGTTCCTACCGGATCACGATCTACGATGCCCTTTTTCTTGCCGCGGCAGCCCGATGTGGTTTTCCTCTCGTGACCGCGGACTCGAGACTCTATTCCGCTGTTCGGAAGGATGTTTCAGTGCAATTAATCAAGTGAATCGTGAGCCGGGCACACTGGCTCCCATCCGGGAGAGCCCCCTCATCCCGCAATCTTTTCCGTTTCTCTCGAAACAGGAGAGGGATGGCAATTTACCTTTCATGCACACATGTGCGTAAATTTCCCCATTAGGGGCCCATCTGCCCATATCTGCATTCCAATCCGGCCTTCAATTCCCTTTATTTTTCAAAAAATACAAGCATTAATACTCCTCTAGGACGCATCTGGTAGGTGATTGTGAAATGAGCCTTCCCGGCGGACCCACGAAGGACGAGGTGATGGCAGTCTCGCTCTTCAAGCTTGACCTTCGTCCCGGAGACCGGTTCATGGACATTGGCTGCGGGACGGGAAAGGTCTCTATCTACGCCGCACGGCAGGCAGGGAGCGTGTGCGCTATCGACATCAGGAGAGAAGCTATTGAATATGCCCAAAATGAGGCGGAGCGTGCGGGCGTGGAGAACATCGAGTTTATCGAGGGGAACGCGGCCGACCTCATCCCCGCGCTCCCCCGGCCCGACGCCGCATTCCTGGGCGGTTCCCGCGACATGGGCCGCATCCTCCACCTGCTTGCCGGGATGGATGTCCGATCCATCGTCATCAACGCGGTGAAGATCGACACCATCAATACCGCAATTACCGTCATGCGGGACCTTGGGATATTCCGCGAAGCGGTCCTTGTGCAGATCTCGCACGCGAGCCCGCTTGGGGCCGGCCACATATGGAAACCGGCGCACCCGGTTGCCGTCATCGTCGGGGGTGCTGCCGGGTGCTCGTAGGACTCGGGCTCGGTCCGGGTGACCCTGAACTCCTCACGCTGCGGGCCGTCCGCGTCCTGAAGGAGGCAGACGCCGTCTTTGTCCCCGGCCGGCTCGCCGAGAGCCTCGTTGCTCCCTACAGGGACGCGGAGGTCCTCGACTTCCCGATGACCGGGGACGAGGACCGCATCCGTTCCTGCATGGAGAGGAATGCGGACCGGATCGCAGGG
>CAZRCH010000061.1:0-9703 GCA_964598545.1 uncultured Methanolinea sp. | reverse complement strand
CGCCGGTGCTGTAGGCTGCCTGGGCGACGGCCCCCGAGAGGGCGAGGAGCGGCCACATGGGTAAGAAAGAGAGTGGAGCGACAGGAGATGAGTGTATCTCACGGGACAATTCCGCACGAAGAGGATGACGGCTTGACATGGGTGCGACCGTATGACGGGAGGAGGAACACAGCCGGAGCCTTCTCTGACATGTTCCGATAAATGAAGGCGAACTTCGCGTGAAAATTAGGACAGGGAGGATGTGGGGGAGCCCCCCTCAATACGCAACGACCAAGAGCCCTGGAATCGCGGAGAAGTGCGTATCACGTGAGACAATCTCCTCGCCATGGCGGAGCACCGTTGCGGCGATGAGTTCGTCGAATGATGATACTCTGTTCCCGCTGTCCCGGAGACCTGCCGCGATCTCTGCGTAGAGTGCTGCGGCATCACTATCGAACGGGAGGACTGGGAAATGTGCAAGAAACGCCCGGGCGGCTTCGATGACTCCTGGTTTCATCCTGATCTGTGCACCGTAAAGGAACCCGGCAGCCGAAATAGAGGTCGTCGAGAGGAGGGGAGCCTCCTCTGCGAACCGGATTGCACCAGGGTCTTCGCGTATCAGGTCGATCAAAAAACAGGTATCAACCACGCTCACCAGGTCACCTTCCTGGGGCGGGCTTTCTCAAGGTCCTTCTTTCCCCGTATGACTGAAGGTGCCATCTCTTCGCGGAGATCGTCCGGAAGGGATTTCACATAGTCCGTCACCTTTCTCCCCCCTCCCTGCGAGAGCCGGAGAATCACGTCCGAGAAGCTCTCGCCCTCGCGTTTCATCGATTTCAATGCCAGGTATGCGGATTCCTTGATTTTGATCGTCTTTGTCGCCATATAGTGTGTATACACACACTCAATTCATCGAGATTTCCCTTGAGCGGAAACCCGGATATACTTCCATTCCATGCGTACGATCCACCCCGAATGATTATATCCAGCCGTGCGCCATACTCACCCATGCATGAACCGGGCAGAGGAGTTCCTGGAATCGCATCCCGAAGTTGCCGCGATACTTGGCGAGATCCCAAAAGAAGGGGTGATCGCAGTCATTCTCTTTGGGAGCCATGCCACAAAAAAGGCCGGGCCGCTCTCGGATATCGACCTCTGTATCGTTGGAGATCGGGCATTGACAGAGCATCAAAAGAACGAATTGCTCAGTTTTGGATCACGTATCATTGAATTGAGTCTCTTCTGGGATCTCCCGCTCACAATAAGGTTCAGGATCATTCGGGATGGGATAATCCTCTATTGTAAAAACCCGGAATTACTCCATCGTATTACCGTGAATACTGTCCGGAAGTACCTTGACATAGAACCGCTCATAAGAAAGCACAGCCTGGCAGTAATCCGGACCCGGGGGTGACCTGGCAGATGCCGGCATCTTACGACATAATCCGAATCGGGTCAATCCTAAAGGACATTACCCGGTATTTCAAGGATCTTGAAAACCAAAAAAATCCAGGATATGTGTGATCTCTCTGATTCAAGGAATTTTTATGCGGCTTCGATGATTCTTTTCGCCCCCCTGAACAGGGTACTGGATCTGGGAAGTGAAGTGATCATTGCACGCGGGAGCGGGATACCGACGACCTACAGGGAGATATTTTCGCTTCTCGAACAGGAAGGAATCATCACTCATACGCTCGCACAATCGATGAAACACTTCGTGACCTGTCGAAACCTTCTCTCACACGAAAACCAGGGCATCACACCGGATCAGCTCTATGCAATGATGGGAGAAACAGAGACGATCAAGTCATTCGTGGAGTGCCTTCGATGTACCGTTGAAAGGGGTACGTGATTCGATTCTTTCCCCATGGGAACGCAGAAGCTTGAGACCCCCTCTGGAACTACAAGGGTACCATTATTTCCCGGCGTTGTGTGTTGCATTCATCTCGCCGGTATCTTTTCCACGCACCGCACTCCCCACCCGGTCCACCCCTGCCGCTCCGAAAAGCAGCATCACCGTTACAATCGCGTTGTCCAGGCGGTCATCCCACCCTGTGACGGGGCACCACGACCCCGTCAGTGCACAGAGAAAGACCCACATCGCGAAGAATGCCAGCACCAGCGAGAGTGCGGGCGCAAGCCTCTGCCATCTCCCCCGCAGGCCTGCGAGAGTTGCGGCAAGAAAGAGGCACGCGGCCGCAAAGAGCCATTCGGCCGGCTGGAGGAGGTTTCCGAGGACGTAGGAGAGGAGTGGGATATCGATATCAGGCGGGGGGAACGGCCCGAGGAGCGGCCAGTACCACGCGGAAGGCGCACGCCACATCGCGTCAAGCAGCTGGTGGGAGAGGACTCCTGCGGCCATTGCGACCACCAGGAGACCCGCCTTCCGGGAGTACAGCTGCCAGAGGACAGCCCCTGTGAGAAGGAGGATTAGGAAGAAGAGCAGGGTGTGCGCATAGATCCGCCCGTACCCGAATGTCCCGGCGATGAGGAACCCGAGCGGCTTGTCGATCATGTCCGGGAGGATGGCCCCTGCGGTGCAGGCCAGAACCAGCCATCGGTCCCTCTTCCACAGATACAACACCATCCCGAGGAGCAGCCCTGCCAGGAGGTGGCAGAAGATGTACACGGAAGAGAAATCTGCACCGGAATACCCATATATGTTCACCATTTGCACGATTGAGAGAGAAAAAGACCGCCCGGGCAGGAGAAGAAAAAGTCCCAGTACTACGAGCGATGCCTGCCCGGAAAAAGGCGGAGACTCGCACACGCCCTCGTCGCTGGCGTAGCCATCGAGGCGCTTTAATCATCAAAAGGACACGGGGGTTCGAAAACCCCCCTTGACGCAGGGGGAGGAGCAGGACCCGGCCAGGGATCTCCTCCCCACCTGCCGGGGACTTACCCCCGCAGACTCGCACGACTCAAAGGGTACGAGTGGGGATGCTTGCTGCCGCCGAGGAAAAACCCATCTTCTGCGTTGAGGGGGACCTGCAGGAGCGCCTCGCGGGCAGGCAGTTCGGGACCAAAGTACAGCGCCAGGGCGATGACAGTCCCAAGGACTGCCGTGAGGACGAGCAGGACGACACACCCCTTCATCGCGTCGTCCGAAGAGAGACCAATCAATGCCCCCGCCCTCCCAGGACCGGAAAGGTCATGCGGGTTTTTGTGCGGTGGCCGGATGGAACTGGTATTTGGCTCATGAGAACCTGCCTTGTTGATATATATCTGTATTTCCCTCTCGGGAGGAAGGACACATAAAAAACCCGGATCGAGTGGGGATCTTGCGCTGGCCCCCGGTTGCAGGGGCGGCGGGACGCGGGCCAACGGGGGACGAAAATTACAGTCTGGCTCCATCACCGGGAGACCTGCAGGGACTCCCCCTCACGTCCGGAATGGAACTCCCGGAGTTGAGTCCAGGGGCGGGAACAAATCTGGAACATTATTAGGCCTTGCGGGAGAACCAAAGAGAGGCATGAGATCCGCAGGTGTTGCACTGGTGCTTGCACTCCTCCTCCTCTTCTGTTATGCGGCCGCGGGGGCGGAGCCGCTCTGGACGGAGAGAGTGAACGACGAGTACATCACCAGTATCGCCGTCAGCGAAGACGGCTCCCGGGTCGTTCTCGGGACTTCCATGGGGGGCGTGTACCTCTACGAAGGGGACGGGACGCTCTGCTGGTCGGCGCGGCACAAGGGGACCATGAGGGTTGAGATCGCCCCCGACGCGTCCCTGGTGGTCGCCGGAGAATCGGAGTCGAGGGAGAAGGACAAGGGCGCTCTCCGGGCATACGACCAAAACGGGACCCTTGCCTGGATGAAGCACACCGGCTGGATCTGCGGGTTCGACACCTCGGAAGACCTGGGCCGGATCGCAGTCGGGAACCGCCTGGGCCAGATTGCGGTCTACGACCGCGGGGGATTCGACGAGGCCTGGGAGGATAACCTCCTGAAACGTTACTACGCAACCAGCGCAGCAGGGCTCTCCCCTGACGGGAGGATACTCGCCTACTCCCTCCTCGAGCACACCCCTGCGATCTACCTGCTCAACGTGGACACATGGGCAAGACGCACGATAAAGTCCGTTTTCCGGGAGCACGGAAGCGCGGTGCATACACTGCGGCTCTCGGGGAACGGCACTTATCTCCTCGCGGCAAGCGGTGAGGGAAGCACCGATACGGTCTACCTCTTCACGGACAGGGGGGCACTGAAATGGAAAGAGACCGTCCCGGACATCCTTGATATGGAGATCTCGTCGGATGGCGAACTGATCCTGCTCGGGTCTGAGGACGGCCGCATCCGCGCCTACAATCACGCGGGAGACCTGGCCTGGGCCCGCTGCATGGAAGGGGCGGTGCAGTCGCTCTCCCTCACCCCGCAGGGAGACCTGATTGCAGCCGGGTCGAGATGCGGAGAGATCCTTCTCCTCTCCGGCACCGGGGAGCCACGGTGGGAATATCGCGTGGTGCGGTTTCCCGCAGCCAGCATCGATGCGGTGGAACTCTCCTGCCAGGGGGATGCCCTTGTCGGGGTGGTGAACGGAAACGAGGTGCTCTTTTTCTCCACTGCGCCGGAACCGGTCGCTCCCCTTCCCACTCTCGACAACCAACCGGTTGAACCTCTTCCCGAACAGGAAGTGACGGCCTGCGAACTCCCTGTCCTTCCCCCCGTCCGGGGAGATGTACCGTTCGGGAAGATTGTGTACCGGGAATGGGGGTCCATCCTCCGTTCAGTATTCCAGGCGGACCGGTAAGAGAGAGGCAGACTTGCCCCTGGTCCTTCTCCTGTGTACCAATAGGCTTATGTTGGCGATGGCACAGTTTATGGTAAAAGAATATCGTGATACTCATGCACGCCCGCACATTTCTTCTCATCTTTGGAATAGCCATGCTGGTGATCCTGGGGGCAACCGCATCGGCTGCAGTCATCACTGTCTCACCCCACCAGTTGAACCCTGGAGATACCATCACGGTCACGGTCCAGGGTCTCGCTGATGAATCAGCCCTCAAGATGGACTGGGAAGTCTACATAGACGAGCCCGGCCCTGCGTTCCTCTGGAGCGTGGAGGGTCTTTCGTTCCCCATCAACCTCCAGAACGCGTCGTTTAGGATCACCAACCAGAACACGGCGACCAACAAGGTCACCCTCCAGAACGATGTACCCAATTACGAGACCCGGGAACTGACTCACTCCGGCAACTCGGTCGACGGGACCTGGACGATGTACCACGGGAATGATTTCATCAACGGCACCTGGCCGGTGATCAGGAACGAAGGCACCGTGGAGGAAGGAAAGACAAACATCCTCTCCCTGGTCGAGTGGTATGGGATCAAGCGGGCCAACCCTGATATCCCCGAACAGGAGAACGGAGGCCCTGACGACTTCGTCATCCCGTTCTCCTTCTCGGGATTTGAAGACGGCCGGGTGAAGTTCACCATCCAGGTGAACGGGACCGATGTCCTGACCGACGAAGTCACCATCGGATCGCCGGTCTCCCGCACCGGGACCCTCTACCTCAAGTCGAGCCCCCCCGCGGCCATGGTCTATGTTGACGGGGTATACTACGGTCTCACGCCAAGGAAGGTGACCGGTGTCTCACCCGGGATCAGGACGGTGAGGATGACCAAGGAAGGATATGCGGACTTTGTCGACCAGGTGCTGGTCACCACATCAGGAATTAAGATGGTCATGGCAACACTCAGTCCGGCGACCGGGTCCATCAGGGTGAGTACCATCCCCTCCTATGCCGACGTATACCTCGATTCTGAGTTCGTGGGAACGACGCCGACGACGGTCACCGGGGTCGTCCCGGGAACCCACACCCTCGCCATCAAAAAGGAGGGGTACCAGGACTATATCCGGAGCGTCACCATCACCGATGGGGAGACGGTGAGGCTGCTCAATATCTTCCTGATCCGAAGTGGGCTCTCCTCGCATCCCGGAATGACGTACGGGAACTGGTCTGGAGGGGGATTTACCCCACGGATAAACCCTGATGCAATCCTGGAGCGGGTCAATGCACGGTTCGACAAGGTAAGGTTCTGATTCCCCCCCACTCTTCTTTCTCTGCCCCCTCCCACGTACGAGGGTATATAAAGACCATCCGTGTATTGCTGTACTGGAGATACCCTATGCCTGCCACCCCACGAACCGTACCTGCAGCCTGCCTGCTCCTCTTCCTCTTTGCCGCGGCCACCTGCGCCGTGCCCGCATCCGCCGAGCTTGTGATCCTCTCGGGAGACGCGAAAGCAACCGCCGCCGCATGGAACGACATGGGCAACGAGTACGCCAGCCATCTCCGCTGGGACGCCGCGATCGATGCCTACACACGGGCGATAGCACTCGAACCGGGGTACGCCCGCGCCTACTTCAACCGCGGCAAGGCCTATGCAGCCCTGAAACAATACGACCAGGCCATCGCCGACTACGAGCAGGCCGTTGCCATCGACCCGTCCCAGGGCCCGGTCGTGCGATCGTTCCTTGAGAGCGCCCTTGCGGTCCGCTACCCCTCCATCCCGAGCGGGTCGCTCGTCAAGGGATACTGGCAGACCGGCGGCCTGTTCCTCGCCATCGATAACTCGGGAGGTACAAGCGACCTCGTCGTGGCACTCGCCCCCCGCGGTTCAGGGGGAGCGCTCCTCGCCGTCTACGTGGCGAAGGGGTATACGCACCGGTTCGACCAGGTCGTCCCCCAGGGGCCTTACGATGTCTACATCACCTTCGGCGAGCGGTGGGACCCCGCAAAGAAGGCATTTGCAAAGGAGGGAGGGTACCTGAAGTGGGAGCTTCCCCAGTACTTTGGCGGCTCCGGAACTCAAGGGTACACAATGACCTTCATCAATTGGCAGCCTCCGGGCTCATGGTGGAGCTACACCCTCACCCCCATCGACCGCAAGCGGTTCCCGGTGCTGTAAGTCAGGGCGCCGCTTTTTTTTCCGGTCTGAAAAATTAAAATCAGTCACTTTGTGTTTCCAACTCCTTCCAAATCGGGGCTATCACCTCTTAGGAAAGAAGATCTGGAACCACCAAGATCGTAGTACCAGTGGGTTTTTTAGGTACAACCGCACGCAGAAAGATTGAACTTCTCACTCACTGAAACGAGATGCGGGGGTATTGGTAAAAGGGATGCTGCCAACCTTGTGGGTATATACCTGGAATAAGATAATCCGAATATCGGCTCTGCCTTTTTTATATGAAAACAAGAGTGATGCAATTTGCATCAGGTCTGACGCACGAAAATGCCGGAGGCATTTTCAAAGGAAATCCCAATCCGCGATTTTCATTTTGTATGCGTGTGTCTCGATGAGGATCATGTGGTTTTTATGCAACCATATCATTAGGGATAGCCTCCAGGAACGTATCTCTTTTTATTACAGGTGAAATGTGCATACCATGAGAAATGAAACATCCATGGAATTTCGCAGAACATATGTCCCGGAATATGCCCGAACTCCCTCACCCACGAAAAAAGTAAATGGTTGATTTATCCTGCATGCGCATATTTTGTAGAGGTTCAACACACCTTTCATGTATGGATATGGGATGCTCACATAACGTTTTTTCATAAATCTCACCAATTAAATCCTGATGAAGACCGGTTTGTTGGATCGTCGCCTGAACATGTTAGGATATCTCACCCACATCTCTCATTGTGTGAAGAATATCGATGTCCGTAAATCCCTTATCAATGCCAAATACCGGATATTCGGGAGCCCTGACGGACTCCCCATCCCTCCGCCCCGATTGGTAGAACTAGTGATTGGAACCACAAATTTACGTCTCTTTTTTGATTCTGGATATACTCAGTATCACCTGCTCATCAGGCCATTGCTCGAGAAACATGGATTTTCCATTTCATCATTTGGATCAATTCTTGATTTTGGTTGTGGATGTGGGCGATTGACCCGCTTATTCAAACCTTTGAATCACACACGTATCGTTGGTGTTGACTATAACCAGGATCTCATTGACTGGTGTCAACAAAACCTTGTTTTTGGAGATTTTTACAGGAACTCTCTCGAACCCCCGCTCCCTTTCGTTGATGGAACATTCGACTTTATCCTCGCCCGCTCCATTTTCACCCACATGTCTGAGGATACCCAGTTCCAGTGGTGGAAGGAGTTGCATAGATTAATTTCAAAAGATGGAATATTCATTTTCACGGTACATGGGAACAACTTCATCAATCACCTGTCCGCCTCTGAGCAGTTAGAATACAATGAAGGGCATCTCATTATTCATAATGAACAATATGAAGGGGAGAATATTTGTGCCGCATTTCATCCGCAGGAGTACATCAACAGGACTCTGCCAGCGTGTGGATTCCAGATAATTGACATGGTCCCCGGTGATTCTGTGAAATTTGCACATCAGGACACCTATCTGGCAAAAAAACGATAAAAAAACTTCAGAATGCTATTCTGCATACATCCCACGAAAAATAACGTGATAAGGATCGAACCAGAGTTAAGTTCCTCCAGTTATCATTTTTGGGTCATAGCCATTCAAGACTGATAAATTACGCGCTTCCCGGGTACGACTCGCCAGGCGCCTGCGTCAGGGCAGGGACCGAGAAGTGGATCATCTCAAAGAGCCAGCGCGAGCCGGTGTTTTTCAGGACTGCAGTGAAGCGGCCCGTCATCGCAAGGCGACTTCCCTTCACCACCACCTCAAAGAGGCAGTCTGCCATCACCCACGCGACCGGCATCTCACCGGCAACGTGCACGTTCTCGAACATGATGCGGACCGAGTCTGCCTGGAAGAGATCCCGCTTCACCTGGGCCTTCATCCCGGCAAAGTCTTTCACCACTTCATCGGGGCCGCTCCCATACCCGCAGATGCGCGGGGAGAAGAGCGAGAGGAGCCCGATCGTATTCTTGCTGCGATACATCTCTGCGTAGCAGTCCATCATGCCGCAGATCTCGGCTGCCTGCCGGCTGGTGAGTGCCATGGGTGGCAGGTTGAACGGGATACCATGAAAGCGTTTCTCTTTTGCGAGAAGGGAAAAAAAGGTGAGAGCGGGTCTCTTTCAGCGTCTCCTTGCCAGGAGTGCCACGGCAAGGATGCCGACCCCGAGGACCGCGAGTGCGGCCGGGAGCCCCGTCTTTGTCGGGGCCGCGGTGGGTGCCGGGGAGAGGGTCGCATCGACGGACGCGATCACGTCGCGCTGCACCTGGACCGTGGCCTGCCAGTTGGCGTATCCCGGCATCGTAAGGAGGACCACGTGGGATCCCGGTGAGACCGAGGGGATCGTGAGCGGGGAGATCCCGACATAGGCGTTGTCAAGGTAGACCTCTGCACCTGCCGGAGTCGAATGGACCGCGATTGAGCCGGTCCCCGGCAGAGGAGTCGGGGTCGGGCCGACCGAGAGGGTCTGGCTGATCCGCGTGGTCGCGTCCGACTGCACGTTCACGGAGCCCGTCCAGTCCTGGAACCCCGAGAGAGAGATCCGCACCTGGTGGTACCCGGGGGAGAGGCCCGAGGCGAGCTGTGGGGCAGGCCCGTAGTACGTCCCGTCCACGTACACGCTCGCCCCCGAGGGGACCGAGGTGACGTAGATCGATCCGGTCGCAGGCTGCAGGGGCGAGAGCGATGCATACACCTGGGTGTTCCTCCCCGCACTCACGCTCGTTGTGGTGCTCCAGGGTGAATAGCCGGACCTGGTCACCTGGATGGTATGGGACCCCGGCACCACGTTGTTGAAGGTGCAGGGCGTGAGCTGGGAACTCGC